>DASWRT010000393.1:0-26212 GCA_036403035.1 Allostellaceae bacterium | reverse complement strand
GCGCCGCACCGGCGGCTCGGTCGCCTGGCAGAACGGCCGCGACGTCTGGTACGAAGAGGCGGTGGCGAAGGCCTCGCCGGACTGCCCGGCCGAGGAGATGAGCGCCGAGGACCCGCTGTTCATTCTCTACACCTCGGGCTCGACCGGCCAGCCCAAGGGCGTGCTGCACACCAGCGGCGGCTATCTGGTGTATGTCGCGATGACGCACCAGTACGTCTTCGACTACCACGACGGCGAGGTCTACTGGTGCACCGCCGACGTCGGCTGGGTCACCGGGCACAGCTACATCGTCTACGGCCCGCTGGCCAACGGCGCCACCACGCTGATGTTCGAGGGCGTGCCGAACTACCCGGACGCCTCGCGCTTCTGGCAGGTGGTCGACAAGCACAAGGTCTCGATCTTCTACACCGCACCGACGGCGATCCGGGCGCTGATGCGCGAGGGCGAAGGGCCGGTGAAGAAGACCGGCCGGGCGTCGTTGCGCGTGCTCGGCTCGGTCGGCGAGCCGATCAATCCGGAGGCGTGGCTGTGGTATCACAACGTCGTCGGCGACGGGCGCTGCCCGATCGTCGATACGTGGTGGCAGACCGAGACCGGCGGCATCCTGATCACGCCGCTGCCGGGGGCCACGGCGACCAAGCCGGGCTCGGCGACCAAGCCGTTCTTCGGCGTGCAGCCGGTGCTGGTCGACAATGACGGGCAGCTTCTGGAAGGCGCGGCCGAGGGCAATCTGTGCATCGCCGACAGCTGGCCGGGCCAGATGCGGACGGTGTACGGCGACCACAAGCGGTTCGCGGAGACGTACTTCTCGACCTTCAAGGGGTACTACTTCACCGGCGACGGGGCGCGGCGCGACGCCGACGGGTATTACTGGATCACCGGCCGGGTCGACGACGTGATCAATGTGTCGGGTCACCGGATGGGGACGGCGGAGGTGGAGAGCGCGCTGGTGGCGCACCCGAAGGTCGCGGAGGCGGCGGTGGTCGGCTACCCGCACGACCTCAAGGGTCAGGGGATCTACGCCTACGTGACGCTGGTGGCGGGCGAGGAGCCGTCGGAGGGCCTGCGCAAGGAGCTGGTGCAGTGGGTGCGCAAGGAGATCGGTCCGATCGCCTCGCCGGACCTGGTCCAGTGGGCGCCGGGCCTGCCGAAGACGCGCTCGGGCAAGATCATGCGGCGGATCCTGCGCAAGATCGCGGCGAACGAGCACGACGCGCTCGGCGACACCTCGACGCTGGCCGATCCAGCCGTCGTCGACGACCTCGTCAGCAACAGGATGAACCGGACCTGACGAACCGGGGAGCGGAGCCCGGCGTACCGCCTCGGCACTGGCGGATTCCGGGGGCTCCGCTATAACCCGCCCTGTCGGCCATGCCGCGGGGCGGGCCCCTTTCCGGCACGGCCGTTGCTTCAGCGTATGAACCCGGCCCCGTCTCGGCGCCGGGCGCCTTCCCCGAGGGGCATCATGGACCTTTCGAAGATACCGATCGGCATCAATCCGCCGCATGACGTCAACGTGATCATCGAGATCCCGCAGGGCGGGTACCCGGTGAAGTACGAGATCGACAAGGCGTCGGGCGCGATGTACGTCGACCGGTTCCTGCACACGGCGATGTTCTACCCGGCCAATTACGGCTTCATCCCGCACACCCTGTCCGAGGACGGCGATCCGGTCGACTGCATGGTGGTCGGGCCGACGCCGGTGGTGCCCGGCGCGGTGGTCCGCTCGCGTCCGGTGGGCGCGCTGCTGATGGAAGACGAGAGCGGAGTCGACGAGAAGATCCTCGCCGTGCCGGTCGACAAGCTGCATCCGTTCTACAAGCGCGTCTCGTCGTATCGCGACCTGCCGGAGATCCTGCTCGCCCAGATCGAGCATTTCTTCGCCCACTACAAGGACCTGGAGAAAGGCAAGTGGGTGAAGGTCAAGCGCTGGGCCGATCCGGCCGAAGCCGCCGACCTGATCCGCGCCGCGGTGACCCGCGCCGAACAGCAGCCGCCGAAGGGCTGAGCGGCCGCCGCCGGATTTTCGGAAGAGCCCCACCCCGGCCCTCCCGCCGCGCAACCGCGGGGGAGGATGATGAAGTCGGATGCCCTTCCAAAGCCCTCCCCCGCAAAGGGAGGAGGACTTTGAAACCGTTCAGCTTTTCTCCCTCCCTCTTGCGGGGAGGGCCGGGGTGCCGGCCGGCTCCGCCGGGCAAGGTCGCCGTCGACATCGGTGACCGACCGGTTAGGACGTTCCGCTATTTCGGGAACTCAAGTTCCCGCGTTGCTAGATCGGCCATGTCGCGCAACCGTTCGAGACCATGATTGTCGATGTGGCGCGGCCGCGTATCGAGGACGCAGATGGTGCCGACGCAGCTCCCGTCCGGAAGGATCAGCGGGTGGCCGGCGTAGAAGCGCACGCCGGGAGGACCGGTGACATACGGGTTGTCCGCGAACCGTTCGTCGAGCCGCGCGTCGGCCACGACGAGAGGCTGGCGAAGATAGACCGAGTGGCCGCAGAAGGATTCGTCCCGCGGCACCTCGCAGAGGTCGAGCCCGCAGCGCGACTTGAACCACTCGCGATCCCGCTCCATCAGCGCGATCAGCGCAATCGGCACGTCGAAGAGAGCGGCGGCGAGGCGCGTGATCCGGTCGAAGCGCTCCTCGGGCGGCGTCTCGATGAGACCGAGCGCGCGGGTTGCGGCAAGCCGCCGCTCCTCGTCGTTCGGGGTCGGCGCCCGCACCCAATGGCACGCCGCGCGCATGAGCCAGGCGCGGATCCGCGTCCGCGCATAGACCGGCGAGTAGGGCTCGACGAGAAAATCGCTGAAGCCATTCTCCATCCCATCGCCGCGCGGCTCGCTCGGAGTCACCAGCACGATCGGCAGCTCGTCGGGCTCGCCCGCAAGATGCCGGATGGCGCGGGACGCCGCCGCCGCACGAGCGTCGCCGGTGTCCTCGAGAAGCACCAGCATCGGCCGTTCGCGCTGCGCCGCTGCCGGCGCGTTCGCGACATCCGACACGATGATGTGCACGTCGTCGGCGCGCAGCGCGTCGGACAGGCCGGAAATCTTCGACGGCGTCTCCATCGCCAGGAGCGCGGATCTTCCGACCAAGGCCGAACCCAGTTGCGCCTGGGCCGGAAAATCCGGCTTGGCGACGGCGACGGATCTCGTCGCCGACAGTTCCAGCTCCTGTCCTTCCGCCGCGGCGAAGACCTTGGGGCCCGCGGTGCGCCGGCTTTCCGAACGCAGGACGGCGACGAGTTCATCGATGGCCCGGTCTTCGCGCAACGGATCATGATGGGTGAGGGCGAGCCGCTTCGCGCCGGCGAACCGTGCGACCGCGAGCGCGTATTCCACCGTGCTGTGGCCCCAACCGACCTTCTGCCGGTACTCGCCGGCGAGGTATTGCGCGTCGTGGAGCACAAGGTCGGCGCCGGCGAGGAATTCGGCATGGCGGCGGTCTTCGCCGGCGATGTCGCCGTCGCCGGTCGCGAGGGCGTGCGAATGAGGCTCGTGATCGCAGGCGTAGACGATCCCGACGCCGTCCGCCTCGAGTCGATACCCGAGCGTCAGCGCCGGATGGTTGAGGTAGCGCGAGGTGACCTCGATGTCGCCGACCCTGAAGCGCCCCTCGACCAGCTCGTGAAAGCGGATCGTGGCGCCGAGCTGATCGAGGGCGACGGGGAAATACGTGTATTCCATCTGGCCCGCGAGGGTCTCGCGCAACGTCCGGCCGAAGCCGCGCGGCGCGTAGATGTCCCAGACGCTGCCCGGAATCTTGAACGGCGCGAAGAACGGAATGCCTTGGATGTGATCCCAATGCGTGTGGGAAATGAGCACGTGTCCATGCGGCGGCGCGTCTTTCAGCAGCTCGCGCCCGAGAACCGCGGCGCCGGTGCCCATGTCGAGGATGACGAGCGTCCCGGCGTTCGACCGAACCTCCACGCACGAGGTATTCCCGCCATAGCGGAGCGTGTGCCGACTCGGGGTGGCGATCGACCCGCGCGTGCCGAAGAAGCGTACGCGCATTGTCCCTCCTCTCCGCGGGCGCGGAGGTGTCGGCGCCGAATCACAAAGGGAACTCTATCCCAGATTTCTCACGAGGAGCAGTACTGCGTTGCACGCCGTCGACGCGCGGTCGGGAGCCGGGCTCTCGGCGACGCTTTGCTTCGCCTGCCGCCCGCCGGAACGACGTTCCGGCGAGATCAGGCGGGCGGGCGCCGTGCCGAACGAAATGCGGCCGCGCCCGATCCAGGATTAAGATCGGGTCGGCGGACCGACGCGCTCCTGCCGGAGTGTGGCGCAACGGCCGTTGGTATTACCCCGCCGTTTCGGCCAGCCCGCGCAGGCGGCGGGCGGCGACGGTCAGCATTGCAAGGTCGAGATCCGGCGCCGCCGTCAGCTCGGCGATCATCGCCTCGACCGACGCGATCTCGCCGCGCCGCGCCGCGGCCCAGGCGTCGAGCGGCGGCGACGCCGCCGCCGCGCCGGGACGGGCCGCCGCCGCGAGCACGCCCGCGGCGAGCGTCGACTGCAGCGCGTAGAACTCGTCGACCAGCGCCGCGGCGGCGAGCTTCTGCCACGTCGTCTCGGCTTTGAGCGAAGCCGCGGCACGGCGCAGCCGGTCCAGCCCGAACCGGCCGCCGAGCGCATAGTAGGCGCGTCCGACATCGGCCGGATCGCGCCCCGCCGGCTCGGCGAGCCGGATCACGTCGACCGCCGCGGCGAGCCAGGGCAGCCGGGCCACGCGTTCGGCGAGCGGCGCCGGCACACCCTGGCCGGCGAACGTCGCCGCGGCGGCGGTGAGGGTCGCACGCTCGGCGTCCGGCAGGATGTCCGCCAGCCCCTTGTCGATGGCGGCGATCCCCGGCGCGAACGCCTCGACCCGCGCGCGGATGTCGAGCGGCAGGCCGGAGCGCAGCAGCCACAGCGTCGTCCGCTCGACGAGCCGCACCGCCGCGAGATGCATGCCGTACTGCACCGTCGCGGGAACCTTGTTGTCGAGCGCGTCGATCGCCGTCCATAGCGGCCGCAGCGCGAAGGCGTCGCGGGCGATCGCGTAGGCCCGCGCGACATCGGCCGGCCCGCGCCCGCTGCGTTCGGCCATCTCGTGGACAAAGGTGATGCCGGCGCGGTTGACGAGGCTGTTGGTGACGAAGGTCGCGATGATCTCGCGCCGCAGCCGATGCCCCTCGACCGTTGCCCGGCACCGCTTCACCATCGGCTTCGGGAAGTAGCGGATGAGGTCGCCGGCAAGCTGCGGCTCGTCGGGCAGGTCGGTCGGCAGCAGGTCGGCGTAGAGCGTGTTCTTCGCATAGGCGAGCAGCACGGCCAGTTCCGGCCGGGTAAGGCCCTGCCGCTGCGCCGCGCGCGTCGCAAGCGTTTCATCGTCGGGCAGGAACTCCAGCCCGCGGTCCAGGCGGCCGGCGCGCTCCAGCGCCCGGATCAGCCGCCACTGCTGATCGAGCAGTTCCGCCTCGCGCATCTGCGCGAGGCTCAGCGTCTGCCCCTGGAGATAATTGTCCTGAAGGACGAGCTGCGCGACCTCGTCGGTCATCCCGGCGAGCGTCGCGTTCCGCTCCTCGACGGTGAGCGCGCCCGAGGCGACAAGCCCGTTGAGCGGGATCTTGATGTTGACCTCGTGGTCCGAGGTGTCGACGCCGGCCGAGTTGTCGATCGCGTCCGTGTTGATCCGCCCGCCCTTGTGGGCGTACTCGATGCGCCCGCGCTGCGTCACGCCGAGATTGGCGCCCTCGCCCACGACCTTGGCGCGGATTTCGGCGCCGCTGATGCGGATCGCGTCGTTGGCGCGGTCGCCGGCCTCGGCGTGGCTCTCGCCCGTCGCCTTGACGTAGGTGCCGATGCCGCCGAACCAGAGCAGGTCGACCTCGGCGGTGAGGATCGCGCGCATCAGCTCGGCCGGGGTGACGCGCTCGGCCGAGATCCCGAAGCGGGCGCGGATCTCGGGGCTCAGGGCGATCGACTTGGCGGAACGCTCGAACACGCCGCCGCCCGGCGAGATCAGCTTCGGATCGTAGTCCGCCCAGGACGAGCGCGGCAGGTCGAAGAGCCGCTTCCGCTCCTTCCAGCTCTTCGCCGGGTCCGCCGGGTCGGGATCGACGAAGATGTGCCGATGGTCGAAGGCGGCGAGCAGCCTGATGTGCTTCGACAGCAGCATGCCGTTGCCGAACACGTCGCCCGACATGTCGCCGACGCCGACGACGCTGAAGTCGGTCGTCTGGATGTCGACGCCGACCTCGCGGAAGTGCCGCTTCACCAGCTCCCAGGCGCCGCGGGCGGTGATGCCCATGACCTTGTGGTCGTATCCCGCCGAGCCGCCGGAGGCGAAGGCGTCGCCGAGCCAGAACCCGTACTCCGCCGAGACGCCGTTCGCGATGTCGGAGAAGGTCGCCGTGCCCTTGTCCGCGGCGACGACGAGATAGGGATCGTCCTCGTCGCGGCGCACCACGTCGGGCGGCGGCGCCACCCTCTCGCCGACGATGTTGTCGGTCAGGTCGAGCAGGCCGCGCATCAGCGTCTTGTAGCACTCGATCCCTTCGGCGAGCTGCGCCTCGCGCCCGGCCGGGAGCGGCGGCGGCCGTTTGACGACGAAGCCGCCCTTCGAGCCGACCGGCACGATGACGGCGTTCTTGACCATCTGCGCCTTCATCAGCCCGAGGATCTCGGTGCGGAAATCCTCCTTGCGGTCCGACCAGCGGATGCCGCCGCGCGCGACCTTGCCGCCGCGCAGATGCACGCCTTCGACCCGCGGACTGTAGACATAGACCTCGACCAGCGGGCGCGGCGCCGGCAGCAGGTCGATCTCGCGGCTCGCCAGCTTCAGCGAGAGGTAGGGCTTCGGCTGCCCGTCCGCGCCGCGCTGGTAATGGTTCGTCCGCAGCGTCTTCTGGATCAGCAGCAGGAAGCTGCGCAGGATGCGGTCCTCGTCGAGGCTGGTCACCGCGTCGAGCCGGTGATCGATCTCCTGGAGCAGGCCGGCGATGCGGATCTCCGCGTCCGCCTGGAGCGCCGGGTCGAAGCGCCGCTCGAAGAGGTCGACGAGGCGGGCCGCGATCTCCGGGTGCGCGGCGAGCGTATCCTCCATGTAGGCTTGGCTGAAGCTGCTGCCCGCCTGCCGCATCACCTTGCCGTAGGCGCGCAGCACCATGACCTGCCGCCAGCCGAGCCCCGCGAGCAGGACGAGCCGGTTGAAGCCGTCGCTCTCGGCGGCGCCCGCCCAGACCGCGGCGAACGCCTCCTCGACGCGGCCGCGCAGCCCGGCGGGATCGGCCAGCGCGGCGCCCGCCGAGGCGGCGGCGGCGGCGAGCGCGAAGTCCTGGAGCGAAACCTGCGGCGCGTCGGCGGGCGCCAGCGCGTAGGGAATTTCGCTGAGAACCCGGAAGCCCATCGCCTCCAGCATCGGCAGGATATCGGAGAGCGCGACCGGCGCCTCGGCGCGGTAGAGGCGGAAGCTGATCGCGCCGCCCGGCGCGGACGGCGCCAGCCGCATCGCCAGCGGCCGGCCGCCGGTCAGTACGCTCTCGACGTGATCGATGTCGGCAAGCGCCTCCGGCACGGCGGCGGTTTCCCGATACGCCGTCGGGAACGCTTCCGCGTAGCGGCGCAGCAGCGGCGTCGCCGCGACGTCGCCCTTCGCCGCGATCAGCGCCTCTCGCAGCCGGTCGGACCAGGTCCGCCCCGCTTCCACCAGCCGCGCCTCCAGCTCGGCGAAGTCGACCGGCGGGATGGCGCCGCGCCGGGTGCGGATGACGTAGTGGACCCGCGCGAGCGGCGAATCGTCGAGCTGGATCTGGAAGTTCTCGACCTCGCCGTCGAACGCGGTCTCCAGGATGCTCGCCATGCGCTGGCGGAGATCGGTGTTGAACCGGTCGCGCGGCACGTAGACGAAGGCGGAGACGAACCGTTCGAACGGGTCGCGGCGCAGGAACAGCGCGATCCGCTGCCGCTCCTGGAGGTTGAGGATGCCGATCGCGATGTCGAACAGCTCGTCGTCGCTGGCCTGGAACAGCTCGTCGCGCGGGAAGGTGTCGAGGATGTGTTGCAGCGCCTTCCCGTCGTGGCTCGACGGGGTGAAGCCCGAGCGCGCGAGCACCTGCTCGACCTTCCGGCGCAGCATCGGAATCGAGCGCGCGCTGCGGCCGTAGGCGAGCGAGGTGAAGAGGCCGAGGAAGAGACGTTCGCCGTCGACCCGGCCCGCCATATCGAAGGTCTTGATGACGATCGCGTCCATGTGCGCCGGACGGTGCACGGTCGCCCGGCGGTTCGACTTGGTGATCAGGAGCTGGCGCTTGCGGCGCATGAAGTCCTGCACGTCAGGCGGCAGCGTGCCGAAGTTCCGCAGCCCGTCGAACACCGAGTAGTCGTCGTCGCGCAGGATGCCGAGCCCGCGGTTCGGCTCGACGGTGAGCGAGCCGCTGCCGCCCTGGCCGCCCCTCTCGTCGAACTTGTATTCGCGGTATCCGAGGAAGGTAAAGTTGTCGTCGTCGAGCCATTTCATGAACGACAGGACCTCGGCCGTCTCCGCCGGATCGAGCGGCGGCGGGTTCGCCGTCAGGTCGTAGATCGTCGCGGCGAGCTGGGCGCGCATCTTCGGCCAGTCCTGCACCGCCGCGCGCACGTCGGCGAGCACCCCGGCGAGCGCGTCGGCGAGCGCCGCCATCACCGCCGGATCGGTCTGCCGCGCGATCTCGACATGCATCAGCGACTCGCGCCGCACGCGCGGCGCGGCCGCTGCCGGAGCGCCGCCCTCGCCCGCCGCCGGTCCGGCCGGGTCGGTGCCGAGCGCGACAAGCGTACCGGCGTCGTCGCGTTCGACGCGCAGGATCGGATGGATGACGAGATGCACGACGAGGCCGCGGCCGTTCAGCGCCGCCGTCACCGAATCGACGAGGAACGGCCGGTCGTCGTTGACGATCTCGATGACGGTGCAGGCCGAATTCCATCCGTCCGCCGCCGGATCGGGATTGAAGACGCGGATCTTCGCCTCGCCGGGCTTCCGCTCGCCGGCGAACCGCCACAGCGACAGCGCGGCGCCGCACAGGTCCGCCGGGTCTCGGGTCAGCACGTCCTCCGGCGGAACATGGGCGTAGAAGCAGCGCGCGAAATACGCCGCCATGCCATCGCGCCCGTCGCCGTTCAGGCGCTGGCGGACGAGGCCGGCGACGTCCTCGACGAGTTCGATCTTTCGCTCTTCGGCACGCAACGTCATGTCGGCTCTTCTCTCGTGCGGTTGCGGACGCGGCCAGCCGCGAACGGCTGCGTCGGGGCCGGGTTTGCTCTCAGGGTGCTTGGGACGATGCCGGAGTCGGGGCAGCGGCCGGAGACCGGGGCAGCGTCACGCCGATCATCGCGTCGCGGGTGACGAGCCCGGCGAGCGCCTCCTCGCTCCACCCCTCCGTCCCCGGCGGGCGCATCGGCAGGACGAGGTAGCGCATGTCCGCGGTCGAATCGTGCACGCGCACCTCCACCCCGCCGGGCAGCGCCGTGCCGAACTCGGCGAGCACGTCCCGCGGCTCGCGCACGGCGCGGCTCCGGTAGTCGCGGCTCTTGTACCAGTCCGGCGGGATGCCGAGGAGCATCCGCGGGTAGCACGAGCAGAGCGTGCACACGATCAGGTTGTGGAGATCCGGCGTGTTCTCGACGGCGAGGAGGTTCATCGGCCCCAAATCGATACCGAGCGACCTGCATGCCGCCGTGCCGTCCGCCAGCAGCCGCGCCTTGAACGCCGGGTCGACCCAGGCCCGGGCGACGACGCGGGCGCCCTGCGCGGGCGTCCGCGCATCCATCGCCTCGACCGCGGCGCGGACATCGTCGGCGGTGAAGACGCCCTTCTCGATCAGCAGTTCGCGAACCGCGATCTCCATCACTTGGTAATAGCTGAGCGCGCCGCCGTCGCCGCTGTCGGGCGGCGGCTCGTGATGGTCGTGTCCACGGCCATGCTCATGGCCGTGGCCGTGCTCATGGCCGTGCTCGTGACGGTGGGATGAACGCTCGTCGCTCATGGTGCTGCCCGCTCCACGATGGCGGCGGTGGGCCGGGCGGCATCCGCCTCCGGCGGCGCCGGCTCCAGCCAGTGCTGGTAGATCTCGATCTCGATCGTGTCGGTATCGCGGCCGCGATAGTCCGGCCAGATGTCGCGCTGGCGGAAGCGGACGCGGTAGAGCGGCTGGGCCGGAAGGCCCGGACGGTTGTAGGCCAGCTCCTCGGGGTTGGCGAAGGCGCCGCAGAGCCGCTCGATAACCCCGGCATGGCCGCGGATGTACCAGGGCGTCCGTACGTGCCCCGGCGGCGCCGCGCGGCGTACCGCGACCCGTTCGCCGACGCCGAAGCACGCCGGAACGGCCGCCGCTGCCGCCTCGCTCACGTCCGGCTCTCCTCCTCCCGCCAGCTCGCGGCTGCGGCCTCGGCGGCGCGCGCCTCGACCTCCGCCATCTTGCGGCCGAGTTCGTCGATCGTGATCGTGCCGCGCTGGATCAGCGTGCTGCAGATCGACGACATCCAGCGCTCGTAATAGCTCATCCGGTCGTAGGCGTCCGGGCCGAGGGCCTCGATGTTGCGCCGCAGCTCGTCGACTTTGAGCAGCTGCCGCTGCGGCGCTGAAAGCAGCATCATCAGCGCGTCGACGCGCTTCTCCCACAGGGCGTAGCAATGCTCGCCCGGCGCCACCGGCCCGGCCGGCAGCCCGCCCATGTCGTGATGTCCGCGCATTATCAGCGTCCTCTCCCCGTCCGCCGCAGCCGGTTCGCCACTGCCGCGCTACAGCCGTTGCGGCTAGCGTGCACCGCGGCGCGGCGCGGCGCAACTGTGCGGAGGACGCGATCATCCGGCAATGAAGGGTAGAACCGAACCGTTACGGGGGCGTGTCGCCCGCGGCACTGCCTCGACCGGGCATTCCACGTCGGCGCCGCGAGAACGACGCCTGGTCTCGCTCGTTTGAAAGATGACCGGTAAGAGAAGAAGCGTCACGAGAGCCCGCCCCGCCCGCCCGGCCGGCCGGGCGGGCGGGGCGGGCTCGAAAGGGAGGAAAGGCGATGCCCCGAGCACGCTGGACCATGATCCTGCTTTGCTGTCTGGCGAACACGATCAACTACATCGATCGCGCCAACCTCGCCGTCGCCGCGCCGACGATGCAGCACGAGCTGGCGATCGACGCCGCCATGATGGGGCTGATCCTCAGCGGGTTCTTCTGGACCTATTCGGTGATGCAGTTGCCGTTCGGCTGGTTCGCCGACCGGGTCGGCCCCCGCATCTCCCTGACGATCGCCGTGGTCTGGTGGTCGGTGTTCACCGCGTTCACCGCCGCGGCGCGCTCCTTCGCGACCCTGATGGGATGCCGGCTGATGCTCGGCGTCGGCGAGGCCGGGGCCTATCCCTCCTTCGCCAAGGTGGCCGCCAACTGGTTCCCGCGCAGCGAGCGCGCCTTGGCGAGCAGCATCTTCGACAGCGGCTCTCGCATCGGATCGGCGCTTTCCCTGCCGTTGGTGACGTGGCTGATCGGCAGCTTCGGCTGGCCGACCTCCTTCGTCGTCACCGGCCTGCTCGGCATCGTCTGGGCGGTGATCTGGATAATCGTCTACCGCGACCCCGAACGTCACGCCTCGGTCACGCCCGAGCAACGCCGGCAGTTGCAGGCGGAGCGCGGCCGGCAGGACGAACGCGGCGAAACCGTTTCCTGGGCGTCGCTTTTCCGGTACCGCACGATCTGGGGCATGATGATCGGCTTCTTCTGCCTCAACTTCGTGATCTACTTCTTCATCACCTGGTTCCCGACCTATCTGGTGCAGGCGCGCGGCTTCTCGCTGTCGCAGCTCGGCACGCTGGGCGTGTTGCCGGCGCTGATATCGATCCCCGGCGGATGGCTGGGCGGCTTCGCCTCGGACGCGCTGTACCGGCACGGCTGGAGCCTGACCGCCGCGCGCAAGATCTGCCTCGTCGGCGGCATGCTGATGTCGTCGGTGATCACGCTGTCCGCGATCGCCCCGAACGCGTACGTCGCGCTGCTGTTCTTCGCGATCTCCTACGCCAGCCTCGCCTTCACCGCCGCGAGCATCTGGTCGTTGCCCGGCGACGTCGCGCCCAGCCCGGCCCACGTCGCCTCGATCGGCGGCATCCAGAACTTCGCCTCCAACCTCGCGGGCATCCTGACCGCCACCTTCACAGGGGTGATGCTGACGATCACGCAGGGCTCGTTCCTCGTGCCGCTGATCGTGGCGGGCGGCTTCTGCCTGCTGGGCGCCGCGACGTACCTCTTCATGGTCGGCAAGATCGAACCCCTGCCGCCGCTGACCGGCCGCGCCGCCGCGCCGGGAGCCAGCCCCGCGGAGTAGGCCGGCAGGGAGGCAGGCGGCGCAGGACCGGTCCCGGCGGCCCGCATCGCCGCCCGCTCTCTCTTCCGTCTGCTCGGTATGAAAAGGAGGACGCCATGCCGAGGACCATCACGAAGATCACCGCCTGCGACGTGCGGTTCCCGACGTCGCGCCATCTCGACGGCTCGGACGCGATGAATGCCGCGCCCGACTATTCCGCCGCCTATGCGCTGATCGAGACGGACGCCGGGGACGGAATCGTCGGCCACGGCATGACCTTCACGATCGGCCGCGGCAACGAGATCTGCGCCCGCGGCATCGAGGCGCTCGCGCCCCTCGTGGTCGGCCGGACGCTGGAGGACATCACCGCGCATATGGGTCGGTTCTGGCGCAGCGTCGCGGGCGACAGCCAGTTGCGCTGGATCGGGCCGGAGAAGGGGGCCATCCATCTCGCCACCGCGGCGGTCGTCAACGGCGTCTGGGATCTCTGGGCCAAGGTCGAGGGCAAGCCGGTCTGGAAGCTGCTCGCCGACATGTCCCCCGAGGAGATCGTGCGCTGCATCGATTTCCGCCACGTCACCGACGCGCTGACGCCGGAGGAGGCGACGGCGATGCTCGCCCGCCAGCTTCCGGGGCGCGCCGCGCGCGAGCGGGAGATGCGCGAGCGCGGCTATCCCGCCTACACCACCTCGGCCGGCTGGCTCGGCTACGACGAGGCGAAGCTGCGCCGCCTGTGCCGCGAAGGCGTGGCGCAGGGCTGGACCCATTTCAAGCAGAAGGTCGGCGGCGACATCGAGGCCGACATAAGCCGCGCCCGGATCATCCGCGAGGAGATCGGCGACGGCTGCACGCTGATGATGGACGCCAACCAGGTCTGGGAGGTCGACGAGGCGATCGCCAACATGCGCCGCCTCGCCGAATTCCGCCCGTGGTGGATCGAGGAGCCGGTGAGCCCGGACGACGTGCTCGGCCACGCCCGGATCGCCGAGGCGCTGCGTCCGCTCGGCATCGGCGTCGCCACCGGCGAGCACTGCCAGAACCGCGTGATGTTCAAGCAGTTCCTCCAGGCCAAGGCGCTCGATTTCTGCCAGATCGACGCCTGCCGCCTCGGCGGCGTCAACGAGGTCCTGGCCGTGCTGCTGATGGCCGCCAAGTTCGGCGTGCCGGTCTGCCCGCATGCGGGCGGCGTCGGACTGTGCGAACTGGTGCAGCACCTGTCGATCTTCGACTACATCGCGGTGTCGGGATCGCTGGAGAACCGCGTCCTGGAATATGTCGATCACCTGCACGAGCACTTCGTCGACCCGGTGGTGATCCGCGACGGCCGCTACATGCCGCCGACCGCGCCGGGCTACAGCGCCGCGCTGAAGCCGGAATCGCTGGAAGCGCACGCCTATCCGGCCGGAGCCGTGTGGAGCGAAGCCGCCGGGGAACGTGAAAGGACCGGCGTTCCGCCGCTTCTCTGAGGCGCGCGGAGACGGACCCGGCAGGACGACAGAAGGGCGCGGCTTACCTCGTCCCGCACCCCGCCCGGCTCAGAACCAGCCGGTCTTGTAGCGCCAGCCGCGGCCCATCATGCAGTTCTCCCACTGCCCCGGCGCCGATTGCTGCTGGCACTCCGCGCTCTCGCGCTGGAAGTCCGTGTTGCTCGATCCCTGCCGCTCCCAGCGGTAGGTGCCGCAACCCGTAAGCGCCAGCAGGCCGAGCAGCGCAGCGACCCCGACGATCCTCATCCCTCGTGCCTCCTGCCCCGTGCCTCCGAAGCCATGCCGGACGGGACGGCGGCCCGCTCCGGCGACGGGGCCTCTTTTGCAACGGCGCGCGTTGCGCCGCAAGCGCCCGAATGTGACGGGAGCCTCGATGCGCCGGCTGGGGCGCGCGACCCTGCTTGCGAAACCAATGAGTCCCGGCTCTGTTGTGTAGAGCAGGAACGCTTTCCGGAGGCAGCCCCGATGGACGCATTACCCTTCGTCGACTATCAGTATCCGGCGTCCGGCGCTTCGGGCGCGCTGCTCGCGTTCATCGGCGAGGCGCCGGGCGCGGACGAGGTGCGGCAGGGCCGGCCCTTCGCCGGCCGCAGCGGCCAGCTTCTCGACGAGATGCTGGAGAAGGCGGACATCGACCGCCGGGCCTGCCTCATCGGCAACGTCTTCCGTTTCCGTCCGCCCGACAACAAGGTCGATCACTTCTTCGCCTCGCGCGGCAAGGCGAAGAAGATGGGCGTCGGGCTGCTGGAGGAGCTGGGCCCGTTCGGCGAGTCCTCCTACTGCCTCGCCGAGTATGCGCCGGAGATCGAGCATCTGCGCGCGACGCTGGCCGAGCTGCAGCCGGCGGCGATCGTCGCCTTGGGCCGCACGCCGATGTGGGCGCTGACCGGCCGGAACGGCATCACCGCGCTGCGCGGCGAGGTGCTGCCCTGCCGCTTCCTGCCGCAGAGCGTCGTGATCCCGACCTACCACCCGAGCTTCATCCTGCGCCGCAACCGCGTCGACGTGCCGACCGTCGTCGACGACATCAAGTTGGCGATGAAGGCGGCGCTGGAGCGCCCGCGAACCGCAGCACCGGCGTGATCAATTACATGAAAAACAAAAACAACGTTCGAACCACCAAGACACAAAGACACCAAGAAAATCTCGACCCGCAACGCGCGCCATAAACTATCTTTGTGCTTTCGGTACGTTGGTGGTCCGATCGTTATTTTCGATTTTATTTGCCTCTCGCTCTACCCCTGCATTCCCCACACACCGCTATCCGGTACGACGATCGCAAAACGGTCGGCGAGCGCCGCCAAGGTGGCGCGCTGTACCTCTGCGGCCGGCACGATCCCCGGCCCGGTCGGGTCCGGCAGGTCGCGCGTCGCGGTCGCGCCCGCCACAACGGTCGTCCGGTAGCCGAGATCGAGCGCGGCGCGCGCCGTCGACGAGACGCACATGTGCGTCATGAAGCCGGCCAGGATCAGCTCGCGCCGGCCGGTCTCGCGCAGCCTCGCCTCCAGCGCCGTCCCGGCGAAGGCGTTCGGCAGTCCCTTCGGCAGCACCGGCTCGCCGGCCCGCGGCGCCACGGCGGGCAGGATCGCGGCGTTCGGCCCGTCAGGATCGAAGAGGCCGCCGCCGCCCTTCCGCCCATGGTGGACGATGTGGATCACCGGCGTACCGGCGCGGCGCGCGATACCGAGCAGCCGCGCCGCCTCGGCGACCGCCTCGCCGATGCCGGCGAGCGGCAGCGCGCCGCTCCGATACTCGACTTGGCAGTCGATCAGCACCAGCGCGGCGGCGTCCCACGGGCTCGGATGGCGCGGCGCCCCGGCCATGTCGAGCAGCGTCGACGGGCGAGGCGGCGGAACTGGCGTTGATGGGCTGGTCGTCATCGGAAGCACTCCAATTTCGGTTGCGCTCCCGATCAGATACTCCGTGCGTGTTAGCGCGAACATTGCCGATTGGAGCAGAAGCTCTGTGAAAAAACGCACTGATGACCTCGATTGGGACGACGTCCAGGTCTTCCTGGCCCTCGCCCGGCACGAGAGCCTGTCGGCGGCGGCGCGGACGCTGGGCGTCAACCACGCGACGATCGGGCGGCGCATCGACTCGCTGGAGCGCCGGGTCGGCGGCGCGCTGTTCGAGCGCGGTGCGCGGGGCTATGCGCCGACGCCGCTGGCCCGCACGCTGCTGCCGGCGGCCGAGGCGATGGAGGCGGGCTCGCACGCCTTCCTGCGCGGCGCCGGCCGCGCCGGACCGGGCCTCGCCGGGACCGTCCGGCTCACCGCGACGGAAGCGCTGGCGAGCGTCTTCCTGGCGCCGCGCCTCGCTGCGGCCGTGCGGGAGCTTCATCCGGGGATCGCCGTCGAGATCGCGACCGACAGCCGCGCGCTCAACCTGTCCCGGCGCGAGGCGGATGCGGCGCTGCGCTGGGCACGTCCGGCCGGCGAGGGGAGCGGCGCGCTCTTCTGCCGCCGCATCGGCACCGTCGGCTACGGGTTCTACGCGGCGGAGCCGTACCTCGCCGCGCATGCCGGTAGCGGCAACGGCGGCGGCGATCCGGAGCAGCCGCACGACCTGATCGGGTTCGACGATGCCGGCTCGGCCGGCGGGTTGCCAGAGCCGGGCTGGCTCGCCCGCACCGCGAAGCACGGCCGCATCGTGTTCCGCAGCAACAGCGTCCTGGCGCAGCGGGCCGCCGCGGAGGCCGGAGCCGGCATCGCCGTGCTGCCGCATTACCTCGCCGCCGGGACGGCGGGCTTGCGGCCTGTGGCCATGGCGGGCACGGAACGGATGACGCGCGAGCTATGGCTGGTCGTGCACCGCGACCTGCGCGACGTGCCGCGCATCCGCGCCGTCCTCGACCTCGTCGCCGAGATCGTGCGGCGGGAACGGGCGATGCTCGATCCGACGCCGCCAAGTTAGCGGAGCGTCAACGATCGCCGCATCATACTCCCACCGCCAGTCGAGTTGCACCGGCTGGCGATGGCGTCGTCCGTCCCTCGACGGCGACGCTCCGCGCACCTTGAGCCGGCGGCCCGTCGACCTTTCACGGCCGCCGGCTCACCTTTCAACGCAGCGGACTTTCAAGGCAGTCGGCCGATCCCGCCCCGCGATCGGGTGCGCGGCTCCCGTCATGTGGTCGAATAGAGGTCCGTCTCCGCCTTCAGATACCGCGCCACCGCCTGCTGGAAAGCGACGCGCGCGGCGTCGACCGCGACCCGATCCGCGCCGGAGCGATACGCGTCGCGCAACTCTTCTTCGCAGGCGCGCATCTCGTCGGCTGCCCTTTCCAGTTCACGTACGGCATCCGCCCGGCCTCCTCCAACAACCATGCTCGCTTCCTACTCACGTGGGTTGCCCGCGACATAGGAATTACGCGCTTTAGTTGATAACCGTGCAACCGGCATTTCCGCGGCATTAATCTACTTTTGAGATAAATGCAGCTCTTTATGGCGACTCGACTCGAGTTTTCACTTCGATCAGATTTTGAGGAAATTCGATCTGGACGGACCGCCGAAGAACCTTTTCCGAAAGGGAGCGAGGCTGCACATGTCCGCCGGTCGACCGACGTCGCAGAGCATTTCAGAACGGATCAAAGCCGCCTACGAGCGCGGGCGCCGCGCGTCGCTCGTGCCGCAAAGCTGCTTCGAACTCGCCGTGCGCGAGTGGCTGAAAGAGCATCCCAACCGCAGCCTGACGGAGGCGAAGGAAGCGGTCGAGCGGCTACTCGGAGAAGCGCTCCGAACGGGCGAGCCGCGGGAGCTTGCCAAGGCTCAATAATACCGTCGGCCTCGGTCGTTGACCGATGCCGAGCGGGTATCGCTCAGTTGCCGCGCGGGCTTAACCAACAGTCGTTGGTATAACTCCACCGGGGATTATTCACCCGCTTTCGCGGACAACTCCGGAAACGGCCAGATCCCTCCGAGCTGGCGGGTGAGGTACTCGGCGTAGCGCATCACGACTTCCGTGAAAACGGTATGGACCTTGTGCTCGACGCGCGGCCGGAAGCCGAGAACCGTCAGCGCTCCAACCACCTTTCCATCGGCGCCGAACACCGGGCTGCTCGCGCCGGCGCCCAAGGGATCGCGGTCGCCCGGCGTATGGAAGACCCCGTTCGCGCGGATCGTCTCGTAGGGCTCGCCCGGCTCGCCTTCGAACGCCAATATCACGCGCCCCGGCGATCCCTTGTCGAGCGGCAGCCGGGTGCCGACGCGGACGGTATGCCAAACGTCCGGCCCATCGTGCCTGAAAAGGCAGACGCGCTCGTTGCCCTCCCGCACATAGAAGTTCGCGGTCTCCCCCGTCTCCGCGACGATCCGCGCCAGCGCGGGCTTTATCAGTTCGCCCAGGTCGAAGGCGGCTTCGTAAACCGCGCCGAGCTTCAAGAGCATCGACCCCAAGCGGAACCTCCCGTCCTCGCCTCGCACCAGAAACCCGGCCCTGACGAGAGAGCCGGCCGTCCGATAAATCGTCGGCTGATTCAATCCGGTTCGGTCCGCGAGCTGGCGCTGCGTCAGCCGAGGCTCCGCGACGGTGAAGGCCGAGAGGATCGCCAGCGCCTTGTCGACGGCCTCGACCCGGTATTCGGGTTGAGCGATGGTTTTCTTCATCGCATCGCGGGCGCCGCGTCCACGAACCGGTTGGTATACGTGTCCTCCAGCCGGATCGGAAAGGTGCGGATCTGCGGGACGAACGTGGCGACGAACTTCAACGAACGGGCCATCATGTCCTGCGTCAGGTGCGCGTCCGTCGGGAACATGGGCTTGGAGGCCGCGAGCACGTCGATGAAGAGGTCCCGCCCGCCGATCTGGTATTCGGGCCGCGTCTGGTCGGTGATCTCCTCCTGCGAGTGGGCGTCGATCCACCGGAGCGCCCGGACGATCCCGTTGACGAGCTTCTGCGTCGCCTCGGGGTTTTGCTCGACCGTGGCGCGCCGGGCGTAGAGGCACGTCCACGGATAGTCGCCGCCGAGCGCGGCGTGCGTCTGCTCGACGGTCCGCAAGTCGAGAATGACGTCCGCCAGGCCTTCGCGCTGGAGGAGCGTGACCGAGGGATCGTATCCGACCTCGACATCGACCCGGCGCGTCTTCAGCGCGGCGATGGCGCTCTCCTGCCCGCCGACGGAGACGATGCTGACGTCGTCGGTCGACGACAGGCCGGCATCCGAGATGAACTGGCGCAGCATGAACTCGGTCAGCGTGCCCGGCCCCGGAATGCCGATCGTCGCGCCCTTGACGTCGCGCAGCGAGCGGATCCGGTCGGACAGGTCCTTGCGCACTACGATCGCCAGACCGGGCAGCCGGTTGATCAAGGCGACGCACTCGAGATCCTTGCCTTGCACCTGCATGTGCAGCGTGTGGTCGTAGCCGCCGAACCCGAAATCGGATGTGCCGCCGATCACCGATTGGAGCGCCTTGCTGCCGGGGCCGTTGAAATTCTGGATCTCGACCGCGATTCCCTCCTCGCGGAAGAACCCCAGCGACTCCGCAAGCGGCAGCGGCAGATAGCCGACGATGAAGTTTCCGAAACCCACGGTGAGGCGCGGCGGCTCGGCCGCGCTCGCAGGCAGGGCATATGAGGCAATGACCGCGCACATTGCCGCCATGGCGAAAAAAATTCTCCGGGACATAGACGCCTCGCTTCTGAACGCACCGCCGCGCAACGTACAGGAAATTACGTCAGACGTAAGTTATATTCTTACGCCGTAATTGTAATGGACGTTCTTTGCAGGTCGCCTTAGTCTGTTGACACAGTATATGGGCCTGGAGGTCCACCGAATGCGGGCGGACGGGGAGAGCAAAGGCCGGCGCGAGTTCCTGTCGATGACGGTGCCGGCGACGGCTACAGTCATTTCCGGAAACGGGGTGTCCGCAGAACGATCGGCTCCTCCAACCGATGCGGATCCACGGCCCCGGGCGGACGCCTTTGGGGATCGTTACGCCATCTGCAGGGGTAATGACGGCCTCATCGTCCGGGATGCGTTCAACGACGGCCGGGCCGACACCGTCATCGAGGATCCGGCCGCAGCATCGGAGCGCGACACGTGAGCGACATCGGGGCGCAGCACGTAGGCGACGACGAGCGCGAGCGTGCCGTCGCCGTCGTCTTTCCGGGGCGCAACGTCCAGATTCGGCCGTTCCCTCACATTCCCAAGGGGGCGATGATCGCGGTCGACATCGAGTCGAACGCTATCTCGGTATGGACGGAAGAAGCTCGCCGATGGCAGCCGCCGCTCAAGGCTCGCTTGGTTGCCGCAATCCTCGCGCACCAGGAGACGTGCGAAAGGCTGGGGACGGTCGGCCGGGAGGAGCAGCACGGCGATGCCGCCGCCGAAGGAACCGCCGGGATGAAAAACGGAGTTGCACGGATAGGCTAGCCATAGCGGGCAAGCCGCGGATCGAAGAAAAGAGCGAACCATCGGGACACCAAGAGCACCACGAGTGAGTGTCGGCGCGTGCCGCGCACCTGAACATCCTTGGTGTCCTCGTGGTTCGAACGTTTCTTTTTCTTCCCTATGGCACTACGGCGACCTCGATCGGCCGATCTTTGCCGCCGGAGCAGGAGCGCCGCGCAACGGCGCCTCTCCCAGGTCGCCGCCGTTCGCCTCAGGGCGCCGGGCAGATCCGGTACTTGCCCACATTCGCCCGAGCTTGCGACGCCGCCCACTGACGAAGCGTCGGCTCGTCCAGATAACGCCCTCCGGTGAGCATGAATGTTTGCTTTTCCCGGCAGAGAGAGGCGGTCGGTGCGCCGCCGTACCGCAGCATCGTCTGGTTGGCGAGGCGCGTCGTATAGGTATCGAGATCTCCCACCGCGTCCGACGACCCGCCGCGGGCGAAGTGGGTGATCATCTGTTTCTGGAAATACCGGATCGCGTCCGTGTTCCGGCTCAAGAACGACACGTAGGCGTCGTTCCGGCATATGTCGCTGACGACCATCAACTCGGTCTGGTAGAGGATTGCTTGATCCGCCTCGATATCAACAGAGGTGAAGCATTCCTCGGCGTGACCCGCACTCGCGGCGATCGATAAAACGCCGGCAAACACAAATACTGACCGCATTTGTCTGACCCTCCAACATTTGATGGAAGGGGCTATTTGACAATGAAAGTCTCTCACGCCGGCTGCGCACCGTCAACAGGGCGCCACAGTCGCGAGCATTTGCGCTATACTAATTCGCTTAAAGCGATTGTTTTACCTGCCCGGAGGAAGCAGAGGTACGCTGTGTAGATCTGGAGCGGGTTGCGCTCGGAGTCCAAGGCGTGTGCACAGCTGCCCCACGCCGACCTCTCCCGCATGCGGGGGAGGGTCGGGGTGGGAGCAATCCGCGCTATCTCGGCAGATCGGCGAAGGACAGCTCGTCGAAGATCGGATCGATCCGGCCGCCCCACGGACCCTGGAACCGGTCGAGCAGGTCGCGGGCCGGGCTGCGGCCGCTCCGCACGATCTCGTCGAGCGGATCGAGGTAGCGCGCCTCGTCGGCGCCGCCGGCATCGAGCTTCGCGCGTCGCCGCAGGCCGGCACGGGCGATCTCGACCATCGGCCCGGCGACGTCGCGGATCGTGCCGCCGCGCCACGGCGTCGCGAGGCCGTACCGGGGCGCCTCCAGCCGCAGCTTCTGCATCTCCGGCACCGTCCAGCCGGCGGTCAGGTCGGCCGCGGCGTCGAGCGCGGTCTGGTCGTAGAGCAGGCCGACCCAGAGCGCCGGCAGCGCCGCCAGCCGAGGCAGCGGGCCGCTGTCGGCGCCGCGCATCTCCAGATAGCGCTTGAGGCGGACCTCCGGGAAGGCGATCGTGACGTGGTCGGCCCAGTCGCCGATGCCGGGGATCTCGCCGGGCCGCGCCGGCAGGCGGCCTGCCATGAAGTCGCGGAAGGACTGGCCCGAGGCGTCGACGTACCGGCCGTCGCGGTAGACGAAGTACATCGGCATGTCGAGCAGGTAGTCGACATAGCGCTCGAAACCGAACCCGTCCTCGAACACGAAGGCCGGGACGCCGGACCGGTCGGGGTCGGTGTCGGTCCAGATGTGGCTGCGGAAGCTCTCGAAGCCGTTGGGCCGCCCCTCGGTGAAGGGAGAGGCGGCGAACAGCGCGGTCGCGACCGGCTGCAGCGCGAGGCTGACGCGGTACTTCTGCACCATGTCGGCCTCGCTCGCGAAATCGAGGTTCACCTGCACGGTGCAGGTGCGCAGCATCATGTCGAGGCCGAGGCTGCCGCGCTTCGGCATGTACTCGCGCATGATGCGGTACCGCCCCTTCGGCATCCACGACATCTCGTCGCGCCGCCAGGTCGGGGCGAAGCCCATCGCGAGCATGCCGAGGCCGAGTTCGTCCGCGACTTCGGCGGCCTGCGCGGCATGGGTCTTCAACTCGGCGTCGGTCTCGTGGACCGTCGCCAGCTGGGCGCCGGAAAGCTCGAGCTGCCCGCCGGGCTCCAGCGAGATCGACGCGCCCTCCGCGTTCTTCAGCGCGATCGTGTTGCCGTTCTCCAGGACCGGCTCCCAGCCGAACCGGGTGAAGCCGCGCAGCAAAGCGCCGATCCCGTTCGGCTCGTTGTAGGAGACCGGCCGGCGGCCGGCGCGGCGGAAGACGAACTTCTCGTGCTCCGTGCCGATGGACCAGGCCTCGCGCGGCTTGCACCCGGCCTCCAGGTACTCGACGAGTTGACGCTTGCCGGTGATCGGGGCACCGCTGCTGGTCGGTGGGGCGGACATGCGACGTTGCGGTCTCCGAGGGTGCGCGTCACGCCGCGCTGCGATGATGATGCCAGTCGCCGGCCAGCGCCTGGAAGACGGAAAGAGCGGCGAGCGCCGCCGTATCGGCGCGCAGGACGCGCGGGCCGAGGCCGACACTCGATACAAATGGGAGTTTCCGGAGAGCGTCAAGCTCCGTTTCCGCAAAGCCGCCCTCCGGTCCTGTCAGGACGGCGGCCGGATCGGATCGCCAGGCCGGCTCGGCGAGCAGCGCCTGGGCAAGCGGCGGCGCGGCGCCGGTCTCGTCGCAGAGCAGCAGGCGCCGTCCGGCCGGCCACGACGCGATCAGCCGGTCGAGCCGCTGCGGCTGATACACCGGGGGCACGTCGAGCCGCTCGCATTGCTCCGCCGCCTCGACCGCGTGCGCGGCGAGCCGCTCGACATTGACCCGGTCGACGACCGAGCGCTCGGTCAACACCGGCAACAGCGCCGAGACGCCCAGCTCGGTCGCCTTCTCGACGACGGTCTCGACCCGCCCGCCCTTGACCGGCGCGAAGACGAGCCAGAGGTCGATCGACGCGGATGGATGCGGCGGCGGACGCATCCGCTCGGCGAGTTCGACGGTCGCCCAGCCCTTTCCCAGCCCCGCGATCCGTCCGAGCCACTCGCCGTCGCGGCGGTTGAACAGCGCGACCGCATCGCCGGCCGCGAGCCGCAGCACGTTGCGGAGCTGGTGCGCCTGAGCCGGCGACAGCTCGACGGTCAGGCCGGCGGCGAGGGTCGCGGCGTCGGCGTAGAGGCGGGTCTTCGGCTTGGCGGCGGGCGGCGGCTTGGCGATCGGCATGGAAAAGGACTAGGCGAGAGCGAAGGGGGGCACAATGGCCATTGGCGCCGGGCACCGGGCCGCTATGGTGTGCGCCATGACCGACATCGCCGATATCGACATCCGCCGCGGCGACTGGGTGGACAGGTTGCTGCCCGTTTCATGGCGGCCCTATGCGCGGCTGGCCCGGCTCGACCGGCCCATCGGCACGTGGCTGCTGCTGTTCCCCGGCTGGTGGGCGATCGCGATGGCGGCGCCCGCCGCCGCGGGGTGGCCGGACTGGCGGCTGATCGCGCTGTTCGGGATCGGCGCCGTCGCGATGCGCGGCGCCGGCTGCACGCTCAACGACATCCTCGACCGCGACTTCGACGCCCGAGTCGCGCGGACGCGCACCCGGCCGATCCCGAGCGGCGCGGTGTCGGTGCGGCAGGCGGCTTCCTTCCTCGCGCTGCAGCTCGCGATCGGCGCGGCGGTGCTGCTGAGCCTGACGAAGCTGGCGATCGCGCTCGGGTTTCTGGTGCTGCTCCTCGTCGTCACCTATCCGCTGATGAAGCGGGTGACCTACTGGCCGCAATTCTTCCTCGGGCTCAACTTCAACTGGGGCGCCCTGGTGGGCTGGGCGGCGGCGACCGGCCGGATCGACCTGCCGGCGGTGCTGCTCTATGCCGGCGGCATCTGCTGGACGCTCGGCTACGACACGGTCTACGCGCACCAGGACAAGGAGGACGACGTGCGGATCGGCGTGAAGTCGAGCGCGCTCGCCCTCGGCGCCACCGCGACGCGGCCGTTCCTTTGGGCAATGTATGCGGCGGCGGTCGCGCTCTGGAGCTGGGCGGGGACGGCGGCCGGGCTCGGCTGGCCGTTCTGGGCGGCGCTCGCGCTCGTCTCCGCGGGGTTCGCCGCGCAGGCGGCGACGGTGCGGATCGACGACCCGGCGGACTGCCTCCGGCACTTCCGGGCGCATCGCTGGGCCGGCTGGGCGCTGTTCCTCGGCATCATCGCGGCGCGGCAGGTCGCATGAGCGGGGGTCAGGACCCGGAGGCCTTCATCCGCGCCAACACGGCGGTCGAGGCGCCGCCGCTGGTGCCGGAGATCCGCCTCCACCTCGCGACCGAGATGACGCCGATCTGGTACGCGACCGAGGAGACGCTGGCGCAGAACAACCTGCCGCCGCCCTATTGGGCGTTCCCGTGGGTCGGCGGGCAGGCGCTGGCGCGCTATCTCCTCGACCGGCCGGAGACGGTGCGCGGCCGGCGCGTGCTCGATTTCGGCGCGGGCTCCGGCATCGTCGCAATCGCTGCGGCGCGGAGCGGCGCCGCGGACGTGGTGGCCGCCGAGATCGACCGGTTCGCCGCGGCGGCGATCGCGGTCAATGCTGAACTCAACGGCGTCGCGGTCGCGGTGGAGCGCGCCGACGTGATCGGCGCCGTCGTGCCGCAAGAGATCATCCTTTGCGGCGACGTCTGCTACGAGCGGCCGATGGCGGACCGGCTGACCGCATGGCTGCGCGAGCGCGCCGCCGCCGGAGCGACCGTGCTGCTCGGCGATCCCGGCCGCACCTACCTGCCGAAGACCGGCCTTGAGCCGCTCGCCCGCTACCGCGTGCCGACGACGCTCGAACTGGAGGACCGCGACATCCGCGACGCCGTCGTCTGGCGGATGGTCTCCTGACCGCGGCTCAGTGCAGGCTGAAGCTGGCGCGGGTGTGGGCGATTTCGCCGGGCGTGATCACCGCGGCGTTCGCGACCTTCACCGAGTGCAGCTTCCCGTCTATCTCGCGCACCCAGAAATCGAGGAACCGGCGCAGCTCCGGAAAATGCGGAGCGAGGTCGAGATTCTGCCAGACGAAGCTTTGCAGCAGGCCGGGATGGTCCGGGAGGTGGTACAGGATCTCGGCGGTGGTGAGCCGGTAATTCCGAAGTTGCAGGCACAGGTTGCTCATGCGCGCGACACTTCTGGTTGCCAACAGCATCATCGACAACGATGCTGACGTATCGATCATCCCATCGAAATGTTAAAATCGCAACAAAATCAACATATTAGCAGCATATCGAGGCAAGTGCTGCCAAAGGCGGGACGGATCGCCTTGACACTCGCCCCACATTCTCCTAGATACGTTGGCACTCAGGGGGACGGAGTGCTAACAGCCGGTTCCCACCTGCAGATAAACCGAAGTGCAGATGGAGATTGGTCGATGAAATTTCGTCCGTTGCATGATCGCGTCGTGATCCGCCGCATCGAGCAGGAACAGAAGACCGCAGGCGGGATCATCATTCCGGATACCGCGAAAGAGAAGCCGATGGAAGGCGAGGTCCTGGCGGTCGGCCCCGGCGCCCGCGGCGAGGACGGCAAGGTCCAGCCGCTCGACGTCAAGGTCGGCGACCGGGTGCTCTTCGGCAAATGGTCCGGCACCGAGATCAAGATCGATGGCGAAGAGCTCATCGTGATGAAGGAGTCGGACATCATGGGCGTGATCGAGCAGGGCGCCGCGGCGAAGAAGGCCGCCTGAGCAGTACGGCTCGATAAACACTAAGAAATTCAGGAGAAAGTCATGGCCGCGAAAGATGTGAGATTCCATGCCGATGCGCGCGAGCGGATGCTGCGCGGCGTCGACATTCTGGCGAACGCGGTGAAGGTGACGCTCGGGCCGAAGGGCCGCAACGTCGTCATCGACAAGAGCTTCGGGGCGCCGCGGATCACCAAGGACGGCGTCACCGTCGCCAAGGAGATCGAGCTGTCCGACAAGTTCGAGAACATGGGCGCCCAGATGGTGCGCGAGGTCGCCAGCAAGACCAACGACCTCGCCGGCGACGGCACCACCACCGCGACCGTTCTCGCTCAGGCGATCGTCCGCGAGGGCACCAAGGCGGTGGCCGCCGGGCTCAACCCGATGGACCTGAAGCGCGG
>DASWRT010000392.1:0-21949 GCA_036403035.1 Allostellaceae bacterium | reverse complement strand
AGTGGGCGCATCAGTCGTGATCAACCGGATTTGGTATTATACCGTCGGCCTCGGTCGTTGACCGATGCCGAGCGGGTTTTGCTCAAACGCCGCACGGGCTCAACCAACGGCCGATGAGTCAAGCTCAACGGCCGTTGGTATTACTTCATCGGGCAGTCCGGCGCGTACGGATCGGCGTAATTTTCCAGGACCGTCGCCCGCGTCACCTGCTTCAGCTTGCCGTCGTCGCCCTTCACCGTTTCGAGCAGGTAGAAATTCTCGATCGGGAAGTGGTTGTGGTTGAACTTGAACGGGCCGCGCACCGACGGGAAGTCGGCCCTCATCAGCGCCTCCCCGAACGCCTTCTTATCTGAGACCTTGCCGCCGGCCGCCTTCAGTGCGCTGTCTATAAGCTGTGCCGCGTCATAGGCCTGCGCCGCGTAGGTCGAGGGGACGTAGCCGTATTTCTTTTCGAAATCGGCGACGAACTTCTCGTTGGCCGGGTTCTTCAAGTCGACGTTCCAGAACGCGGTCTGGAACGTTCCGACGGCGGCGTCGCCGATCGCATCGAGGCTCGTCGCGTCGACGGTAAAGCCCGAGTAGAGCGGGATCTGCTTCGTCAACCCGGCCTGGGCGTATTGCTTCACGAAGTTGATGCCGAGGCCGCCGGGGTAGAAGACGTCGACCGCATCGGGATTGGCCGCGCGCAATTGCGAGATCTCCGCGGAGAAGTCGAGCTGCGAGGTCGGCGTGTAGACCTCGCCGGCGATCTCGCCCTTGAAGAACCGCTTGAAGCCGGCAAGCGCATCCTTGCCGGCCGGATAGTTCGGCGCCATCAGGTAGACGCGCTTCACGCCCTTGTCCTGGAGGTATTTGCCCATTGCTTCGTGCGGGCCGTCATTCTGCCAGGAGGTCGCGAAGAAATACGGCGAGCACTGCTTGCCGGCGATCTGCGACGGACCGGCGTTCGCGCTGATCAGGAAGATCTGGTTGTCGATGATCGGCTTGTAAGCGGCCATCATCACGTTCGAGAACACGATGCCGGTGACGATCTGCACCTTGTCGCGCTCGATCAGCTTGTTGGCGGCCTGGAGGCCGGCATCCGGCTTGAACTGGTCGTCCTCCTTGATCACCTCGACCGCGGCGCCGCCGAGCTTGCCGCCTGCATGCTCCACGCCGAGCATGAACCCGTCATAGAGATGCTGGCCGAGCACGCCACCGGGTCCGGAGAAGGTCGCGATGAAGCCGATCTTGATCGGCGCCTGCTGCGCCTGGGCGCCGCCGGTAGCGGCGATCGCAAGGACCGCCGCAAGGCCGAGGCCGAAGATTCCGATTTTCACTCCGTCGTCTCCCTGTTCGCCGTCGTTGTTATGATTTTCCCTTCCGCCGACGCCGGCGGGTTTCCGATCGCGTCAAGTGGCCGGCAGGAGCACCTCCACGTCGTCGCCGACGACCCGTACCGGGAAGGTCGCTATGTCGCACTCGACCGGATCGCCGAGCGCCTTGCCGGTCTTGATCTCGAACCGGCCGCCATGCAGCGGGCACTCCACCGCATCGCCCGAGACCCAGCCGTCCGAGAGCATGGCAAAGGCATGCGTGCAGATGTTGTCGGTTGCGTAGATCGTGCCGTCGAGATTGTACAGCGCGACGTTGGTATCGCCGACTTCGGCGCCGACGATCTCGCCGGCGGCGATGTCGTTGACCTTCGCCACCTTGTGCCAAGTGCCCGCATTGTCCGACATGGTGTCTCTTCCTCTGATGAATTGCGCCGTCACGTGCGGCAGAGATCGGCGAGCTTGACGGCCGGATCGGCCAACCTCGCCGGGTCGACCACAGCATCGCGCGCGATCATGTCCTTGGCAAATCGTATGTCGCGGGCGTTGTTCACGGCATTGGCTGCTACCGGCTTTCCGTTGTGGAGATAAAAGACCGTGAAGCGGCCCTCGGCAGGGCTTCCGCGCCAGACCAGATCCTCCCAGGCGAGCGGGGCTCCCGCCGCTTGGAAATTGAAGCCGTACTGATCGGTCCAGTACCACGGTATCTCGCTGTGGGGCTCGCTCCCGCCCGCCATCACCTTGGCGACGGCCGCCGCCTGATTCTGCGCATTCTGCCATGCTTCCAGGCGGAGATGACGGTGAAGCAAGGGGTTGTAGTGTCTCGTCACGTCCCCGGCGGCGAAGACCTGCCGGTCCGCGGTGCGGCCGAACTCGTCGACGATGATGCCGTTATCGACCTCCAGGCCGGCGGCTTCGGCGATCTCGGCGTTCGGGACCGCGCCGATGCCGACCGCGACGACATCGGCCTCTATACAGTCGCCCTCTGCCGTGAAGACCGCGACGCCGCGCCCCCTTTCAGAGATTTCCGTGACGGCGACGCCCGTCAAAAGGGTAACGCCGCGTTCGCGATGCTGCGCCGCGAACCAGTCGCCGATGACAGGCGCCGCGACGCGCATCAGCGGGTGTGGCGCAACCTCGATCACCGTCACCGCGCAGCCGAGCCCGCGTGCCACCGCGGCGACTTCCAGCCCGATGAACCCGGCGCCGATCACGACGAGCCGCGCGTCCGGTGACAGCCGCTCGCGCAAGGCCAGGGAATCCGCGATGTCCCGCAGGTAGCGTACCTGCGGCAGGTGATCTCCGGCGATCGTCAGGCGCCGGGCCCGCGTCCCGGTCGTCAGCAGCAGCAGGTCGTAGGGAACCGTGCCGCCGTCTTCCAGCACGAGGCGTTGCGCGTTCCGGTCCAGTTCGACGGCACGGGCGCCGAGCCGCAATTCGATGCCGGCGTCCGCGTAGAAGCTCGCAGGCTTCAGATAGATCTTCTCGATCGGTATCGCGCCGGCGAGCAGTTCCTTCGACAGCGGCGGCCGCTCGTACGGCGGATGCGGCTCGTCGCCGAGCAGCACGACGGGGCCGGCGAAGCCTGCGGCGCGCAGGGCCTGCGCGGCCCGCCCGCCCGCGTGTCCGGCGCCGACGATCACGGCAAGCAGATCGGTCGTGTCGGTCATTCAGTCTTCTCCGCGATATCCCTAAAGTTTGCACCGGTCGATGATTTTTTCTAGCTTCGCACGGTTCGCCGCCGCCCCGGAAGCGCCAGGAGCAAGTCCGGTCATGAGTCGGTTCAATCTCCAGGAATACCTTCCGTACCTGCTCAACCGCAGCGCCGTTCGGATCGTAGACACGTTCACGGACGACCTCCGTACCGTCGGCATCACGCTGCCGATGTGGCGGGCGCTCGCGGCGCTCCGGCACGGCGGCCCAATGCGGCTGGGCGAACTCGCCGAGGTGACGAGCATCGAGATGTCGACGCTCTCGCGTACCGTCGCGGCGATGAGCCGGAAGAGGCTGCTTTCACGGACGCGGTCCAGCAGCGATGCCCGTGCGGTGCATGTCGCCTTGACTCACGAAGGCTTCGCCTTGACCGAGCGGCTGATCCCGTCGGCATTGCGTTGCGAGGCTGCGGCCCTCGACGGGTTCACCGGCGCGGAGGTCGAGATGCTGCGCTCGCTGCTGTACCGCCTCTACGCCAATCTGCAAGCCGAGACCAGCGAGGCGCCTCCGCCTGAACGCCGCACCGGTTCTTAACAGGGATCATGCCGACGCTGCGGCCGGCTGGACCGAAGTTGCCTCCGATACGGCCCGCTCCCGTTCCATCTCGCGCAACCGGAAGCGCTGCATCTTGCCGGTTTCCGTGCGGGGCAGGGCGGAGATGAACTCGACGGCGCGCGGATACTTGTACGGCGCGATCTGCGCCTTCACGAATTCCTGAAGCTCCGTCGCCGTCGCCTCGTCCGCGGCGGCGCCGTCGCGCAGCACGACGAACGCCTTCACGATCTCGCCGCGTTCCGCGTCGGGCGCTCCGATCACCGCGCATTCCGCGACCTTCGGGTGGTCGAGCAGCACCGCCTCGACCTCCGGCCCGGAGATGTTGTAGCCGGCGGAGATGATCATGTCGTCGGTGCGGGCCTGATACCAGAGATAGCCGTCCTCATCCATGCGATAGGCGTCCCCGGTGAGGTTCCAGCCATGCTGCACGTAGTTGGTCTGGCGCGGATCGTCGAGGTAGCGGCAGCCGGTCGGCCCGCGCACGGCGAGCCGGCCGACGGTATTGCGCGGCACCTCCCTGCCGTTCTCGTCGACGACCTTCGCCTCGAAGCCCGGTATCGCCTTGCCGGTCGCGCCAGGGCGGATGTCGTCGCCAGATGCTGCGACGAAGATGTGCAGCATCTCGGTCGAGCCCAACCCGTCGATGATCCTGATCCCGGTCGCCTTCCGCCACGCCTCGAACACCGGCAGCGGCAGCGTCTCGCCGGCCGAGACGCTCTTCCCGAGGCTCGACAGATCGTATCGCGGCGCCATCTCGGCCATCGCGCGATAGAGCGTCGGCGCCGTGAAGGTGATCGTGCAGCGGTGCTCCTGGATCGCCCGGAGCAGCCCTTCGGCGCTCGGCTTCTCGATCAGCAGCGTCGATGCCCCGGCGCGCATCGGGAACAGCAGCATCCCGCCCAGACCGAAGGTGAAGGCGAGCGGCGGGCTGCCGCAGAAGATGTCGGAGGGTTCCGCCTTCAGCACGTACGACACGAACGTGTCGCAGATCGCGAGCGCGTCGCGATGGAAATGCATCGTGCCTTTCGGCTGTCCGGTGGTGCCGGAGGTGAAGGCGATCAGGATCACGTCGTCGTGCGAGGTCTCGACGTTCGCGAAGTCCGCCGGCTGGCACGCCATCGCGGCGTCCAGACCGTCCTCGCCGCCGCCGGTGGCACTGCCCCAATAGAGCACGCGCTCCAGCGGCGCCTTCTCGCGCGCCGTCTCCAGCTCGCCCGCGAGCGTCGCGTCGCACAGCGCGAACCGGACCTTCGCCTTGGCGATCACGTAGGTGAGTTCGCGCGCTCGCAGCAGCGGCATCGTCGCGACGGCGATGCCGCCGGCCTTGACGACGCCGAGCCAGCAGACCGCCATCATCGGGTTGTTCGCGGCGCGGAGCAGGACGCGGTTGCCTGGAACGAGGCCGAGATCGCGCGTCAGCACGTTGGCGACGCGGTTCGCCATCTCCAGCACGTCGCGGTAGGTCCAGACGAGGCCGCCGGGGGCGCGCAGGCAGGGCCGGTCGCCGTGTCCCTTCTCGACCATGCGGTCGAGCAGCTCGACCGCGGCGTTGAGCCGCTTCGGGTAGGCGGCGATCTCGGGCAGCGCCCGATCGTCCATCGCCGGCCACAGCTCGCGCGGCGGCAGGTTGTCGCGCGCGAACGTGTCGGCATACGCACTCGGATCAAGCATGGGTCCTCGCCTCCCTGTCCCGTGCCGTTTCTCTGTCGCGTCCTGAAAAGTCGGGCATCGGCATCGCGACGATCACTGCGTTCGAGGGCGGACTGTGCCGCCCCGCGCTGTCGTAGGCCGTCACGTAATAGGTGTAGGTGATGCCGCCGAGCACGGTGCGGTCGCCGAACTTCGTGCTCTTCACCGCCTCGACGACGATCGCGGTCCCGTCGTCCTCCGCCCGGAACACGTCGTAGCCGGCGACCGCGGCCGCGCTTGCGTCCGGTTTGCGCCAGGACAGCTTGATCTGGCCGCCGACGATTTCCAGGGCGAGGCCGGCGCCGCCTTCCGGCCAGTCCGGCCCGCTGCCCTCGGCGTCGGCGGACGGCGCCTGGATCATGCCTTTCGGCCAGAGGAAGCAGGTCACGGTCTTGAAGTTCTCGTCGAGCTGCTTGCAGACGTTGCAGTAGATGCAGCGGATGATCTTATCGGGGCGGTCCTGCTCGACCTTGCGCACCCAGTCCGGGTCGGAGAGAAGCTGCCGCGCCATGCCCACGATGTCGGCCTGCCCGGTTTGCAGCAGGCGCTCGGCGTCGGCCGGATCGCTGATCTTGCCGACCGACACGACCGGCACGCCGTAGCCCTTGGCGTTGACGTATCGCTTGATCTCGGCGGCGAGGTGCGCGTGCGGCAGCGGCGGATACCAGTCGCCGGGCATGCAGCGGTCGCCGGAGTAGCCGGTGTAGGGATAGAGCGGCTGGCCCGGCCGGTGCACCGCGTCCTCGAACTTGCCGCCGACCGACAGCGAGATGTAGTCGATCCCCATCTGCGCCATGCGCAGCGCGATACGCTGGCTGTCCGGCAACCCGTACCCGTCCTTGATCGCCTCCTCGGCGAGGAAGCGGACGCCGACCGGGAAGTCGGCGCCGACCTTGCGGCGCACCTCCGTCAGGACGCGCCCGAACATCCGCAGCCGCCCTTCGAGCGTGCGCCCGTCGTACTCGTCGCGCCGCGGGTTGTGCCGCGACAGAAAGGACGAGAGGGTGTAAGCGTGCGCCGAATGAAGCTCGACGCCGTCGTACCCGGCCTCGCGCGCCCGCGCCGCGGCGGCGCCGAACTGCTCGACGATCAGGTCGATGTCGTCAGGGCTCAAGCTATCGATCGTCTGCCGCCATCCCGAGCGCGCGACCTTCAGGAAATGGATGATCTGCGGGACGATCTTCGTTTCGGACTCGCCGTGGACCTGCTTCACCATCTCGCGGTGGCCGGGGATGAACTCGTCCGACGAGAGGCGGAGCAGGGGGCCGGACTTGTTGCCGTGGATCGCCGTCGCCTCGACGACGATCAGCCCGACATGCCCCCGAGCGTAGCGCACGTAGCGGTCGACGATCGGCTGATTGACGATCCCGTCCTCGCCGGACAGCCGCGTCACCATCGCCGGGACGAGCACCCGGTTCGGGATCGTCATCGAGTTGATGCGCAGGGGTTCGAGGAGCTTCATCGGGCCGGTTCCGGTCATCGCTGCTGCGCCCGCGCCAGGACCTGCGAGGCGATCACCAGCTTCTGGATCTCCGTCGTGCCCTCGTAGATCCGCAGCGCGCGGATCTCGCGGTACAGCCGTTCGACCGGCACGCCGCTCACGACGCCCATGCCGCCGTGAAGCTGGACCGCAGCGTCGATGACGCGCTGCGCCGCCTCGGTCGCGTACATCTTGGCCATCGCAGCCTCGCGGGTGACGCGGTCGGCGACGCAATCCTTAGTCCATGCCGCGCGGTAGATCAGCAGCGCCGCCGCGTCGACCTCGACGGCCATGTCGGCGAGCCGGTGCTGCGTCGCCTGCATGTCGGCGAGGCGCTGGCCGAACACCTCGCGCGCGGTCGTACGGGCGACCGCCTCGTCGAGCGCCCGCCGCGCGAAGCCCAGCGCCGCCGCGCCGACGCTGGAGCGGAAGATATCGAGCGTCGCCATCGCGATCTTGAAGCCCTCGCCGGGAGCGCCGAGCCGGTGGCTGGCCGGCACCCGGCAACCCTCGAAAGCGAGCGTGCCGAGCGGGTGCGGCGCGATCACCGGGATCTTCTCGGCGACCGTCAGGCCGGGCGTGTCGGCGTCGACGACGAAGGCGGAGATCCCCTTGGCGCCCGGCGCCTCGCCGGTGCGCGCGAAGACGACGTAATGGTCGGCGATCCCGGCGTTCGAGATCCATGTCTTGCGCCCGTCGAGCACGTAATGCTCGCCGTCGCGCCGCGCCGCCGTGCGCATCGCCGACACATCGGAGCCGGCCTCGGGCTCGGACAGCGCGAAGGCCGCGATCTGCGTTCCCGCTCCGACGCGCGGCAGGTAGCGCCGCTTCAGCTCCTCGGAGCCGTGGAGGGAAATCGAGGCGCTGCCGAGTCCCTGCATCGCGAAGGCGAAGTCGGCGAGCCCGGAGGTCCGCGCCAGCGTCTCCCGCGCGATGCACAGGCTGCGCACGTCGAGCTTGGGATGGATCCCGCCATAGGCCTCGGGCACGCAGTAGCCGAGCCATCCGTCGTCGCCGAGCATCCGCACGAAGCGCCGCGAGAGCGCCTCGACGTCGTGCTCCTCATGCTCGTGCGGCGCGATCTCCCGCGCGACCCATTGGTCGAGCTGCGCCGCCATCTCGCGGTGCCGGTCGTCGAAGAACGGCCAGGAGAGGAAGCTCCGGTCAGCCATCACTTGCCTCCGTGACAGGGAGACAGACTTGAATCGGGGATGGGTGGGGATCGGGGGGATAAGAAAAAGGAAAGGGCGAATTTTTCATCGCAAAGGACGCGGAGAATCTCGGAGAGGCGCAGAGGTTTATTTTTTCGCGCGCCGTAGGCGCGCAATGAATTCCTCTGCGACTCTCTGCGTCTCCTTCGCGTCCTCTGCGGTGAAGGAGTTTCTTATTCCTTATTATCCCCCCGATCCCCATCCATCCCCCCGATCCCCGATCAAGGTTTTCCTTTCCCACACGCATCAATCAGTTGCCCTCGAACACGGGCTTCCGCTTCTCGACGAATGCCTCGTAGGCGCGGGTGAAGTCTTTCGTCTGCATGCAGATCGCCTGGGCTTGCGCCTCGGACTCGATCGCCTGCTCGATGCTCATGTCCCATTCCTCGTGGAGCATCCGCTTCGTCATCGCATGGGCGAAGGTCGGGCCCCGCGCCAGCTCGCGCGCCATCGCCTGGGCCGCATCCAGCACCTCCTCCGGCACGCAGAGCCGATTGTAGAAGCCCCAGCGCTCCGCCTCCTCGCCGCCCATCGCCCGGCCGGTGTAGAGCAGTTCGGATGCGCGGCCGTGGCCGACGATGCGGGGCAGGATCGCGCAGGCTCCCATGTCGCATCCGGCGAGCCCGACGCGGACGAACAGGAACGCGATCTTGCTGCGCGCCGTCCCGAACCGCAGGTCGGAGGCCATCGCGAGGATCGCGCCCGCCCCGGCGCACACGCCGTCCACTGCGGCGACGATCGGCTGCGGGCAGAGCCGCATCGCCTTGACGAGGTCGCCGGTCATCCGCGTGAACTTCAGGAGGTCGGGCATGTCCATGCGGACGAGCGGCCCGATGATCTCGTGCACGTCGCCGCCCGAACAGAAATTGCCGCCGGAGCCCGTCAGCACGATCGTCTTCACGTCGTCGGCGTAGACGAGTTGCCGGAACAGGTCGCGCAGCTCCGCATAGCTCTCGAAGGTGAGCGGGTTCTTGCGATCCGGCCGGTCGAGCGTGATCGTCGCGACGCGATCCTCCGCGTCGACGTACCAGCCGAAATGCTTCGGCGTGAAGTCGGCTGCCTTCATCTCCGTCCTCCCGTCCGGGGTTGCTGTGGCGGCTCCGCCTGCCGCACCGACGCCTTGAGCTTGCCCAGCAGGTCGAGAAGCTGCGCCATCTCGGCGCGCGTCAGGCCCGCCATCATCGCGTCGACCCACTGCTCGTGCGTCGGCGTCATCGCGTCGAAGGCGCGCTTGCCTTCCGCCGTCAGGCGTATGCGCAGCGAGCGCCGGTCCGCTGGGTCGGGCTCGCGCGTCACCAGCCCTTCGCGCTCCAAGGTGTCGGTGAGCCCGGTGACGTTGCCGTTGCTGACCATCAGCCGCGACGACAGTTCGCCCATGCTGAGGCCGCCGTCCGGCGCGCGGTCGAGCTGCGCCAGAAGGTCGAAGCGGGGCAGGGTGGTGGCGAACGTCTCGCGCAGCCGCGCCCGCACTTGCCCCTCGATCAGGTTGGCGCAGGTGAGAAGCCGCAGCCAGACCTTCAGCTCCAGCTTGTCGTCCTGCGCGACGGCCGACTCGCGGTCCGGCGATGGCTCGGGTTCCGCTGACGGCAGCAACGGCTGGAGCCGGGCGGCGGTCATGGCATCAGCTCCCCGCCGGCGACGACGATCGCTTGGCCGGTCACCGATGCGGCGCCGGGCGAGCACAGCCAGACGACCGACGAGGCGACCTCCTCGGGCGTCACCAGCCGGCCCATCGGGTTCGTTGCGGCGAGGTCGCCGCGCGCCTCGCTGCTCGTCCGCCCGGTCTTCGCGACGATAGTGTCGATCGAGCGCGCGACGAGATCGGTATCGGTAAAGCCGGGACAGACCGCGTTGACGGTGACGCCGCTCCGCGCGACTTCGCGCGCCAGCGCCCGCGTCAGCCCGACCAGCGCGTGCTTCGCCGCGCAGTAGGCGGTGACGTAGGCGTAGCCGGTGATCCCCGCCGTCGACGCGACGTTGACGATCCGGCCGCGCTTCGCCTGCATCATCGCCGGCAGCACGGCCTGCGTGCAGAGGAAGGCGCCGTTGAGGTTCACCGCCATCATCCGGTCGAGCAGGGCGAGGTCGGTCCGCGCGAAGGGTGCGCTCTCCGCCGCGCCGGCATTGTTGACGAGGATCGTGACCGGCCCCAAGCGGCCGGCGGCGCGGGCCATGCCGGCGGCGACCTGTTCCGGCACGGTCACGTCGACCACCTCGACGACTGCGGTTGCACCGGCCGCGGCGAGCGCCGCCGCCTTGCGCTCCAGCGTCGCCGCCGTCCGGCCGATCAGCGTCAGCGCGGCGCCGGCTGCGGCGAGCGTATCGGCGACCGCTGCGCCGATACCGGTACCGGCGCCGGTGACGACGGCGTGCTGGCCGGCGAGGGGCAGGTCGTCTCGCTGTGCCGCCAAGGGTCCACGCCTCGAAAATGTTTTAGACTTAAAATAAATTAGCCGAGGTGGCGCAGATCGGCAAGCGCATCCCGGCGGACGGGGAGCGGCCTCGGCCCTTGGCTGGCGCCGCGCTGGCAGCCGGTACTGTCAGGTTCGTTCAGGCGATCTCGGCGAAATTCGCCATCGTCCGCAGACTTGCATGGTGCGTTTCGTCGTCGCGGGCGGAACAGGCGTCCGCAACGACCCGCACGGCGTAGCCGACATCCGACGCGTGCCGGACCGTGCTCTCGACCGAAAGATTCGTCGCGATGCCGGCTACGGTCAGCCGTCCCACCCCGATCTTCCGCAGCACGGCCTCAAGCGGAGAGAACAGGAAGGCGTTGTTGCAGGCATGGGTGATCACGACGTCGGAAGGCTGCGGCCCGAGATCGGGATAGAACTCCGCGCCCCAGCTTCCTTCCTTCATGACGCCGCCTGAAACCACGCGCCGCCACATCTCGCCGGTGGCGACGACCTCGTGGTAGTCCGCGCTGAACGCGATGCGGACATGAATGATCGGCGTCTTGGACGCCCTCGCGTCGTCGAGCATGCGCCGCGCTGCGGCGATGACCGTGGCGCGACGCGGGCTGTCCTCTGCGACGCCGAGCTTGATCTTGCCGCCGGGGTCGAGAACTTCGTTCTGGTAATGGATTGCGAGGACGGCGGCTGCGCCGGCTGCCGACGGCGCTTCCTCCGCCCGGCCGTCGTCGGACGGCGCAATGGCCGCCGTAGCAGTTCCCGCCGCTACGGACGTAACAAGCGATCGGCGAGTCATTTCCATGCGTGCTGTGCCGTCGCGAAGAAAGCCGCTGGCGGCATCCTATATTGCATGCCGGTCTGCGCCTAACGTGTCTTCGCGGAGGCGGAGGCGCCCGGAACCGTCGCCGTCGTCGGGGCGAGTACGGCAACGCCGCCGGCCTCACGCTCGATCAGGTTGGCGACGAGGCCGGTCCATCCGGTCTGGTGGGCGGCGCCCAGCCCCTTGCCGGTATCTCCGTCGAAATACTCGTGGAACAGCAGGTGGTCGCGAAAATGCGGATCCTCCTGCATCCGCCGGTCGTCGCCGAACGCCGCCCGCTGCCCGCCTTCGTCCTTCTGGAACAGCCGGATCAGCCGCCGTGCGATCTCGTCCGCCGCGCCGGCGATCGTGGTGAAGCGGCCGGAGCCGGACGGGCACTCGATCTGGAACTCGTCGCCGTAATAGCGATGGAAGCGCACCAGCGATTGGATCAGGAGATAGTTGATCGGCAGCCAGATCGGTCCGCGCCAGTTCGAGTTGCCGCCGAACATCCGCAACGTCGACTCCGCCGGTTCGTAGCGGACCGCGGCCTCGTAGCCGTCCAGCCGGAAGACGTACGGTTCGTCGCGGTGCTGCTTGGACAGCGAGCGCACGCCGTAATCCGACAGGAACTCCGTCTCGTCGAGCATCCGGCGCAGCAGCCGCTTCATGCGGCTGCCGCGCAGCAGCGACAGGAGCCGCCGCTCGCCGGCTCCGGGCTCGTGCCAGCGCGACACCAGCCGCGCGAGGTCGGGGCGATGGTCGAGCAGCCAGCGCAGCCGCGCCTCGAACTCCGGCACCCTTTCGACCAGCTCCGGTTCCAGCACCTCGACCGCGCACAGCGGCACGAGGCCGACGATCGAGCGGACCTTGAGGCGGGTCATGCCGCCGCCGTCCGGATGGCTGAGCACGTCGTAATAGAACCCGTCCTCCTCGTCCCACAGGCCTAAACCTTCGCCGGCGAAGTCCGTCATCGCCTTCGCAATGTGGAGGAAGTGCTCGAAGAACTTGCTCGCCACGTCCTCGTAGACCGGGTTGTGCTGCGCCAGCTCCAGCGCGATGCGCATCAGGTTCAGCGCGTACATCGCCATCCAGGCGGTGCCGTCGGCCTGATCGATGCCGCCGCCGTTCGGGAGCGGGCGGCTGCGGTCGAAGACCCCGACATTGTCCAGGCCGAGAAAGCCGCCCTGGAACACGTTTCGGCCCCGCGCGTCCTTGCGGTTCACCCACCAGGTGAAGTTCAGCATCAGCTTGTGGAACACGCGCTCCAAGAAGGCGAGGTCGCCCTTGCCGCCGTTCGTGCCGTTCCGCTCCCGGTCGATCTGGAACACCCGCCATGCCGCCCAGGCATGGACCGGCGGGTTCGCGTCGCCGAAATCCCACTCGTATGCCGGAAGCTGCCCGTTCGGGTGCAGGTACCATTCGCGGGTCAGCGTGATGAGCTGGTTCTTCGCGAAGTCGGGATCGACCAGCACCATCGGCAGGCAGTGGAAAGCGAGATCCCACGCGGCGAACCACGGGTACTCCCACTTGTCCGGCATCGAGAGGATCTCGGCGGCGTCGAGATGCTCCCAATCCGCGTTGCGGCCATGCCGGCGCGGCTCCGGCGGGGGCGGCTGCGCCGGGTCGCCGGCCAGCCACTGCCGCACTTCGTAGCGGTAGTACTGCTTGCTCCACAGCATGCCGGAGAGCGCCTGCCGATGAACGCGCCGTGCGTCCGCATCGGCGATCGCCGCCTGCATCGACTCCCAGTATTCGTCCGCTTCGGCGCGGCGCGCCGCGATGACGGCGTCGAAATCGTCGAAAGGAGTCTGCCCGGCATTGTGGCGGCGCAAGCGGACCCGGATCTGCGCGGAGCCGAGCGCCGGGATCGCGAGCAGCCGCAAGGCCGCAGCCTTGCTGCCGCAACCCGCCGGGTTCACCGCTTCCGGCCGCCCGTCGACGATCCGCGCGTGGAAGCCGTCGCGGTAATGCCTTCCGTCCTCGGCCGGGACGCCGAACAGCGCCGGGTTGGTTTCGTTGTCGCAGAACAGGAATTCGCCGTCGCCGTCGCAGGACAGGCGGAACGTGCCGAGCTTGCCGTGTCGCGCCTCGATCTCGTCGGGACCGGCGGCGACGATGACCGGCCGTTCCGCGCCGAAGCTCCACGACCACGTGTTGCGGAACCAAAGCTGCGGCAGGACATGGAGCGCCGCCGGCTCCGGCGCACGGTTATGCGCCGTGATCAGCATCAGGATGTCGTCGGGCGCGGCCTTCGCATATTCGATGAAGACATCGAAATAGCGGTCGCCATCGAAAATGCCGGTGTCCTGGAGTTCGAACTCCGGTTCGCCCATGCCGCGCCGGGCGTTCTCCTCGCGCAGCAGCCGGTAGGGGAACTCGCGCTGCGGGTATTTGTAGAGCGCCTTCAGGTAAGAATGGGTCGGCGTTGAGTCCAGGTAGTAATAAAGCTCCTTAACGTCCTCGCCGTGATTGCCTTCTTCGTTGGCGAGTCCGAACAGCCGTTCCTTGAGGATCGGGTCGTTCCCGTTCCACAGCACCGGCGCGAGGCAGAGGCGCTGACGGCTGTCGCAGATGCCGGCGATCCCGTCCTCGCCCCAGCGATAGGCGCGGCTGCGCGCCATGTCGTGCGGGAAATAGCGCCACGCGTTGCCGCCGTCGCTGTAGTCCTCGCGGACCGAGCCCCATTGGCGCTCGCTGAGATACGGTCCCCACCGCTTCCAGCGCTTCTCGCCGCGCGCCGCCTCGCCGAGCCTGACATGCTCCGCGGTCGGCGGATGCGGTGAGCGCTTCAGCATTCCGGTCCCTCATAGCGCGGCCGTGTCGGCGCCGCTCAGGACGAGACGACGCGCCGGACGCATTCAGCAACGAACGCCGGCAGGCGGAAAACGCTCACCGGTTGATGAGGCGATCACGTGCGCCGGTCTTCACTTTACCCCCTATCCGCGGCGGCCGGCCATCCGTTCGAGCGCCTCGCCCGTGAGGCGGTAATTGATCTTCCACGGCATCGGTTCCGCGCCGAACGCATCGTACAGCGCGCGGGCGGCCGCGTTCTCCTGCAACGTCGTCCATTCGAGCCGCGTGCAGCCGCGCTCGTGCGCGATCCGGGCCAATGATTGCAGGAGCAACCGGGCACCACCGCGGCGGCGCGACGCCGCGGCGACGTACAACTCTTTCAGATAAAGCAGCGGCATGGCGCCGGAGGTCGGGAAGAGTATGGAAAAGCTCGCGAAGCCGACCGGTTGCTGCTGCGGCCAGTCATCCACGGCGAGCAGGATCTCGACGCCGGCCGGGAGCTCGCGAAGCCGCCGCTCGACCTCGTCGATGTCGGGCGCGGGCTCGCCGTAATGAACGTCGTGCTCGGCGATCAGCCGGGCGAGCGCAGCGGCGTCGCGCGCCGGATCGAACGGGCGGATCTCGATCACCGCGCCCATCGGACGTCGGCGGTTCCGTCGGCCCGCGTCGACACGCTCAGTAAGACTTGTCTTCCGAGAAAGCCTTGTAGGCGATGATCGTGAAGGTGTCCTTGACGCCTGGAAGGGTCTGCACCTTCTCCGTCACGAAGCGGCCGATGTCGGCGTCTTCGGCCAGATAGCACTTCATCAGCAGATCGTACTGCCCGGAAGTCGAGTAGACCTCCGAGACCTGCTCGATGTCCTGCACCGCTTCGTCCGCGACGAGATAGGCCTTGCCCAACTCGCACTTCACCATGACGAAGATGGTCTTCACCGCCGGTCTCCTTCGCTCGGATGATGCCCGGTTCGCGGCCGTCCTCGCGACATCGGCGGTGAACCGCTCCCGGCGCGGTTAGCGGCGGCCGCCCGCGACCCGTACCGGCCTCGCCAGGAAGGCCGGCATATGGTCGCCGAAGCCTACGACGCGGCGGTCGTCCTCGTCGTAGGCCCGCTCGGCGGCTTCGCTGTCCGGCCGCGTGGGGAAACGAGCGACCTTCGGATCGGTCTCCATCCGGACGACCTCGTTGCGGCGCGCCGGCTCGGGGCGGCGGTCACGCTGCGCCGGCGCTCCGGCGGCAGCGGCGGTCGGCCGCCGTTCCGGCTCGTGCCGCTCGGCTTCGTGCTGCCGCCGCGGGGCCGGTTCGCGATGCCGGCGTTCTGCCGGGGCCTCGCGCTCGCGCCGCTTCCGCGGCTCGCCCTTCGCGCTGCCGCTGCGCGGGCCGCCGCGCCGGCGGCGCGTGTCGTCGTAGCTCAGTTCCAGCGTATCGATGCCGTCGACCGACGCGACCGGGATATCCTTGCCGATCAGCTTGACGATGGCCGCGACCGCCTTGCCGTCCTCGGGCGCCGCGATCGTGAAGGCACGACCCTCGCGGCCGGCTCGGCCGGTACGGCCGATCCGATGCACGTAGTCCTCCGGATGATGCGGCACGTCGAAGTTGAAGACGTGCGACAGGCCCTGGACGTCCAGGCCGCGCGCCGCGACGTCGCTCGCGACGAGGATTTGCACGTCGCCCGCCCTGAAGCGGTCCAGCGTCTCCGTCCGCTTCGACTGGGGCATGTCGCCATGCAGCGCCGCCGTATCGAAGCCGTGCTTCTTCAGGGAGCGATAGAGGATATCGACGTCGACTTTGCGGTTGCAGAAGATGATCGCGTTCTTGACGTCCTCACCCTGCAGCAGCCGGCGCAGCGCCTCGCGCTTGTCGTCGGGGTCGACGACGAGCAGTCCCTGGATCACCGTCGTGGCCGGCGAAGCCGGCGGCGCGACCGAGATCTCCTTCGGGTTCTGCAGGAACTTGTCGGCCAGCCGGCGGATCTCCGGCGGCATTGTCGCCGAGAAGAAGAGCGTCTGCCGCAGCTTCGGCAGCAGCGACACGATCCGCTCGACGTCCGGTATGAAGCCCATGTCGAGCATGCGGTCGGCCTCGTCGATCACGAGGACCTTCACGTCCGACAGCAGGATCTTGCCGCGCTCGAACAGGTCGATGAGGCGTCCCGGCGTCGCGATCAGCACGTCGACGCCGCGGTCGAGCTTGCGCTCCTGGTCGGAGAAGCTCTCGCCGCCGATCAGCAGCGCCATGTTGAGCTTCTTATACTTGCCGTACAGCTCGAACGAGTTCGCGACCTGGGTCGCAAGCTCGCGGGTCGGCTCGATGATCAGCGAGCGCGGCATACGCGCCCGGGCACGGCCGGCGGACAGGATATCGATCATCGGCAGCGTGAAGCCGGCGGTCTTGCCAGTGCCGGTCTGAGCGCAACCGAGCACGTCGCGCCCCATCAGCACGACCGGGATCGCTTGTTGCTGGATCGGGGTAGGCACGATATAGCCGGCATCGGCTACGGCTTGACAGGTCTCGGTGGAAAGTCCGAGTTCGGAAAAACTCATTGAGTGGTTACTTCGGTCCGTTCGATGGCGCGCGGAACCATCCGCGCACCTTGTTATTTGGGACGGCATCATAGAAATTCAAACCCGCGCGTCAATCGAAGTGGTGCAAAAGTCGCGCTATTTGCCTCAAAATAACGCCCGACTCGGTTTTGGGGCACATTATGTTGCTGGATCGTGACCAATCGACGCTGCTTGTCGTCGATATTCAGGAGAAGCTGGCGCCGCATGTCGAGGGCGCCGAGTCGGTCGTCGCCAATGCGGCGCGGCTGATCGATGGGGCCGCCCGGCTCGCCGTCCCTGTGCTCGCGACCGAGCAGTATCCCGCCGGACTCGGTCGCACCGTGTCCTCGCTCGCCGCTCGCATCCCGCCGGGCAGCATCGTCGAGAAGACCAGCTTCGCCGCCGGCCGGGAGCCGCAATTCCGGCGCCGGCTCAACGAACTCGACCGCCGCCATCGCCGCCTGTTCGTGGTGCTCGGCATGGAGGCGCATGTCTGCGTGCTCCAGACGGCGCTCAGCCTGCGCGAACTCGACCTTGGCGTCGCGGTGGTCGCCGACGCCGTCGGCAGCCGCCGCACCGCCGATCGCGACCTTGCCTTGCGCCGGCTGGAGCGCAACGGCGTCGAGCTGGTGACGACCGAGATGGTGCTGTTCGAGTGGCTGCGCGCCGGACCGAGCGAGGAGTTCCGCGAACTTCTGCCGTTGATCCGATGATGACTCGAAAAACGCCGCTGCTGCTCCTGCCGGGGCTGCTCTGCGACGCCGCGCTGTGGCGCGCGCAGATCGCCGATCTCGCCGACCTTGCCGAATGCAGCGTCGCCGACCTGACGCGTCACGATTCGGTGGAAGGCATGGCCGAGGCGGCGCTCGCGGATGCGCCGCCGCGCTTCGCGTTGGCCGCCCTGTCGATGGGGGGCTACGTCGCGCAGGAGATCATGCGCCGCGCTCCCGAGAGGGTGGAGCGGCTCGCCCTTCTCGATACCTCGGCCCGCGCCGACAGCGACGAGCAGCGGGCGCGCCGCCGCGGCCTCATCACGCTCGCACGCCAGGGGCGCTTCCGCGGCGTCACGCCCCGGCTGCTGCCGCTGCTCGTGCATCCCTCCCGGCTCGACGACGAGCCGCTGGTCGAGGTCGTGATGGGGATGGCGGAGCGTATCGGGCGCGACGCGTTCCTGCGGCAGCAGACCGCGATCCTCGGACGTCCCGACAGCCGCCCCGACCTGCCGCGGATCGCCTGCCCGACGCTCGTGCTGTGCGGCCGCCAGGATGCGGTAACGCCGATTGAGGGGCACGAGGAGATGGCCGCCGCGATACCGGCGGCCCGCCTCGTCGTCGTTGAGGAGTGCGGGCACCTTTCGCCGCTCGAACGACCGGCGGCGGTCTCGGCGGCGATGCGGGAGTGGCTGTCGCCGTAACTATGGTTACTGCTGTGGCCGCGGTTGCTGCCGGCGGAGTAGCAGCAGCAGCGCGTCCGGTATCTGGTCGAAGCGGTCCAGCTCGATGTCGGCCCCAATCTCGGCGAGCGGCACGCGGGCATAGCCGTAGCGCATCAGGATCAGCCGCAGTCCCGCCCCGCGCGCAGCGGCGGCGTCGTTCTCGTTGTCGCCGACCATCACCGCCGCGCCGGGAGCGCTCCCGCCGAGCGCCCGCAGCGCGCCGAGGAGATGCCGCGGGTCGGGCTTGCGCACCGGCAGCGTATCGCCGCCGACGACCGCCGCGAACGGGCCATCGATCCCGAGATCGGACAGAACGAGGCGCGTCGCGCGCTCCGGCTTGTTGGTGCAGACCGCCATGCGGTAGCCGTCGCGGAACAGGCGGTCGAGCGTCTCGCGCACGCCCGGATAGACGCGGGTGCGTGCCGTCGGTTCCGCCTCGTAGAAGGCGAGGAAGCGGTCTAGGCGCAGCGCCAGCGGCTCATTCGGGACGCCGGCCGCGGCAAGCGCGCGTTCGACCAGCTTCGGCGCTCCGTCGCCGATCATCCGCCGGATCTGCTCGATCGCGAGCGGCGGCCGGCCCAGTTCCCGGAGCATTGCATTGGCGGCCGCCTGAAGGTCCGGGGCGCTGTCGATCAGCGTGCCGTCCAGATCGAAGAGGATGGTGTCGAAGGTCATCGCCGTTAACGTTTAATTTGCCGTAACAAAGTGTGATTTGGCGGGTAGGTCTGCCAGGGCATATTGGTGCTGCCGTTTGGAATGCGATCAGACATCCATGAACACTATCCGTTTCGCCGCCGTGATCCTCGCCGCCGGCAAGGGGTCGCGGATGAAGTCCGACCGGCCCAAGGTAATGCACCCGGTCGCGAACCGCCCGATGATCCGCCACGTGGCCGATGCGGTGGCGGCGCTGGCGCCGGTACGCACCGTCTTGGTGCTGGCGCCGGGGATGGAGGCGGTCGCCGAGGCGGCGTCGCCCGCCGCGGTCGCGATCCAGGAGACGCCGCGGGGCACCGGCCACGCGATGATGGCCGCGATGCCGAGCCTCGGCGATCTGCTCGCGCCCGGCGGCATCGAGGACGTGCTGGTGCTGACCGGCGACGCGCCGCTCATCACGGCGCCGACGCTGGCCGCGCTGCTTGAGGAGCGGCGCCGGGCGCCCGGTGCGGCCGTCGCCGTGCTCGGCATGCGTCCGGACGATCCCGGCCCATACGGACGCCTCAAGCTGGGCGCCGACGGCAGGACGCTGGAGGCGATCGTCGAGGCTGCCGACGCGAGCCCCGAGGAGCGGGCGATCCGGTTCTGCAACTCCGGCGTGATCGCGGTCGCCGCCGAGCATCTGGAGGCGCTGCTCGGCGCGCTGGACACGCGGAACGCGCAGGGCGAGTACTACCTGACCGACATCGTCGCGGCGGCGCGGCGGCGCGGTCTCGCCTGCCGCGCAGTCGAGGGACCGGCCGAGGAGCTGGCGGGCGTCAATTCGCGGGCCGAGCTGGCCGCGGCGGAAGCGGCGATGCAGCGCCGGCTGCGCGCGGCGGCGATGGCGGACGGCGTTACCCTGGTGGCGCCCGAAACCGTCTTCCTCAGCGCCGACACGAAGCTCGGCCGCGACGTCGTGATCGGTCCGCACGTGGTCTTCGGTCCCGGCGTCACGGTCGGCGACGGCGCGGAGATCCTGTCCTTCTGCCACTTCACCGGCGCGACCATCGGTCCTGGCGCGATCGTCGGCCCGTTCGCGCGGCTGCGTCCCGGTGCGGAGATCGGCGAGGATGCCCATATCGGCAACTTCGTCGAGGTGAAGCAGTCGAAGATCGGCCGCGGCGCCAAGGCCAATCACCTGAGCTACATCGGCGACAGCGACGTCGGCGAGCGCAGCAACCTCGGCGCCGGCACGATCACCTGCAACTATGACGGATTCTTCAAGTCGCGCACGGTGATCGGCGCGGGTGTCTTCGTCGGCTCGAACACGGCGCTGGTGGCGCCGGTGACGGTCGGCGACGGCGCGATGATCGGCGCCGGCAGCGTCATCACGCGCAACGTCTCGGCCGATGCGCTCGCGGTCGAGCGCGCACGGCAGATCGAGGTTTCCGGGGCTGCGGCCAAGTTCCGGGAGCGCAAGCAGGAAGAGAAGCGGGCTCGTCAGGCCGCAGCAGCCGCGGCGCCGGCCGCCGCGCCGAAGGAGTGACATTGAAATGTGCGGGATCATCGGGATCATCGGACGCAACGAAGTGGCGCCGCTGCTCGTCGAGGGGCTGCGGCGGCTGGAGTATCGCGGCTACGATTCGGCCGGCGTCGCCACCCTGATCGACGGACGGATCGAGCGCCGCCGCGCCGAAGGCAAGCTCGACAACCTCGTGCGCCGGCTCGACGAAAAGCCGGTGGCCGGCACGATCGGCATCGGCCACACCCGCTGGGCGACGCACGGCATGCCGACCGAGGCGAACGCGCACCCGATCGCGACCGACAAGGTCGCGGTCGTGCACAACGGCATCATCGAGAACTTCCAGGAACTGCGCGCCGAGCTGACCAAGCTCGATTACACGTTCCAGTCGCAGACCGACACCGAGGCGGTCGCGATCCTGATCACGCGGTACCTCAACGAAGGCGACGCGCCGCAGCAGGCCGTGGCGAAGACGCTGAAGCGGCTGCACGGCGCGTTCGCGCTGGCGATCCTGTTCGCCGGCGAGCACGACCTGCTGATCTGCGCCCGCCGCGGCTCGCCGCTCGCGGTCGGCTACGGCGACGGCGAGATGTTCATCGGCTCCGACGCGCTCGCGCTCGCGCCGCTGACTCAGCGCATCACCTACCTTGAGGAAGGCGACTGGGCGGTGCTGACCGGCAGGAACTGCCGGATCTACGACGCCGAGGACCGGCTCGTGGATCGTCCGATCAAGGAGACGGCGCTGTCCGGCGCCCTCATCGGCAAGGGCAACCACCGCCACTTCATGCATAAGGAGATCTTCGAGCAGCCGGCGGTGATCGGCGACACCCTGCACGCGCTGTTCAACCCGACGACGCGGCAGGTGCATCTTCCCGATCTGCCGTTCGATCTGGGCGGCGTCTCGAAGGTGACGATCATCGCTTGCGGCACCTCCTTCCATGCCGGGCTGGTCGCGAAGTATTGGCTGGAGCGGATCGCGCGCGTTCCCGTCGAGGTCGACATCGCCTCTGAGTTCCGCTACCGCGCCCCGGACATGCCGGACGGCGGGCTCGCCCTGTTCATCTCGCAGTCCGGCGAGACCGCCGACACGCTCGCCGCGCTGCGCTATGCCAAGGCGCAGCGGCAGCATGTCGTGGCGGTCGTCAACCAGCCGGAAAGCTCGATGGCGCGCGAGGCGCACGCGGTGCTGCCGACCTATGCCGGGCCTGAGATCGGCGTCGCCTCGACCAAGGCGTTCACCACCCAACTCGTCGTCCTCGCCTGCTTAGCGATCGCCGTCGCGCGGGCGCGCGGCGCGATCGACGGGGCGCGCGAGGCGGCGCTGACCGCGGCGCTGACCGAGGTGCCGTCGCGCGCCGCCGAGGTGCTGAACCACGACGAGAAGATTCAGGAGATCGCCGCCGCTGTCATGGAGGCGCGCGACGTGCTGTATCTCGGGCGCGGCACCGCCTATCCGCTGGCGCTCGAGGGGGCGCTGAAGCTGAAGGAGATCTCGTACATCCACGCCGAGGGCTACGCCGCGGGCGAGATGAAGCACGGTCCGATCGCGCTGATCGACGAAAAGGTGCCGATCATCGTGCTCGCTCCGCGCGACGAGCTGTTCGAGAAGACCGCGTCGAACGTTCAGGAAGTGATGGCGCGCGGCGGCAAGGTCATCATGATCTCCGAAGCCGAGGGGCTCGCGACGATCGACGACCGGCTCTATTTCGGCATCGACATCCCGGCCTGCGACCCGTTCGTGGCGCCGATCCTCTACGCGATTCCGGTCCAGCTCCTGGCCTATCACGTCGCCGTGCTGAAGGGCACCGACGTCGATCAGCCGCGCAATCTCGCGAAGAGCGTCAC
>DASWRT010000391.1:0-11556 GCA_036403035.1 Allostellaceae bacterium | reverse complement strand
CGCCCTGCACCAGGAAATTGAGCGCATTCGCGACGTCAAGGTTTAGCAGCGCCACGAGGATGTGACTGATCTGCCCATTCTCCATGAAGAGCGCGAACTCGCCGTCGAGCGACCCGACGATCTCGCGTGTCGAGGCGCCCTTCCCCTTCACCTTCAGCGAACCGCCGAGAATTCCGGTCGTTTCCTTGACCTGCTTCGGCACGCTCATCCCGACGACGAGCTTGTGCAGGTCGATCCGGCGGACATCGAGGTTCAGGTCCAGGCTCGGCGGCTTCACGGCCGAGGACAGGGTCAAATCGGTATCGACATCGCCATTCGCCATCGCGAAGCGCAGTGGCTTGACGCGCAGCACGCCGTCCTTCAGCGACAGCCCGAGGTTGACGCGTTGCAGCGGCAGGCCAGCGGCCGGCCGCACGTCGGCGCCGTCGAACGAGATGTCGGCATTGAAGCCCGGCAGCTTTTCAAGCGGCAGCTTCATGTCGGGGATGATGCGGCCGGTCGTGTTCTTCGGCGGTTCCTTCTGCGAACCTGGCGGCTTCTCGCCGACGAAGCCTTTGAAGTCGGCGATGTCAAGATACTTCGCGACGAGGTTCGCCTGGATGTACGGAACGCGCTGCCCGGTATCGACGCTGACGCCGCCGGCGATCTGGCTCTTGCCGAGGCGGGTCTCCAGCTGTTCGATCTTCCAGACATCGCCGTCGTGCTTGATCTCGCCGGAGACATGGTACGGCGGCGTCGGCGGGATCGGCAGGCCAACTGCCGCGAGCGTGTCCTGCAGGTCCTTTCCATCGGCGGAGACCGTGGCGTCCAGCCCGGCGATGTCGAGCGGCTCGGTCATCTTGCCGCTGACCGCGAGCTTGGTGTCGCCGAGCGCTCCATGGACGTCGACGCCGTAGGGTTCGGTCGGATTCTGAAGCTGCGCAAGGGCGCCGACCGTGCCTTCGAGGTGATAAGGCTGCTTCTGGAAGGTGCCGTCGCCGGCCAGCTTGATCGGGCTCGCGGTGTCCGGCGTCTCGGCCAGGACCTTCGCCAGCCCGACCTCGGTGTTCGCCTTCGTCTCGCCGTTGCGGAATGCGAAGGAGCTGTCAGTCACCTCGACGCGGCGGACGTCCGGGAATTGCGTGCGATTCTTCGGCGCCGCCGCCTTTGCCGCGAACAGATCCCAGTTCTTCTCGCCCTTGTCCGAGGTCTCCAGCAGCGTGCGCGAGCCATCGAGCGCGACGCGGGGGATGCTGACCTTCAGATGCAGCAGCGGCCACGGCTCGATCTCCAGCTCAAGGTGCCGTGCCGCGAACATGTCCGGCTCGGTGCCCCACGATGCGTTGGCGACGTGGATATCGTCCGCGACGATCCGGATCGGGTTCCCCCAGGCGACGTGGAAACGGCCGCCGAGGCGGATGTCACGATGAAGCAGCGCCGCTCCCTGGTGCTGGATCAGATAAGCCATCGCCTTGTCGCCGCCGATCGCGACGGCCGCGACCACCCCGACGACGAGCAGCAGCAGTCCGCCCAGAATCCAGCCGACGATTTTCAGCGCACGCATGCCGGTTTCCTTCCGCCGCCGGCAAGTCGCCGGTGCTGACAGGAACGTCCAGCGAAACCGCGATGTTCCTGCGGCCGGTCACGCCGGGCCGGCACACTGGATGGAACCGGAAGGCGGCCCTCACCGTTCAGCGCGCGACAGGCTACGTTGGGGAACGTGGGGAGAAACGGCGCGGCGGATGCCCCGAACCAGGGATGCCTGCGCCTGGAGGAACGCCGGCCCGTGCCTCGCGTTGGCAGCTTCGCCGGCGACGAGCAGAGTTGGGCGTCGAATGGACGACAAGAGGGAGACGGGGCGTGGATCTCTATTCGCTTATCAAACGCGATCATCAGCGCATCCTGGCGCTCGTCGAGGAACTCGAAGACAGCGACGACAACGACGCGCGCGCGCAGCTCTTTGCGCAGCTCCGCGCGGAGATGGCGGTGCATAAGGAAGCCGAGGAACGCACCCTCTATGCCGCGCTGAGCATCCTGCCCGAGATCAGCGACCTGATCGAAGAAGCGATGGAGGAGCATGTCGACATGGAGGAGCTGATCGAGGAACTCGACGCCCTCTCCCCCGACGATCCCGACTTCACGGCGCAGGTTTCCGAGCTGCGCGAGGAGATCGATCACCACTTCACCGAGGAGGAGACGGAGATTTTCGCCCGAGCGAAGGAAGTGCTGACCGCCGATCAGGCGAGCAAGGTCGCCGAGGAATTCGAAACGGAGAAGGGCAAACTCGCCGCGGCCTGACGCAGCCCTCTCCGCGTCGGAGCGTCCGCCGCCCGGCATTGCCGGGAGCCGGCGGTTCAAGCTAAGGGTGTGCCACTGCGTCCGAAGGCAGCGGCACGATGTATGTCTCCCTGCGTTTTTCCTCTTTCTATGCCGCAGCCTTTCTCGCGGTCGGCATACAGATGCCGTACTGGCCGGTCTGGCTGGCGTCGCGCGGATTCGACGCCAACGAGATCGCCCTCCTGCTGGCGGCGGGGCTCTGGGTAAAGGTCACGACCAACCCGCTCGCCGGGATCGTCGCGGACCGTAGCGGCCGGCGCCGTCCGCTGATGATCGGCCTGTGTCTCGCGGCGCTCGCGGGATTCCTGCTGCTGATCCCGGCACACGGGTTCATGCCGATCTTTGCGCTCGGGCTGGCCACGAGCGCATGCATGTCGGCGCTCGTCCCGCTCGGCGACAATCTCGCGGTCGCGGCGTCGATGCGGCAGGGGCTGAGCTACGGCCGCATGCGGCTCTGGGGATCGGTCAGCTTCATCGCGGCGTCGCTCGGGAGCGGCGCGAGCCTCGGTTTCGGGACTGCCGAGACGGTCTTGTACCTGCTGATCGCAGCGATCGGTCTGGCCACCATCGCCTCCGCCGGCCTGCCCGCCGACGGCGCACGGCCGATCCACGCGACACGAAGCGACTGGCGCATCCTCGTCGCCGACCGGCGGCAATTATGGTTCATCGCCGCGGCGATGCCGATCCAGGCGAGCCACAGCGTCTATTACGCGTTCGGCACGCTGCATTGGCTCGAACTCGGCCACAGCAGCGCGCAGATAAGCTGGCTCTGGGCGGAAGGCGTCATCGCCGAGGTCGCGCTCTTCTTCGCCGGCGGCGCGGTGCTGCGGCGTACCGGCGCGGCAAACCTCCTGCTCCTGGCCGGCGTTGCGGCGCTGGTGCGGTGGTCCGCGACCGCCATGGCCGAGACGCTGCCGGCCCTAATGCTGCTCCAGCTTCTGCATGGCCTTACCTTCGGCGGTTCCCATCTCGCCGCGATGCATTTCATCGGGAAGGCGATCCCGTCCGACCTGTCGGCGACCGCGCAGGCGATATACTCGGCCGTCGTACAGGGCCTGGGGTTCGGCACGGCGATGCTGCTCGCGGGCGCGCTCTATACCCGATTCGGCGCCGCCGCTTATTTCGCGATGGGAATCCTGGGCGCGGCGGGCGCCGCCGCGGCCTTCATGCTCGGCCGCACATGGCGCGGCGAAGTGCTGGCCGGTGCCGGCAAGGTCCGACGTGCGGGCGAACTCACGCCCGGCCGGTGACGACGTCCTCCAGAGCCGCGAGCCCGCTATAGTCGCCGTCCGCATACAGCAGCGGGCGCCGGCCCGGCCGCGTCTCGACCGCATGCACGCGGCCGATGAAGATCGTATGCGTCCCCGCCTCGACTTGTTCGATCAGTTCGCAGTCGAAGCTGGCGAGCGCATGGTCAAGCACCGGCGCCCCGGTGACGGCAGAGCGCCAGACGCCGGCCGTAAAGCGCGCCTCGCCTTTCTCCATGCCGGCGAAGCGCCGGGACAGCGCCGCGTCCTCGTCGGACAGGACGTTCACGCAGAATCGCCGGCCGAGCTTGATCCGGTCATGCGCGGCCGCGCTGCGATTGACGCAGACCAGCAAGGTCGGCGGGTCCGCCGAAAGCGAGCAAACCGCCGTCGCCGTCAGGCCGCACCGCTGGCCTTCATGTTCGGTGGTCACGATCGTGACCGCCGCCGCCAGTTGGCGCATCCCTTGTTTGTAGGTGTCCGCGTCGATCGCCATGCGCGCCGCTCCTTTCCGACCATTTCAAGGTAGGTAGAGTCGCCGGAACCGGCAACTGGGAGAACTGCCGCTGGACTGGCTCCAGCGGCGGCGTGACGGTCTCTTAAGCGTTTCGCGCGAGAGTGACGCCGCAATGGACGAGGGAGCAATGCGGCTGAACTTCTCAGATCCCGGCGAAGACGACGGTCTGCCCGCCCCGTTCGCGCTGTCGATCGACGGGCAGGAGCCGGGGACGACACCGAGCCCGTGGCCCGAGCGGCGCGATGCCGTGATCGGCGCGGTGTTGCGCGCCCACGCGGTGCCGGAGCACATCAGCCGCGACCTGCTCGACGCGACCGGTGCAGCCGAACCCGAGATGCAGCCGGTGCCGGCGCTCGCCGCGGCGATCGAGCGCCGCTTGCCGTTCGCCCCGCGGACCCGCCTGATCCGGCGCCGGCCGCTGCTGCTGGCCGGTCCGCCCGGCGCCGGCAAGACGAGCGCCGCGGCGAAGCTCGCGGCGCGGCTGCCGAGCAGCGGTCGGACCCTGCTCCTCAATACCGATACGGCACGCGCCGGGAGCGCCGCGCAGATCGAGAGCCTTGCCGCGATGCTCGGCTGCCGGTTCGAGACGGTCGGCGACATCGAGACGGCCGCGGCCCGCGCGGCAGCGGGCGGTGGCGGACTCTCGCCGGTGATCATCGACACGGCCGGCATCGACCCGCTCGACGCGGCGGCGCTGCGCCGGCTGGACACGCTGATCACGCGGACGCGCGCCCGGCCGGTTCTCGTCCTGCCGGCCAGCATCGAGGCCGAGGAGGCTGCGGCGGCCGGACGCGCCTTCGCACGGCTCGGCGTCCGGCACCTGATCGTCACGCGGCTCGACATGGTCCGCCGCCTCGGCGGGATCTTCGCGGCGGCCGATGCCGGCGGCCTCGCCCTCGCGGCGGGCAGCTTCACGGTACATGTCGCCTACGGCCTTCGCGCGCTGACCCCGACGATCCTCGCCCGCCGGCTTTTCGTGGCGGCGATGCACGGGAACCGCTGGCGGAACTTCTGAACGGGATCTCTTCGCGATAGAGGGTGACGCATCAAGAAGTCCGCTTATGCTTAATTGTAGGGGCGTCGCTTGCGGCGCCCTCGGTTCGAACGGCACGTCGCCCTGCCCAGAGCAGACGGGCGGCCCGAGGGCCGCCCCTACGTTAAAGATAGAATGACAGGGCCTGATCGCCCGCTACCGTTGCCGCGGGTCGAGGGCGTCGCGCAGGCCGTCGCCGAGCAGGTTGAAGGCGAGGACGAGCAGGAAGATTGCGAGGCCGGGCCAGAGCGCCATCCACGGCGCCTGGGAGAGGAAATTCTTGGCTGTGTTGAGCATGCTGCCCCAGCTCGGTGCGGGCGGCTGCTGGCCGAGGCCGAGGAAGGACAGGCTGGCTTCGGCGATGATCGCGGCGGCGATCGCCAGCGTCGCCTGCACCATCACCGGGGCCAGGATGTTCGGCAGGATGTGGCGCAGCGCGATCCGCCAGTGCGGGTTGCCGACGGCGCGCGCCGCCTCGACGTAATCCTCGACCTTGGCCGACATCACCTGCCCGCGCGTCAGGCGGACGAAGGTCGGCGTCGCGGAAATGCCGATCGCGATCATCGCGTTGGTCAGGCTGGGACCGAGGAACGCGGCGAGCGCGATCGCCAGGATCAGGAACGGACAGGCCAGCATCGCGTCGATGAAGCGCATCATCAGCCCGTCGACCCAGCCGCCGCGATATCCGGCGAGCAGGCCGAGCGGCACGCCGATCGCCAGCGAGATCGAGACCGAGACGACGCCGGCGAGCAGCGAGGCGCGGGTGCCCCAGATGACGCGGGAGAGCACGTCGCGGCCGATCTCGTCGGTGCCGAAGAGGTGCGCCGCGGACGGCGGCTTCCGCACCGTCATGAAGCTCGCGGCCAGCGGATCGTAGGGCGAGATCAGCGGCGCGAGCAGCGCCAGGGCGACGAAGAACAGCACGGCCGCCGCGCCGATCAGCGCGCCGCGGCGGCGGACCAGCCGGACGAAGGCGCGCCGCCACGGCCCGCGCTCGCGCTGCGGGACCGCGGAGGAAGAAACGGCGGCGGCGCTGCCGCGGGCGGCGGCGAGGCTCATCCGCGCAGCCTCGGGTTGACCAGGAAGTACATGAGATCGGCGAACAAATTGAGGAGTATGTATGCGGTCGCCGTGCACAGCACGACGCCCTGCACCACCGCGTAATCGCGGTTGAAGACGGCGTCCACGATCAGCTTGCCGAAGCCGGGGATGGTGAAGACCTGTTCCGTCAGCACCGCGCCCGAGAGGAGCTGCCCGAACTCCAGCGCGCCCAGCGTCACGATCGGGATCAGCGCGTTGCGCAGCCCATGCTTCACGACGACTATTCGCTCGCTCAAGCCCTTCGCCCGTGCGGTGCGGATATAGTCGGCCGCCATCACCTGGAGCATCGCGCTTCGCGTGTGCCGCATCATCACGGCGGCGATCGCGTTGCCGAGGACGAAGGCCGGCATGATCAGCGACCGGATGTTGTCGCCGAGATTCTCCCGCGGCGAGACGAAGCCGGAAGCGGGCAGCCAGCCCAGCTCGACCGAGAAGAGCAGGATCAACAGGATGCCGAGCCAGAAGTTCGGCATCGACAGGCCCCAGAGCGCGACGACGTTGGCGGCATAATCCCAGACCGTGCCGTTCTTCACTGCCGAGAGGATGCCGGCCGGAATGCCGATGACGAGCGCGATCACGATCGCGAAGAGCGCCAGTTCGGCCGTCACCGGCAGCTTCTCCAGCACGAGGTCGAGGACCGGCTGCTTGATGCGGATCGACTCGCCGAGGTCGCCGTGCAGCACGCCGCCGACCCACAGCGCGTAGCGGACCGGCAGCGGCTGGTCGAGATGGTATTTCGCGCGGATGAACGCGATCACGTCAGGGTCGCGGTCCTCGCCGGCAAGCGCCGTCGCCGGGTCGCCTGGCAAGAGCTGCTGCAACCCGAAGATGATGATCGAGACGAAGACCAGCGTCGGGACGATGACGAGCAGGCGGCGGAACAGGAAGGAGATCATGGCGTCAGCGACCGGTCTTTCTCCTCCGCCGCCGAGAAGCGGCAGCCGGGAGACATCGACGTAAAACACCTGATGAAAAGGAAACCTCCGTCTCCCGCGGACGGGAGACGGAGAGCGGTGAGATGGGAAAGCCGGCGACGGCCGCCATGGTCACGTCCCTCCTATTGCATCCGCATGCCGACGAGGCGGATCAGGCCGTCCGGGTAGGGCTGAAAGCCGTCGAGCTTCGCCGTGTAGCCGTACAGCCAGCGGCGGTGGAACAGATAGATGACCGGCCGGTCGCGCAGCGCCGCCTGCGCCACCGCCGTGTAATGCTTCATCCGCTCCTCCGGCGCGAGGACGCTGCGCCCCGCCATGATCTCGGAGTCGACCTCCGGCTTGCAGTACTTGCCGTAGTTGAACGGCCCCTTGCACCCAAGGGCGATGAACAGGTTGCCGTCCGGGTCGAGGCGCCCGCTCCACGCGAGGAGGTACGCCTCGAAGTCGCCCCGCTCGCCGAGGTCGAGCGAGGTGGCGAACTCGGTCGCGCGGATTCGCAGGTCGAAACCCACCTCTGCCGCCATTGCCTGGATGACTTGGGCGACCTGAAGCCGCTCGGTGTCGTTGGGCACCATGAAGTCGACGACCGGGTTCGGCTTGCCGGCCTCCTTGAGGAGCTGCTTGGCGCGCGCCACGTCGCGCTTCGGCACGGGCAGCGACTTCACGTAATAAGGGCTTTGCGGCGGCACCCATTGATTGCCCGGCACGAACTGGCCCTCGAACACGACCTGGTTGAGGGCGTCGCGGTCGATCGACAGATCGAAGGCTTCGCGAACCCGCGGATCCGGGCCGCCAAGGGCTCCCTGCGCCTTCGGCCCGTTGAACGTGTTGATGGTGATCCCCTGGTACCCGAGTTCGACGATCGACGCCGTCTTGAGCCGCTTGTCGCCCTGCACCGTCGTGACGTCGTGCGGCAGCATCCGCTCGATCACGTCGATCCCGCCGGATTGCAGGTTCGCGAGCCGGACGCTGCCGTCGACGATCGGCAAGTAGATGACCTTGTCGAAGTGAATGTTGTCCTTGTTCCAGTAGTTCTGGAACTTCTCCAGCACGATGCGATCCTGGGGAATGCGCTCGACGAACTTGAACGGGCCGGAGCAGACGGGCGACCTGGAGAAATCGGCGCCTGCCGCCTGGGCCGCCTTCGGCGACACCATCATGCCAGCGCGGTCGGTAAGCTGCGCGAGCAGCGGCGCGAAGACCGTCGACAAGTTGATGCGCACCGTCATGTCGTCGAGCACGTCGACGCCGGAGATCGCCGCGATCTCGCCCTTGCGGTTCGAGCCCGGCAGGTTGAGGTGCCGCTCGATGTTGAACTTCACCGCGGCGGCGTTGAACGGCTCGCCGTCATGGAAGGTGACGCCCTGGCGGAGCTTCAGCGTCAGCGCCTTCCCATCCTCCGACCATTCGTAGGAGGTCGCCAGCATCGGCACGATCTGGAGATCCGGCGTGATGTCCAGGAGCTTGTCGCACAGTCCCGCGAAGACGATCCGCCCGACGAAGGTCCGCGCCATCGTCGGATCGAGCTGGTCGGGATCCTCGGCGAGGCCGATCCGCAGCGTCGGGTCGGCGGATGCCGAACCCGCGCCGAGCGCGATAACGGCGGCAGCGCCAACGGCAGCAGCGGCGGCAAGCGTCCGCACAAAACGTCTCATCGTCCCCTCCCCTCATAGAGTGCCTAACAGGCGCTCTTAATCCCCTGCTTCGGACGGCGGGGATGATCCAACATCGTGCCGAACGCCGGACGTCCGATCGACGAAAAAAGCCTGAAGCCGCGTCAGGCGCTCGTTCGGCGGCACCCCGGTCGCCGCCGCCGTCCCGGCGGCGAGCCGCCCCTCCGCCGATGCGATATCCGGCCAGAAGTGGCATGCCGTGCAATGTCCGTGCCCGTCATCCGCGAGCAGCGGCTCCTCGACGCGGCACTTCTCCTGCGCGAATGGGCAGCGCGTGTGGAAGCGGCAGCCGGACGGCGGCGCCAGCGGACTCGGCACGTCGCCCTGGAGGATGCGCCGCTGCCGCCGCAGCGCCGGTTCCGGCAGCGGGATCGCGGAGAGCAGCGCCTGCGTGTAGGGATGGCGCGGAGCGGCGAAGAGCGACCGCGTTTCGGCACTCTCGACGATCTTGCCGAGATACATGACCGCCACCCGGTCGGCGATGTGCTTCACGACCGCAAGGTCGTGCGCGATGAAGAGGTAACCCAGGCCGAATCGCCGCTGCAGATCCTGCAACAGGTTGACCACCTGCGCCTGGACCGACACGTCGAGCGCCGAGACCGGCTCGTCGCAGACGACGAGTTGCGGCTCGACCGCGAGGGCGCGGGCGATGCCGATGCGCTGCCGCTGCCCGCCTGAGAACTCGTGCGGATAGCGGCCGGCGTGGAAGGGCGCCAGGCCGACCAGCCCGAGCAGTTCCTCGACTCGTGCCCGCCGCGCCGACCCGGCAGCGGCGAGGCCATGCAGCGCCAGCGGCTCGGCGAGGATCTGGCCGATGGTCATGCGCGGGTTGAGCGAGGCGTACGGGTCCTGGAACACGATCTGGGCGTGACGGCGAAACCGCTGCTCCTCCTCGCCCGAGAAGGCGACGACGTCGTGTCCGCGAAACCGGATCTCGCCGGAGGTCGGCTCGATCAGGCGGAGGATCAAACGCCCTGTCGTCGACTTGCCGCACCCGGACTCGCCGACCAGCGCGAGCGTCTCGCCCGCGGCGAGGTCGAGATCGATGCCGTCGACCGCCCTGACCGCCGCGGTCGCGCGGCCGAAGAAGTCGCGCCGGACCGTGAAGTGCTTCGTCAGCCCGCGCACCTGGAGAAGCGGTACGTTGGCAGTGCCGGCGGGGGCAGTGGCGGCGGGAGTAGCCGTCACAGGACGTGCCGCTCCAGCGGCGCCCGCCAGCAGGCGGCGGCATGGCCGGGGCGAACCTCGGCGAGCGGCGGCTCCTCGCGGCGGCAGCGGTCGACCGCAAAGGGACAGCGCGGGTTGAAGCGGCAGCCGGCCGGCATGTCGCGCGGGTTCGGCACCGTGCCCTCGATCGTCGCGAGGCGCGGCTGATCGGCGTGGAGTTTCGGGATCGCGCCGAGCAGCCCGACCGTGTACGGGTGCTGCGGGTCCTCGAAGAGCGCAGCGACCGGGCTGCGCTCGACGACCTTGCCGGCATACATCACGATCACCTCGTCGGCGAGTTCCGCGATGACGCCGAGGTCGTGCGTGATCAGCATGATCGCGGTGCCGGTCTCGTCGCGCAGCGCCCGCATCAGGTCGATGATCTGCGCCTGGATCGTCACGTCGAGCGCGGTCGTCGGCTCGTCGGCGATCAGCAGCTTGGGGTTGCAGGCGAGCGCCATCGCGATCATCACGCGCTGCCGCATGCCGCCGGAGAGCTTATGCGGGTACTCGTCGACCCGACGCTCCGGCGAGGGAATGCCGACCTTTCGGAGCATTTCGACGGCATGGTCGCGGGCACCGGCGCGGCTCGTCGCGCGGCGGTGCCGGCGGACGACCTCGACGATCTGGTTGCCGACCGTGAAGGCCGGGTTCAGCGAGGTCATCGGCTCCTGGAAGATCATCGACAGCGCGCTGCCGCGGAGATCGCGCAGCGCTGACGGCGGCAGCTTCAGCAGATCGGCGCCGTCGAACAGGACCTGCCCGCCGGCGATTCGCCCCGGCGGCTGTGGCACGAGCCCCATGATCGAGAGCGACGTGATGCTCTTGCCGCAGCCGGACTCGCCGACGACGCCGAGGGTCCAGCCGGGTGAGATCGAAAGGCTGACGCCGTCGACGGCGCGGAACTCGCCGTCATCGGTCGCGAAATAGGTCCTGAGGTCGCGGACGTCGAGAAGCGGCGGTGCCGGAGCCGCCGCGAGTGCCGGTTGCGCCATGATCAGGGCTCGGCCGCCCTCGCCTCCTCCCGTTCCTGTACCCGTGCTATCTCGGCGTCGATCGCCGCGCGGTCGAAGATGCCGGCCGGGTTCGCCCGCGTCGCCATGAACTTCCTGAAGACGGCGAAGGTGCGGAAGCTTTCATCGTACAGCCGCCGCAGTTCCGCGAGCGGGTCGGCATGGTCGTCGGCGCGGAGGTCGAGATCCGGGTACTCCTCGGTCCCGTAAACGATCAGCGCGGCAGACTGCTTCCCGCGCTTGTCGCCGCCGGCCGCCTCGCCAGCTTCCAGCCCCAGGATCATCCGTTCGGCGAGAGGCCGGCCGGCAGCGGCGGCGAAGGCAGCGGCCGTGTCGTCGACGACAGCCTGCCCGGCGAGCATGTTGCCGGCGACCGAGAAATCCGCCTCGACGCGATGCCCGCACCAGGGAATGCACTCCTCGCCGGTATGCGCGCCGATCCGGCCGGCCGCGTCGATCGCGTGCAGCTGGCGCTGCGCCCGTCCGGCATCGGACTCGGTCAGGATGCGCACGAC
>DASWRT010000390.1:0-22100 GCA_036403035.1 Allostellaceae bacterium | reverse complement strand
CCACCCCTATATCGGCCTGCCGTACACCGTGCGCTCCTTCATGATCGTGGTGGTCGCGGGACTCGGAAACATTCCGGCCGTGATCGCGTCCGGTCTTTCGCTCGGCGCGGCCGAGCAGTTCGCCGGGTTCCTTCTCGGCGCCGAATATCAAGCGGCCTTCGTCTTCTCGCTCCTGGTCGTCATCCTGGTCTGGCGCAACGCGATGCTTGCCCGGCAACGAAAGTATCTGCGATGACGGGCGCGGGCCAAGGTGGCGTAAGGCGTATCGTACTCGTCGCGGCGCTGCTGGCGCTTGCCGCGGCCGGGCCGCTGCTGTTCCCGAACTACCTCACCCAGCTCGCGCTGCTCTGGGTGATGGTCGTGCTCGCCCTGACCTGGGACCTGATCGGCGGGCAGATGGGGTACAACAGCTTCGGCAACATCATCTTCTTCGGCATCGGCTGCTATGCCGCCGCGGTGGTTCAGCGCGCTGGGTTCGCGCCGGGCTATTTCGCCGGCCTCGCGGTCGGCGCCGCCATCGGCGCGGTCGTCGCGGCCGCCGCGGCGATCGTGCTCGGTGCGGCGATCCTGAGGCTGCGCGGGCATTACTTCGCGATCTGCACCCTGGGACTCGGCATCGCCGCCGGCGAGATCGCCTCCGGCTGGGACTTCCTCGGCGCCGGGGCGGGCATGGTGCCGCCGGTGTACCCCGGCGAGCCGGCGGCGCGCGGCGTGTTCTTCTACTACTACTTCGCCGTGCTGGCGGCCGTCTGCTTCCTCGTCCTGCGCTGGCTCTACGGGACGCGCTTCGGCCTCGCGATCAACGCGATCCGCGACGACGAGGACAAGGCCGAGGCGATGGGTCTGCCGACCACCGCCTACAAGGTCGCCGCCTGGACGGTCGCCGCCCTGTTCCTTGCGGTGGCCGGCGCCGGCGCCGGCCACCTCCTCGGCTTCATCGACCCGCGGCAGGTCGCCTTCGCCGGCGAGACCTACGGCGTGTGGATGGTGCTGATGGCGATCCTCGGCGGCTCGGGCACGCTGTGGGGACCGGTGATCGGCGCCGCCTTGTTCCACGTGACGCAGGAGCTGTTCTGGACCTACCTGCTGGGGTTCCAGCGGATCGCGCTCGGCCTGCTGATCGTGCTGATCGTCGTCTTCTTCCCGCAGGGCATCATCGGCTGGCTGCGCGAGCGCTGGCCGCAGCGGTTCGACCGCGGCGAAGCGCGCCCGCCGGGGGCGATCGCGCCGGCCGCCGGAGGAGACGATTGATGGCGGCGGCGTCGGCGACGCTGTTGCAGGTCGAGAACGTGTCGAAATCGTTCGGCGGCGTACAGGCGAACCGCAGCGTCAGCCTCGACGTGGCCGAGGGCGAGATCGTCGGCCTGATCGGGCCGAACGGCTCGGGCAAGACGACGGTGTTCAATTCGATCGTCGGCTATCACCCGATCGATTCCGGCTCGATCCGCTTCGCCGGGCAGGAGATCTCGCGGCTTCGCGTCGCCTCGATCGCGCGCCTTGGACTGATCCGCACGTTCCAGCAGACGCGGGTATACCGCAAGATGACTTGCGTGCAGAACATGGCGATCAGCGCACCGGCGACGGCAGGCGGCGGCGGGCTCGGCGCGATGCTCGGTCTGCCCGATCCGGCGGAGAGCGAGCGGGCGCTGGCGCTGCTGGAGTTCGTCGGGCTGTACAACCTACGCGAGCGGCGGGCTGGCGAGCTTTCCTTCGGGCAGCAGCGCCTGCTGGAGTTCGCGATGGCGCTGATGGCGAAGCCGCGCCTCCTGATGCTCGACGAGCCGACCGCGGGCATCAATCCGACGCTGATCAACGGCGTGATCGACCGGCTGAAGCGGGCCAATGCCGATCTTGGCGTCACGCTGCTGGTGATCGAGCACAACATGCGCGTCATCATGAATCTGGCGCACCGGCTCTACTGCCTCGCGCATGGCGAGATCCTGGCGTCCGGCCCGCCCGACGCGGTGCGCGACGACCCGCGGGTGATCGACGCCTATCTGGGGGCGCACTGATGGCGGGCGCGCAGGCATCGCCGCCCCGCCGCGGCGGTAGCGGCTACGGCGCCGGCGGCGTCGACACGCTGATCTCCGTCGAGGATGTGGCGCGCGAGGCGGCGAAGCTCGCCGAGAACGCGCCGAAGCCGCAGCAGATCGCGGCGCTTGCGAACGACGCGCCGCTCCTGGTGCTCGATGACCTCGCCGCCGGCTACGGCAAGGCGGAGATCCTGCACGGCGTCAACCTCCAGGTCGCGGCTGGGCAGTCGCTCTGCCTCGTCGGCCCGAACGGTGCCGGCAAGTCGACCGTGCTGCACTCGATCTACGGCTTCACCCGGATCACGCGCGGACGCGTCGCGATCGGCGGGCGCAACGTCACCGCCCTGCCGGCGAACGAGAAGCTCAAGGGCGCCGGCATCGCCTACATCCTCCAGGACAACTCGGTCTTTCCCGAGATGACCGTCGAGGAGAATCTCTGGATGGGCGGGTTCCTGATGCCGAGTCCGGCCGAGGCGAAGCGAGCCGCCGAACGTATCTTCGACAAGTACGCGCGCCTCGCGGCGCGGCGCCGCCAGCCGGCGCGCGTGCTCTCCGGCGGCGAGCGGCGGCTCCTCGAGATCGCCCGGGCGCTGGTGATGGACCCGAAGGTGCTGCTCGTCGATGAGCCGTCGATCGGGCTGGAGCCGCGCTTCATCGACATGGTGTTCGAGATCCTGACCGAATTGCAGCGGCGCGACGGCAAGACGATCGTCATGGTCGAGCAGAACGCGAAGAAGGGGCTGGAGTTCGCCGACCTCGGCTACGTGCTCGTCGCGGGGCAAGTCGCCCGCGCCGGCCGCGGCGCCGATCTCCTCGCCGACCCGGACGTGGCGCGGCTGTTCCTTGGTGGGTAGTACCAACGGCCGTTGAGCTTGACTCATCGGCCATTGGTCAGGCCTGCGCGGCACTTGAGCGGAACCCGCTCGGCATCGGTCAACGACCGAGGCCGACGGTATAAGCACCAACCCTATTCCGGAGTATTGACAGAGCCACGGCCCTCCGACATTGTCCGACACAGCGCCGATTTGAGCACCAGCTTGCGGGCGCTTGATAAATGCAGCTAAGCGGGGCCGGTCGGCTGCCCAGCGTCCATGCTGCGGCGGCTTTTTTCGTCGCGGCACCGGTCGCCGGCAACGCCGGTCCCAGGAGACGAGACATGACCTGTTTCTCCTGGTCCGTTTGCCATCCGCCGTCCCGCGTCCGTTCCATGCCGCCGCCCGCCTTTCCCGGCGCGATCGAGAGGACCTGTCTGCCGAGGCGATAGCTCCGGCCGGACAACCCCGCCACGGCAGCGTCCGCACCGCTGCCGCGGAACACTGGATCCCGATGCAAGGCGACAAGACCATGCGCACATCGCGACGCCGGACAGGCGCATCTTCATCATCCGCCGGCACATATCCGCCGGCCCGGGTGCCCGGCCGCATACGCCCGCCACGCGGCGGCGCCGGCCGGCGCCGGACCGCCGGCGGCGGTGGCCCGCTCTGGCCGAATCTGCTCGCCCGCTGGCTCACCCCGCCGGTGCGGCATCCGCTCCCGCCGGCAGCCGCCTGACGAGGCGTACCGCGGCTTCTCGGGAGCCTTGCCCGGCTGCTTTCGCACGGTGGCCGGGTTTCCCGATATCCCTTTACCAACGAGAGAGAAACGAGAGGTTCGAGGATGTTCGAAGGACTGAAGACCGGCCGCCGCGCGGCGCTCTTCCTGATCGTCGGGACGCTGCTCGCGACATCAGGGCTTTCCGTTACGGCGGCGCGGGCCGCCGACAGGATCAAGCTCGGCGTGATGGCCGGCGAGGAGGAGGAGATCGCGGAAGTCGCGAAGAAGGTCGCGGCACGCGACGGGCTCGACGTACAGCTCGTCACGTTCCAGGACTATACGATGCCGAACGCTGCGCTGGAGTCCGGCGACCTCGACGCGAACGCGTTCCAGCACAAGCCCTATCTCGATGCGCAGATCCGCGACCGCGGCTACCACATCGTCCCGATCGGCTTCACGATCGTCGAGCCGATCGGCCTCTATTCGCGGAAGGTCAAGAAGCTCGACGAGCTGAAGAGCGGCGCCCGCATCGGCATCCCGAACGACCCCAGCAACGGCGCCCGGTCGCTCAACCTGCTCGCCGCCAACGGCGTGCTCACGCTGGCGCCCGGAAAAGGCCTGTCGCCGTCGGTGCTCGACATCGCGTCGAACCCGAAGAACCTGAAGTTCGTCGAACTGGACGCGGCGCAGCTGCCGCGCTCGCTCCAGGACCTCGATGCGGCGGTGATCAACACCAACTACGTTCTTTCGACCGGGCTCGACCCGGTGAAGGACGCCCTGGTGCAGGAATCTTGGACCGACAACCCCTACGGGAATTTCATCGCCACGCGCGAGAAGGACAAGGACCGGCCGGATCTCAAGAAGCTCGTCGCCGCATACGAGTCGGACGAGGTTAAGGAGTTCCTGAAGACGCGCTTCAAGGGAGCGATCCTCCCGGCGTGGTAAGCGCCGAGGCCGATCCCTTTCCCGGCGTAGACAGGCTCTTTAAACCGCCCTCTCCCTTTGCGGGAGAGGGCGGAGCCCATCCGGCCGCCGGGAGGCGAGGGGAGGGCGCCGGAGGGGCTGATCTCCGTTGACTGCCGGTTGCCCCGACCTTCTCCCGAGCAAAAGCGAGAGGGAATAAATCCTTGAGCCATTGCAATAATGGAGAGGATTCCGCGCGTCCCTGATATCCGCCGGGATACGTTTTATTAAGGTTAACACGCCTACGCTTTCCCATCGCCGTCGCGGCGCCTCCGGCCGCGGCAGTCGCCGATCGAGAGCCGATCGGCTGCGCGCACCGGAGTTGCCGCCTCGCGAACCCTGCCGTCGCGACGCGGCCGGTGCTCGCCCGAGTGGGATCGACGTATGCAGCATCAGCAGCACCTTTCGAAGATCGGCGACGCCGACGAGGATTCGGCCGAGCGCGGGCTGGCGGCGCTGGTCAGCGACGGCATCTACTCCCAGGCGCTGGGCGTATTGACCGGCGGAGCACTGCTTACCGGCTGCGCCCTGGCGCTGGGCGCGTCGCCGGGATTCGTCGGGCTGCTCGCCGCCGTTCCGTTCTTCGCCCAGCTCGCCCACGTGCCGGGAATCGTGCTGATCGAGAAGCTGCGGCGGCGCAAGGCGATCTGCGTCGCCGTGACGCTCGCGGCGCGGCTCCTGCTGCTGCCGCTGGTGCTGGTGCCGCTGATCCCCAGCCACGGCGTCGCGCTCGGCGTGCTGCTCGCGGTCTTCGCTGCGGTCGCGACGCTCGGCGCGGTCGGCGGCTGCGCCTGGATGTCCTGGACCTGCGACCTCGTGCCGGCCGGCCGGCTCGGCGCGGTGTTCGCCGGCCGACAGCTTCGCGCCAACGTCTCCGGCATCGCGGCGGCGCTGCTCGGCGGGGCGATCGCCGACGGCTGGGCGCGCTGGTCGCCGGCGACGCCGGCGGGCGGCTATGTCGGCGTCTTCCTGCTGGCGGTCGCCGCGGCGATGGCCAGCACCTGGTACCTGACGCGCATGCCGGACGTGCCGATGCCGTCCGCGCCGCCGCGCGGCGCCGGGGGCATCGGGGCGCTCTTCGCCCGGCCGTTCCGCGACGCGAACTTCCGGCGGCTGATGGTGTTCCTCGGAAGCTGGAACCTCGCGGTCAATCTCGCGACGCCGTTCTTCATGGTCTATCTGCTGCAGGATCTGCATTGCGGCATCGGGACCGGCGTCGCGCTCACGATCGTGGCGCAGCTCGCGAACGTCGCCTCGCTGCCGGTGTGGGGCAGCGTATCGGACCGCTTCTCGAACAAGACGGTGATCGCCGTCTGCGCGCCGCTCTTCCTGGCCTGCCTCGTCGGCTGGGTGCTGGCCGGGCAGCCGGCGCCGCACAGCCTGACGCTGCCGCTGATCGCGGCGATCCAGCTCCTCGTCGGCGTTGCGACCGCGGGCCTCGACCTCGCCTGCGGCAACATCCCGCTGAAGCTGGCGCCCCGCGGCGAGGCGACCGTCTTTCTCGGCGCGAACAGCCTCGTAAAGTCGCTCTGCGCCGGGTTCGCGCCGGTGCTCGGCGGGCAGATCGCCGACCGGCTCTCCGGCATGTCCTTCGCGTTCGCGTTCCGCTGGCAGGACGGCAAGGGCGGCGGCGAGGTGATCCTGCTGCACGTCGCGCCCTGGCACGTGTTCTTCCTGTCGTCGGTGCTGCTCGGGCTGTTCGCGCTGACCCGCCTCACCCGCGTCGACGAGCCCGGCGAGGTTCCGCTCGCCGCGTTGCGCGGCCGCGCCTTCCGCAAGGCGGGCCGCCGCGCCGTGCTCGCCGCCGCCGCATCGCTGGGGGCCGCGCGGCGGGCGGGCGTCAGCGGGAGGTAGGTCGACCCGATTGCGTCTCGCCGGTCTTATGTGTATTCCTTGTCCAAACGATACACATTCGAGGCGGCCGTGCGCACCAACATCGATATCGATGACGAGTTGATGGACACGGCGCTCCGCGTTACCGGCCTCGCGACCAAGCGCGCCGCGGTGGAGGAAGGGTTGAGGCTGCTGATCCGCCTGAAGCAGCAGGAGGAGATCCTCGGTCTTGCGGGACGGGTTCAGTGGTCGGGCGATCTCGCGGAGAGCCGGCGCGGACGCAATGCGCGATGATCGTGGTCGATACCTCCATCTGGATCGACCACCTGAACGACAGCCCGACGGAAAAGGTGCAACGCCTGCGCGTGCTGGTCGGCCGTGAGCCGCTGCTCGTCGGAGATCTGATCCTCTGTGAAGTCCTTCAGGGGCTCAGGTCCGATGCCGAAGCCAAGCTCGTCGAGCGGGCGCTTCGGCGGTTCGATCTCGTCTCGATGCTCGACCCGGATCTCGCGATCCAGGCAGCGGCGAACTATCGTGTTCTCCGCGGCAAAGGCGTCACCGTCCGCAAGACGATCGATCTGATCATCGGCACGTTCTGCATGGAGAAGGGGCACGCGTTGTTGCACGACGACCGCGATTTCGACGCAATGCAGCGCCATCTCGGGCTGCGCGCGGCCTGACCCGATTTTCCCGCCGCGAAAAGGAGTTCCGGCCCCGGCCCATGAGCCTGCTGCGTTCCGTCGCCACCGTCGGCGGCTACACGATGATGAGCCGGGTGCTCGGCTTCGTCCGCGATATCCTGACCGCGATGTTCCTCGGCGCGGGGCCGGTCGCCGATGCCTTCTTCATCGCGCAGCGCCTGCCGAACATGTTCCGCAGCCTGTTCGCCGAAGGTGCGTTCAGCGCCGCCTTCGTGCCGATCTTCGCCGGCATGGTCGCGACCGACGGACGGGAGGCGGCGCGCCGCTTCGCCGAGGACGTGCTGGCGCTGCTGCTGACGGCGCTGCTCGTCTTCCTGGTCGTCGGCGAGGCGGCGATGCCGTGGCTGCTGCGGGCGATCGCGCCCGGATTCGCCGACGAGCCGGGCAAGTACGAGCTGACGGTCGAGCTGACGCGGATCACCTTCCCGTACCTGCTCTTCATCTCGCTCGTGGCGCTCCAGGGCGGCATACTCAACTCGGTCGAGCGGTTCGCGGCGACGGCGGCGACCCCCGTGCTGCTGAACATCTTCATGATCGGGGCGCTGGCGCTGGTCTGGGCTTTCCATGTCGAGGCCGGCCACGCGCTCGCCTGGGCGGTGTCGCTCGCCGGCTGGGCGCAGTTCCTCTGGCTGATGCATTCATGCGGCCGCGCCGGCCTGTCGCTCCGGCTGCCGCGGCCGCGGCTCACGCCGCAGCTCAGGAAGATGCTCGGCGTGATGGGACCCGGCGTGTTCGGCGCCGGCGTCACGCAGATCAACCTGCTGGTCTCGACGGTGATCGCCTCGATGCTGCCGACCGGCGCGGTCTCCTATCTCTACTATGCCGACCGGCTGAACCAGCTTCCCCTGGGCGTGGTCGGCATCGCGGTCGGCACGGCGATCCTGCCGCCGCTGTCGCGGCAGGTGCGGACCGGCGACCTCGCGGCGGCGCTCCATACGCAGAACCGCGGCATCGAGCTGGCGCTGCTGCTGACGCTGCCGGCCGCGGTGGCGCTCGGCATCGCCGGGGAGCCGATCCTGGAGGTGCTGTTCCGCCGCGGCGCCTTCACCGCCGCCGACGCGCACGCGACGGCCGGCGCGCTCGCCGCCTACGCCGCCGGCCTGCCGGCCTTCGTGCTGCTGAAGGTGCTGGCGCCTGGCTTCTTCGCGCGGCAGGACACGCTGACCCCGGTACTGGTCGGCGTCGCGGCGATGGCGGCGAACGTCGTGCTGACGCTCGGCCTTTCCATCCCGTTCGCGCATGTCGGCAACGCGATCGCGACGTCTGCCGCCGGCTGGATCAACGCGATGCTGCTGCTGACGCTGCTGCACCGGCGCGGCCACTTCGCCTTCGACGCGCGCTCGCGCCGCACCCTGCCGCGGATCGCCGCGGCAGCGCTCGGCATGGGGGTCGTGGTCGCCGTCGTCGAGCGGCTGCTGACGCCTTATTTCACGCAGGTTCCGTGGCTGCGGCTCGCCGCGCTGGGCGGCCTCGTCGGCAGCGGACTGGCCGCCTTCGCGCTCCTCGCGCTCCTGCTCGGCGCCGCCGATCTCGGCGACCTCAAGCGCCGCTTCCGCCGTCAGCCGGCGTGACGCCGAAAGACTCCCCGCCCTTGACCGCGGGCGCATCGGCCTTTCATAAGTCCGGCTCCCTTTCCGCACGTGCAGCAAGCAGCAGCCGCCATGAACCGCATCTTTTCCGGCATCCAGCCGACCGGCAACTTCCACATCGGCAATTATCTCGGCGCCCTGCGGAACTGGGTCGCGCTGCAACGGCAGTTCGACTGCATCTTCTGCATCGTCGACCTGCACGCGCTGACCGTGCCGCAGGACCCGGCGGAGCTGCGCGCGCATACGCGCGAAGTCACCGCGGCCTACATAGCGGCCGGCATCGACACCGCGAACTGCATCATCTTCAACCAGAGCACGGTGTCGGCGCACGCCGAGCTGAGCTGGATCCTCGGCTGCCTGACGCCGCTCGGCTGGCTCAACCGCATGACGCAGTTCAAGGAAAAGGCGGGGAAGCAGCGCGAGAACGCCGGGCTCGGGCTCTACGCCTACCCGGTGCTGATGGCCGCCGACATCCTGGCGTACAAGGCGACTCACGTGCCGGTCGGCGAGGACCAGAAGCAGCATCTCGAACTGTCCCGCGACATCGCCGGCGCGTTCAACCGGCAGTACGGCGTCGAGTTCTTCCCGCTGCCCGAGCCGCAGATCTTCGGCGCGGCGACGCGCGTCATGAGCCTGCGCGACGGCACGAAGAAGATGTCGAAGTCGGACCCGTCCGACTATTCGCGGATCAACATGACCGACGACGCCGATGCCGTGGCGCTCAAGATCCGCAAGGCGAAGACCGATCCGGAACCGCTGCCCGAGAGCGCCGAAGGGCTGCAAGGGCGGCCGGAGGCGGAGAACCTCCTCAACATCTATGCCGCGCTCACCGACAACAGCCTCGATCAGGCGATCGTGCAGTTCGCCGGCAGGAACTTCTCCGACTTCAAGGAGGCGCTCGCCGAGGTCGCGTCGCGCGAGCTGGGCCGGATCGGCGGCGAGATGCGGCGGCTCATGGCCGATCCCGGCTACATCGACTCGGTACTGCGCCAGGGCGCCGAGCGGGCCGGCGCTCTCGCGTCGAGACACCTCGACGAGGTCAAGGACATCGTCGGCCTGCTGCGGCCCTGACCGCGGCGCCCGGTACACCGCGGCGACGATACGACGTAGTGCCGCTCCGGCCTCGTTCGGCGGGGCAGGGCAGGGGGGCGCGGCGCTCCTGGCACAGCGGCGAAAAATCGCAGCGCAAACGGCTGAAGCCCTTTGTCCGGCAAGGTTGCGGCTGTAAGGTTGTAGCCGGGATCCGTTCGTTTCCCGCCTCGCCGCCGCATTCTGCGCGCACATACGAGTTCGTTTCCGCCGGGCGTCATGGACATCTATCTGCCGATCGCCGAGATCTCGGTAGACATCTTCGTCCTCCTCTCGCTCGGCGCCGTCGTCGGCTTCCTGTCCGGCGTGTTCGGCGTCGGCGGCGGTTTCCTGCTGACCCCGCTGCTGATCTTCGTCGGCGTGCCGCCGGCGGTCGCCGTCGCCTCCTCGGCGAACCAGCTCGTCGGCGCCTCCGTCTCGGGCATGCTGGCGCACTGGCGGCGCGGCAACGTCGACCTCAAGATGGGCGGCATCCTGCTCGTGGGGGGCTTCGTCGGCTCCCTCTTCGGCGTCTGGCTGTTCGGCCTGCTGCGCCGTATCGGGCAAGTCGAGCTGTTCATCAACCTGAGCTACGTCCTGCTGCTCGGCACGCTGGGCACGCTGATGCTCATCGAGAGCACGCGCGCCTATCTGCGCGGGCGCAAGCCGGGCGCCGGACGGCGCAAGCTGCACCAGCATACCTGGATGCACGGGCTGCCGCTGAAGCTCCGCTTCCGCAAATCGAAGCTCTACATCAGCGCGCTGCTGCCGCTCGGGCTCGGGTTCCTGATCGGCATCCTGTCGGCGGTGATGGGCGTCGGCGGCGGCTTCATCATGGTTCCGGCGATGATCTACATGCTCGGCATGCCGACCGTGATGGTGCCGGGGACATCGCTGTTCCAGATCATCTTCGTCGCCGCCTCGGTGACCGTGCTGCAAGCCATCAACAACCATACCGTCGACGCGCTGCTGACCGTGCTGCTGCTCGTCGGCGGCGTCATCGGCGCGCAGTTCGGCAGCCGGTTCGGGACGCGGCTTCGCGGCGAGCAGCTGCGGGCGATGCTCGCCGTAATGGTGCTGCTGGTCGCGACGAAGCTGGCCGTCGACATGACGCTGCGGCCGGACGAGCTGTATTCCGCGGTGGTCCCGAAATGACCGGGCTTCGCCGCCGCTCTCTCCTCGGCTGCCTCCGGTGCGCCGCGGCGGCGCTCGTCATTCTCGCCGCTGCCGGGGGGCTGTCCGCTCCCGCGCACGCCGAGGCGCCGCCGCTCGTCGCCGACCTGACGAGCCACCTCGTCGGCATCACGACGGCGTTCAACGGCACCAGCGTCGTGCTGTTCGGCGCGACGGACGGACCCGGCGATATCGTGGTGGTGGTGCGCGGCCCGGAGCGCGACATAGTGGTGCGGCGCAAGAGCCGCGTCCTCGGGATCTGGGTCAATACCCGCGAGGTGACTTTCGCCGGCGTGCCGGGCTTCTACAGCGTCGCAAGCAGCCGGCCGATCGAGGAGATCGCCAGCCCGGCGATGCGCACGCTGCACCAGATCGGCCTCGACAGCCTGCGCATTGCGGCGCAGAGCCCCGCAAACCCGGAGCGTGCCGCCATCTTCCGCGAGGCGTTGATCCGCACGCAGAAGCACGAGAAGCTGTTCGTCGATGCGGTGGGCAAGGTGAACTTCCTCGGCGAACGGCTGTTCCGCACGACCATCGCGCTGCCGGCGAACGTGCCGACCGGAACCTATCTGGTGCAGGTCTTTCTGGTGCGCGAGAACGAGGTGGTCAGCGGACAGACGACGCCGCTCGTCATATCGAAGATCGGCATAGACGCCGATCTTTACGATTTCGCCGACCGGAAGGCGGCGCTCTACGGGCTCGTTGCCGTCGCGACCGCTATGGTGGCAGGATGGCTCGCGAGTTTACCGTTCCGCAGCGCCTGATGCGATGAATGCGCCACCGCCCGCCGCCGATCCGGCCGTCGACGCCGCTTCCTCTCAGGAGCGCGTCTTCCTTGTCGTCGTCGACGAAAGCGAGGAGCTTCGCGTCGCGTTGCGCTATGCCGCGCGTCGCGCCCGGCACACCGGCGGCCGGGTCGCGCTGCTCTACGTGATCGAACCGACCGCCGACCTCCAGCACTGGATGGCCGTCGAGACGCTGATGCGCGAGGAACAGCGCGAGGAGGCGGAAGCGCTGCTTCAGAAGATCGCCAGCGAGGTCTTCGATCTCGCGGGGACCATGCCGGTCGTCTACATCCGCGAGGGGCGCCGCCGCGACGAGCTGCTCGCGCTGATCGAGGAGGAGCCCGGCATTTCGATCCTCGTGCTTGCCGCGAGCACCGCCAACGAGGGGCCGGGACCGCTGGTCTCCGCGCTCACCGACAAGATGATCAACCGGATGCGCATTCCCGTGACCGTGGTGCCCGGCAATCTGACGGACGAACAGGTCGACGCCCTGACCTGATTGCGGCGGCGGACGGGACGCGGCCGCCCCCTATTGCGCGAATCGCCCGCGATCGGAGGAAATCGTCCGGTGCGGCGGCCGAGGGGTTGAATCGGCAGGGGCGTGCGCCAAGCTAGAAACCTCGATTCCGACATTTGCACCCGTCCTCGCCGGAGCTAGTCCTATGTTCATTCAGACCGAGCAGACGCCGAATCCTGCCACCCTCAAGTTCCTGCCCGGCCGCGCGGTGATGCCGAGCGGCACGGCCAACTTCACCAGTTCCGCGGCTGCCGCCCGCTCGCCGCTGGCCGAGCGGCTGTTCGCGCTGAACGGCGTCGCCGGCATCTTCCTCGGAGCCGATTTCGTCACCGTGACGAAGGACGAGGACAGCGACTGGTATCAGCTCAAGCCGGCGATTCTCGGCGCGATCATGGAGCACTTCACCTCCGGCCGTCCGGTCGTTCTGGACGCCGAGGAGGGCGCGGCGACGGAGGGCCAGGACGAGGACGAGGACGAGATCGTCGGCCAGATCAAGGAGCTGCTGGAGACGCGCGTGCGTCCGGCGGTGGCACAGGACGGCGGCGACATCATCTTCGACAGCTACGAGGACGGAGTCGTCTACCTGCACATGCAGGGTTCCTGCTCGGGCTGCCCCAGCTCGACGGCGACGCTCAAGGCCGGCATCGAGAACATGCTGCGCCACTACATTCCCGAGGTGCAGGAAGTCCGCGCGGTCTGACTGCTGCGGCCGCAGCCTTCCGTCCCGCGCAGGGACGGTGCGCGGCGTGACAGGTTGCGGCGGCACCGCCGGTTTGGCTAGTCTCGGTTGCAGGCACCGGCATCCTGCCGGTGTCTGCGTTTTATCGGGTGCGGGAACGGACGCTCGGCATGCACAAGATTCTGCCCGACGAGGGCCTCGACATTCTGTTCCGCGAGGCGCGGACGCATAACGGCTGGCTGGACAAGCCGGTCAGCGACACGCTCCTGCAAGCGATATTCGAACTCGCGAAGATGGGACCGACCAGTGCGAACTGCAGCCCGATGCGGGTCGTCTTCGTGAAGTCGCGTGAGGCCAAGGAGCGTCTGCGCCCGGCGCTTTCCGCCGGGAACATGGAGAAGACGATGACCGCGCCGGTGACGGCGGTCCTGGCCTACGACCTCGAATTCTACGAGCATCTGCCGAAGCTGTTCCCGCAGACCGACGCGCGCCCCTGGTTCACCGGGAAGCCGGAACTCATCCAGGCCACCGCGTTCCGCAACGGCTCGCTTCAGGGCGCCTATTTCATCACCGCCGCCCGCGCGCTCGGGCTCGATTGCGGGCCGATGTCGGGATTCGACAACGCGAAGGTCGACGCGGAGTTCTTCCCGGACGGGAAGGTGAAGTCGAACTTCCTTTGCAACGTCGGTTACGGCGATCCGTCGAAGCTGTTCCCGCGCAACCCGCGCTTCGCCTTCGAGGAAGTCTGCCGGATCGTGTGAGGCGGCACGGCGCCCGCCGTCGTCCGCTCAGAGCATCGTGCGCGGCAGGACGCTGTCGCTGAGCAGCGGAAAGCGGCGCGGCTCGAAGAGCTGATAGTGCCACCATTCCTTGGAGTAGAAGTCCCATCCGGCCGCGCTCATGATCCCGAGCAGGATCATGCGGTTGCGCTGCGCCGCGGCGGGGATGTCCGTGCTGCCGTGGTACGAGAGCGGCGTGAAGGCGTCGAAGTCGGTGCCCATGTCGAGCGCGGCGCCGCCGCCGTCGGTCAGCGTCAGGTCGATCGCGACGCCGCGCGAGTGCGGCGATCCGCGGCGCGGATCGGCGAGGAAGGTCGGGTCGGGCCGTGCGTTCCACAAGGTCCATTGCGCTTCAGCCGGGCGGAACGCATCGAAGACCAGTATCCCGTAACCGAGCCGGCCGGCCAGTTCGATGGCGCGCAGCAGCTTCTCCGCCGCAGCGTCGTGCAGATAGCAGCCGGGGCGGCTATAGACGGGGCTCCCGGTGACGTTGCGGCTGGTGGCGTAGGCGATGTCATGGCTGACGGAGAACGCGGGCGGTGCAATCTCGACGAGTGTCATGGTCTGTCGTCTAACATGGAACCGGTCGCATCCTCGTGCGCAAAAGTGACCCAAGAATGAAGGCGGCTGTCCTCACCCGGCGTCGGCGGGACGCATGAGGGTACTGGCGCTCGATACCTCCGGCGCCGCCTGCTCGGTCGCGCTGCTCGATCGCGGCCGGCTCGCCGCGCGCTGCTTCGAGCCGATGGCGCGCGGCCATGCGGAGCGCCTGATGCCGATGGCGGCCGCGGTCTTCGAGGCCGGCGGGCTCGACGGCGGATTCGCCGCGCTCGACCTGATCGCCGCGACTGTCGGACCCGGCGCCTTCACCGGCATCCGGATCGGGCTGGCCGCCGCCCGCGCGATGGGCATGGCGGCCGGCCGGCCGGTCGTCGGCGTCACCGCGTTCGAGGCGCTCGCCGAGGCGGTGCCGATGGAGGATCGCGCCGGCCGCACGCTGCTGGTCGCAATCGACAGCCGGCGCGAGAATCTGTTCGTGCAGTTGATCGATGCGGACGGCGAGCCGCTCGGCGAGGCCGGCGACGCCGCGCCTGCGGCGCTCCCGTCGCTCGTCGCGCCGGGGCCGCTGATCGTCGTCGGCGACGCGGCGCGGCGGGCGGCGGCGGCGCTCGAAGCGGCGGGCCGCGACGATGTGCGCATCGCGCCCGGCGAAGGCTTGCCGGATGCCGCCTGGGTGGCGCGCGTCGCCGCACGCCGGGCTGCCGCCGCTGCTGAAGCGGGCGGCGGTGCAGAATCGTTGCTGCCGCTGCCCCGGCCGCTCTATCTCCGCGCTCCGGCAGTGACGCTGCCGCGGCGGACCGCGACGCCATGAGCGCCGGTTGCGACGACGCCCGAGTCGCGCAGGTCGGCGTCGCCGACCTGCCGGTCGTCGCGGCGCTGCACGCGGCATGCTTCCCCGAAGATCCCTGGTCGCCGCAGGCGGTCGCCGACGTGCTCGCGATGCCGGGCGCGAGCGGCTGGCTGGCCTACGGTGCGGACGGTATGCCGGCCGCCTTCCTGCTCGCCCTCAGCCTCGTGCCCGAGGTCGAGATTCTGTCGATCGGCGTCGCGCCGGTCGCCCGTCGGCGCGGTCTGGCGCGGCGGCTGATCGAATTGCTCGTCGAACTGGCGCGACAACGCGGGGCGCGAGAGGTGCTGCTGGAGGTCGCGGAGGACAATGCAGCGGCGCGACGGCTCTATGCGCAGGCCGGATTCGAGCCGATCGGCCGCAGGCCGAATTACTATAAGCGCGGAGACGACGCGGTCGCTGCGCTTTCGCTTCGGCTGATCCTCGGATCGGGGCGCGAAAACAAGGCGAGCGGGACTGCCTGATCTCTGGTGGTTATTTCAGATGTCCGCCTCACATTCAGTTGCAATCTGGTGCTGACTTAAAAATTGTCTCTTGTTATTGCTTACTCCATAAGAGATACATATATCGTGCGCAGGCAGCGCATATGGGAATCTGCGAATGACTGTACAGAACAATTCCGGCGACTTGCTCGCCTTGACGACGGAAATCGTGGCGGCGCATGTATCCAACAATACCGTCGCCGTGGCTGATCTGCCGCACCTGATCAATCAGGTCTATCAGTCGCTGTCGACGATCGGCACTGCGGCGGCGCAGCCGGTTGCCGTGGAGCGCCCGCAGCCTGCGGTCAGCGTCAAGAAGTCCGTGCACCCCGACTACATTATTTGTCTTGAGGACGGCAAGAAGCTGAAGATGCTGAAGCGCCACCTCAAGACCGCCTACAACATGACGCCCGAGGAGTACCGGGAGCGCTGGAGCCTGCCGGCGGACTATCCCATGGTCGCGCCGAATTACGCGAAGCAGCGCAGCAAGCTCGCCAAGGAAATCGGCCTGGGCACGCGGGCGCGGAAGGGCGTCGCCTGACGGCGCACGCACGGCTACGGCCGCGTCGCCCGAGCTGCCGCGGACTCCTACGCTGCCCAAGACCGTAGGCTGAGACGGCGCTTTCGGCTATAGTGCGTTAACGCCCGGGCAATCGACGGATCATAATGGTTTCGCGCCTTGAACAGCTCTGTATCGACAAAGGGTTGAAGATGACCGATCAGCGCCGCGTTATTGCGCGGGTGCTGTCGGAGGCGGAGGATCACCCTGACGTCGAGCAGCTCTACCGGCGGGCAACCGAGATCGATCCCAAGATCAGCATCGCGACCGTGTACCGGACGGTGCGGCTCTTCGAGGAAGCCAATATCCTCGCGCGGCATGATTTCGGTGACGGCCGTGCCCGCTACGAAGAGATGCCGGCCGCTCACCACGATCACCTGATCGACGTGCAGTCCGGCCGCGTCATCGAATTTCACAACGAGGACATCGAGAAGCTGCAGCGGGCGATCGCGACGCAGCTCGGCTACCGGCTCGTCGGGCACCGGCTGGAACTCTTTGCCGTGCCGGTCAGCAAAGACAAGGCGGATGGCCTGGTCTGACATGGCCAGGTCCGACCTGACGGCGAAGCCTCCAGCCATCGAGCCGGCCGCAGCCGGCATGGCTGCGCACGCCGGTACGCCGCCCGGCGGCGGTCGCATTGTCGACCAGCGTTCCGGGCACCTTGCGGTCCGGCTCGCAGAGACTCCCGAGGAGGTCGCCGAGGCGCAGGCGCTGCGCTATCGCGTCTTCTACGAGGAGATGGGCGCGCGGCCCGACGACGAGATGGCCCGGCTCAAGCGCGACGTCGACTCCTTCGACGCCTGCTGCGACCACCTGCTCGTGCTGGATACGATCCGCGAGAGCGGGCGCGACGTGGTCGGCACGTACCGGCTGATCCGCCGTTCGGCGGCGGCGGCGCACGGCAGCTTCTACACGGCCTCGGAGTTCGACATCGGCGCGATCCTCGACTATCCCGGCGAGATTCTCGAACTCGGCCGCTCGTGCGTCGACGCGGGCTACCGGACGCGGCCGACGATGCAGCTCCTGTGGCGCGGCATTGCCTCCTATGTCTTTCATCACGACATCGCGCTGATGTTCGGCTGCGCCAGCCTGCCGGGGACCGACCCGGCGATGCTTGCGGTGCCGTTGAGCTATCTCCACCACCATCACCTCGCGCCGCCGGCGCTCCGTCCCCGCGCTCTCGGCGAACGCTATGTCGACATGCGGCTGCTCGACCCGCACGTGATCAACGCGGGGCGAGTGCTCGCCGATCTGCCGCCGCTGATCAAGGGTTACCTGCGGCTCGGCGGCTTCGTCGGCGACGGAGCGGTGATCGACCGGCAGTTCAACACGATCGACGTCTGCATCGTCGTGAAGACCGACCTCGTCACCGAGAAATATTACCGGCATTACGAGCGGCAGGCGAAAGACGCGTGGGCGGCCTGATGGCCGGGGACGCTCTCCGGGTCTGCCGGCTCGGCCTCTACGTCGCCTGGACGCTGCCGCTGATGGCGGTGCAGGCGGTACAGCTCGCGACCGGCTCGCGCTACGCGACGCGCCTGCCGCGGATCTATCATCGCGTGTGCTGCCGCATCCTGGGCTTTCGCGTCGGTGTGCTCGGAACGCCGAGCGACCGCCGGCCGACGCTGTTCGTGGCGAACCATGCCTCCTACACGGACATCACGATCCTCGGGGCGCTGATCGAGGGCTCGTTCGTCGCGAAGAGCGAGATCGGGAAATGGCCGTTCTTCGGCTGGCTGGCAAAGCTGCAGCGGACCGTCTTCGTCGACCGCCGCGTCCGCACGACGGCGAAGCAGCGCGGCGACCTCGGCGCCCGCCTCGAATCCGGCGAAAACCTTATCCTGTTCCCTGAGGGCACGAGCAACGACGGCATTCGCGTGCGCGCATTCAAGAGCGCGCTGCTGAGCGTCGCCGAGGGGAAGACGTACCGCGGCGAACCGGTCGCGGTCCAGCCGGTGACGGTCGCCTATACCCGTCTCGACGGCATGCCGATCGGCCGGCTCGACCGTCCGGCGTTCGCGTGGTATGGCGATATGGATCTGATGCCCCATATGTGGCATCTGGTCGGTTGCGGGACCATTGACGTCGAGGTCGAGTTCCATCCGGTCGTGACGCTCAGGGATTTCGCGTCGCGCAAGGCCCTGACCGACCATTGCCAGCGGGTCATTGCCGCCGGCCTCGCCGCTGCCCTGTCGGGACGGCGAAATGCCGTTGCGGCGGCCGCGGCGGCGGCGACCGGCCCATCCGGCGCCGTTCCGGCAACCCCGGCCGCGTCGACGGCGGGCGGAGACGGCGGCAGCGGGGCGGCCGGGGCGCTCGGCGGCGCCGCGCGAGCATCGGACGGGACGAACGGACGGACGCGGTGACGAAGAAGCTCTACATCAAGACGTACGGCTGCCAGATGAACGTCTACGACTCCGCTCGCATGACGGACGTCCTGGCGCCGCTCGGCTTCGTGCCCGCCGACGCGCCCGACGGCGCCGACATCGTGATCCTCAACACCTGCCATATCCGCGAGAAGGCCGCCGAGAAGGTCTTCTCCGATCTCGGCCGGCTGCGCCCGCTGAAGGACGCGAAGGCGGAGGCGGGCGGCGACATGATCCTCGCGGTCGCCGGCTGCGTCGCGCAGGCCGAGGGCGCCGAGATCCTGCGCCGCGCGCCGTTCGTGGACATCGTGCTCGGACCGCAGACCTATCACCGGCTGCCGGAGATGGTGGCGCGCGCGATGCGTGCGGCCGCGGCACCCGGCGGCGGAGCAGCCGGCCGCGGCATCCTCGACACCGAGTTCCCGGCAGAGACGAAGTTCGATCACCTGCCGGAAACCGCGTCGCCGCAAGGCGTCGCCGCGTTCCTCGCGGTGCAGGAGGGATGCGACAAGTTCTGCACCTTCTGCGTCGTGCCGTATACACGGGGCGCCGAGTATTCGCGGCCCGCCGCCGACGTCATTGCCGAAGCGCGCCGTCTGGTCGCGGCCGGTGCGCGGGAGATCACGCTTCTCGGTCAGAACGTCAACGCGTATCACGGCGACGCGCCGGACGGATGCGGCGGCTCGTGGGGCCTTGGCCGGCTGGTCCGCGCGCTCGCCGAGATCCCCGGCCTAGACCGGCTGCGCTACACGACATCGCACCCGCGCGACGTGGATGACGAGCTGATTGCGGCGCATCGTGACGTGCCGGCGCTGATGCCGTTCCTGCATCTGCCGGTCCAGTCGGGCTCCGACCGGATCCTCGAAGCGATGAACCGCCGCCACACCGCCGACGAGTACCGGCGCATCATCGACCGGCTGCGGGCGGCGCGGCCGGACCTTGCGCTCTCCTCGGACTTCATCGTCGGCTTTCCGGGCGAGAGCGACGGCGATTTCCAGGCGACGCTCAATCTCATTGACGAGATCAAATTCGCTCAGGCGTTCTCCTTCAAGTACAGCCCGCGTCCGGGCACGCCCGCGGCGCTGATCGACGGACAGGTGGCTGAAAAGGTGAAAGCCGAGCGGCTGGCGATGGTGCAGGATCTGCTTGCGGCGCAGCAGCGCCGCTTCAACGAGGCGAGCATCGGCTGCGCCGTTCCGGTGCTGTTCGAGAAGGAAGGGCGGCATCCCGGCCAACTCGTCGGCCGGACGCCCCACATGCAGAGCGTCCATGCCGCGGCGCCCGTCCGCCTGCTCGGCCGCACCGTCCCGGTACGGCTCCTCGCATGCGGCCGCAACAGCATTGCCGGTGAGGTCGCGACGCTGGACGACGGCGACCCCGGAGCCGTTGCCGAAGACCGGTTCTGCGCGTGACGACGACCGGCGGCAACCGATCGATGCCGGAAGAGGGCGACGGCAACGCCCGCGTCCAGATGCAGTTCGACGACAATAAGCTGCTGCCGATGCTGTTCGGCGAGCGCGACCGGTATCTCGACCAGATCGAGCGGCTGCTCGGGGTGTCGGTCGTGTCGCGCGGCAACCGTCTCGCGATCGCCGGGCCGCCCTCGGCCGCCGAGGCCGCGCGCGCCGCGCTCGCGATGCTCTACGACCGGCTGAAGCGCGGGCTCGAGGTCGATACGGCGGCGGTCGATGCGGCGCTCCGCATGGTGGCGAACGGTACGGGGCCCGGCGCGGGCGGCGACCGGACCCTCCCGCTGTGGGGAGAGGATGCCCAGATCCGCACCCGCAAGCGCCAGATCACGGCGCGCTCGCCCACTCAGGCGACCTACATCCGGGCGCTCAAGGAACATGAGCTGGTCTTCGGCCTGGGGCCTGCCGGCACCGGCAAGACCTATCTCGCCGTCGCGGCGGCCGTCGACATGCTGATGAGCGGGACGATCGAGCGGATCGTGCTGTCGCGTCCGGCCGTCGAGGCCGGCGAGCGGCTGGGCTTCCTGCCGGGCGACCTGCGCGAGAAGGTCGACCCGTACCTGCGGCCGCTCTACGACGCGCTGCACGACATGCTGCCGAGCGAGCAGGTCGCGAAGCGGCTCGCCAGCGGCGAGATCGAGATCGCGCCGCTCGCCTTCATGCGCGGCCGGACGCTCAGCAACGCCTATGTCATTCTCGACGAAGCGCAGAACACGACGCCGGTCCAGATGAAGATGTTCCTGACCCGGCTCGGCGAGAACTCCCGCATGACCGTCACCGGCGACCTGTCGCAGATCGATCTGCCGCGCGGCACGCGGTCGGGCCTTGCCGACGCTCTGGAGGTGCTGGAGGAGGTGGACGGGATCGCCATGGTCCGCTTCACCGAGGTGGACGTGGTGCGTCATAGTCTGGTCGCGCGCATCGTTCGGGCTTACGATACGCGGGAACGCACCGGGCGCTCCGCCGCAGGAGGCGACGGCGCTGGCGGCACCGCGTCGGCGCAGTCCGCAGTACTCCATGCCCGAGCACCGGAACGAGACCTGACCTGACGACGCTAGCTCTAGGAGAGAGATCCTGCCGCCCGGCGGCGGCAGCGAGGCCATGACAGACTTATCGTCCGACCCCGACCCTACCCCCACTCCCACCGTCGATGATGCAGCTTCTGCCGGCGATCGCGACGGCGGCGGTGGCATCGTCGTCGCGCTGTCCGAGCCGTGCGCCCTGTGGCGCGGCTTGCTGGCCGATCCCGCGGGGTTGTGCGCCGCGACGCTGCGCGCCGCCTGCGCCGCGGCGGCCCCGGCGCTCGCCGCCGCGGAGATCAGCCTCGTGCTCGCCGACGACGCCTTCGTGCGCACGCTGAATCGCGACTGGCGCGGCAAGGACCGGCCGACCAACGTGCTCTCCTTCGCGGCGCTCGACGATGTCTCGCCCGGCCGGCCGCTGGTGATGCCGCCGGCGTCCGACGAGCCGCTGCTGCTCGGCGACATCGTGCTCGCCTTCGAGACCGTCGCGGCGGAAGCGGCTGCCCAGGGCAAGCCGTTTGCCGGCCATCTGCGGCATCTCCTCGTGCACGGGCTGCTGCACCTGCTCGGGTACGACCACGAGACGAACGAGGAGGACGCGCAGCGGATGGAGGCGCTGGAGACCGGCATCCTCGCCGGCTTCGGCATCCCCGATCCCTACGTCGACCATGCCGGCGCCAGCGGGATCGAGGCGGGAGCGGCGCTGCGATGAGCGACATCCCGAACGGCGGCCGTCCCACCCGCGCGTCCTCCGGCGACGAGGAGCACGGCTGGCTCAACTGGCTGCGCCTGCTGCGCCGCCCGCGCGGCGAGACGAGCCTGCGCGAGGCGCTGGAGGAGATGATCGACGAGCACGCCGGCGAAAGCGACGAGCCGATCGATCCGCACGAGCGCCTGCTGCTCGGCAACATCCTGAAGCTGCACGAGCTCACCGCCGACGACGTGATGGTGCAGCGCGTCGACATCGTTGCGATCGAGGTCGATACGCCGTTCGACGACGTGGTCAAGCGGATCGTCGAGCAAGGTCATTCCCGCTATCCGGTGTTCCGCGACACGCTCGACGACGTGATCGGCATCGTCCACATCAAGGACGTGTTCCCCTATGTCGTCGACCGTCGGCCGGTGAAGCTCGCCTCGCTGG
>DASWRT010000389.1:0-2508 GCA_036403035.1 Allostellaceae bacterium | reverse complement strand
TAAAGGCCGCCCCTACAATCAGGAGTGGTTTCCGGCCCGCCGCGACACCCGGCCTTTGTCAAAATACAGGCGATAAGGCGGTCGGAACCGACCTCAACGGCACAGCATATCCCGTTATTTTTATTATATTTTCTTAACCTTGACGCGAGCGGCCGATCGGTGGAAAAAACAGGAAACGCTCCTGTTTCCGTCCTGTTTTTGTCCTATTCTTCTCCTGCTATCCTCCTGCTTCCGGATCGGATATTTTCGCCATCGTTGGCATGGAGCCGCACCCTTTCACGGGGTATCGCAATCATGCTACCTCTGGATTCACTAAGGCATGTTAGCGCTAACATTGTTTTAGGCGCTCTTGCGCGGCGGGAGCATCGGGCTGCCTGGGCCGCGCGGCATGACGATTCACGATGTCAAAGAGCCGGTGGAAGATTATACCCACTCCGGACATTAACAAGCGATTTCGGGTGAACTGAGTTGACGGATGGAGAGATATCGCTCACAAGGCGCCGCATGGCGCGGCCGAAGCGGTATGTCGAGGAGATGGTTGCCCGTTTCGTCGCGGGCACCTTCGCGCGCGTTACAGCCGCTCTCGAAAAGGGCGAGGATCGCGCGGACTTCGTGCGGAACGCGATCGAGCGGGAATTGAAGCGTCGCGAGAAGAGCCTGCGCACCATGCAGGACATTCCGAGCAACCGCGAATGATGGTCGATCTGGTTTGACCACCAGGAGAGCGTGGTCTGACCGCTCCCAGGGATCACGCCGGCCATCGACAGATCCCATCCGCAAAGGAACCGCAATCCAGCCGCAACGGCGAGAACAATAAGGGCGACTGCACCGCCGCCACCACCGACCGACCCTACGCTTAAAAGAAAAATGCCCCTCAAAAGCGGGGCATCGTTCGGTCTCGGATTATAGCCGGCGGAACAAACGCCGTCCGGCCGCAATGGCGGAGGATAACGCAGCCTCCGCCCCGCACCACGGCACATCCGGCGAGCAGTCGCCGGATATGAGCCGTCTCGTGAAAGCCCGTCGCTGAGTTCGCTTGCGGCGGCCCTTACTCGGCCGCGGCGGCGATAAACGTATGCGACCCGGCACCGCAGGCGGCGAACCCACTGCGGCGAGCGAGCGCGGCGGCGGTGCGGGCCATGAGCGATTCCAGCGATGCGCGGTCGACGCCGTCGCTCCTCATCAGCGCCCGGATCAGCGGATCGTCGAGCAATTCGCTCAACGTCGGTTCCATGCCGTCGTCAATGTCCATCGCTCTCTCCCTTTGCATCGGATACGGCGCCGGCCAGCGTCGCATCCCCGCCGCCTCTCTACCTCGCCGCCTCGACTGCCCCCATGCCGACAACGGACGGCCCGCGTCGGCGCACCCCCGATTCCGTGCAGGGAGAACGTTAAGAGATCGTGAGTCCTTCCAGACTCCTGCGCGATTTAGGGGTGGCGTTGCGAAACCGTCACGGTGGCGGCGCGGGCGGAGAACGGGTGGGATAGGCTTCCAGCCGGCCTGTTACGAAGCGTTCCCCGATGTTGCACGATTTTACGGATAGCGGCGCCGTTGCGGCCGTTCATGGATTTGCAGGATCAGCAACGGAGGGGTGAATTATGGCACGGGCAATGCGATCGCCGCGGCTACCGTCGAGCAGCCGGCAGGCCAACCGGGTGCTGGCGGTATACGACCGCGAGGCCTTGTCGTTCGACCTGCCGCGCAATGCGACGCTGGCCGACCTTGCGGAGATCCTCGGAACGCTGTCGACAAGCCAGGGCGGCATGCCGCATCAAGTCGAGATCGCAATCCGCTGACGAAAACCGCCGGGCGGGGGGCACCCTTCCCCTCCCGCCGGTCGCCGCACGGCCCTCGCGGCGCTGCGGCGCGCACGGTAGGATGGCGGCGCGCCGGACGGCCCGCCGGCCGATCGTCCGATCGGCAGACGACCGCACGGCGGCAGGCCGCCGCTGATGACGCGGCAGACGCAGAGGAATGCGCCGAGCCGCGGGATGGGATTTCTCCGACGTTCGAAGGACACGCGCCCGAAAGGCACGCGGCGGCGCCCGTCACCGCAGCCGCGCGGCGGCAAGGCAGGCGGCGACGGTCAGCGGCGGCAGCGCGCCGCCGGGTTCGCCTACGGCATCGTCGCGGCGGCACTGGCATGGGCCGGGTCCGATCTTCTCTTCTCCGCCGACACGCACCGCCGGCTGCACCTGCCGGGCGGCACGCTCGGCGACGTCCTCGCCTTCGCGATGATGGCCGGATGGCTGGCCCTGCTGATCGCGGTCGTGCGTCGCGGCCTTGCGGTGCCGCGCCGGCCGCAGCCGGCCGCCCGCAGCCGCGGCGGCAAGAGCGAAACCGCTGTCGCCGCCAAGCGGCGGCGGACCGTCGCCGCGCAACCGGGCCCGCCGGCCGCCGAGATGGACGGGACCGCCGACGACCCGACCCGCGCCTGACGGCGGCCGCAGCCGCAGCGGCGGCGGCGGCGAGCCATAAGGGCCGTACCGGCGCCTGCCGGGAATGCC
>DASWRT010000388.1:0-8631 GCA_036403035.1 Allostellaceae bacterium | reverse complement strand
GGTGGCGGCGATCGGCGGCGAGGGCAAGGCCGGTCTGATCGACGGCAATCCGGGGCAGGTGCTGACGCAGCTCTACGGCATCGGCGTCACGGTCGCGTACTGCGCGGTGGCCTCGTTCATCCTGCTCAAGATCATCGACCTGGTGATCGGCCTGCGCGTCGACGAGGAGACCGAGCGCGACGGCCTCGATCTCGTCCTCCACGGCGAGGCCGTCCAGTAACGGCCGGCTCGGCGGCGCGCGCGGCGCACGGCGGGGATGCATGGGGTTCATCCCCGCCGGCTGCCGCGACGGCGCGGCGCCCGGCCCGGCCCGACCGGTCGGACCGGATCTGCCCGAAGACACAATCTCGAATATAATAAGGTCCGTTCATGAACACCAAAGACAAGAGCCGCGACGCCGCGGCGACACGTGCGGGTCTCGTCGGCATTCTCGCTGTGGCGGCGACGGCCGGCCTGTGTGGCGGCGCATCGCCGACGGCGGCGCAGACCGCTGCGCCGCTGACTGCGGAACCGGCAGCGCCGGTCCCCGAGAAGCCGACGGCAGCGGCAGCGCCGGCAGGGTTTTGGGACACGTTCAAGCTCACCGGCCAGCTTGAGGTCGGCGCGACCTTCAACCCGCGCCAGCCGGATGACGGCGTCAATTTCGGGCACCTCTTCACCGACAAGTCGAACCGGGTGCTGCTGAATCAGGCACTGATCACCGCCGAGCGGCCGGTAGATCCGAAGGCGACCGGTTTCGACTTCGGATTCAAGGTCCAGGGCATGTACGGCTCGGACGCGCGCTATACGCACTTCCTCGGCGAGCTGGACACCGACATTTCCGATACCAACCAGCTCGACATCGTCGAAGCCAACGTCGTCGCCCATCTGCCGGTCCTGACGGAGGGCGGCATCGACGTCAAGGCGGGCCAGTACCCGACGCCGATCGGCGCCGAAGTGATCGATCCGAAAGGGAACTTCCTCTACTCGCACTCCTACATCTTCAATTACGGCATTCCGCTCAAGCACACCGGCATCCTGACGACGACGCACCTCAACGACATGTTCGACCTCTATCTGAGCGTCGACAGCGGCGTGAACACGAGCCTGGGCGACGGCGACAATAACGGCGCCCCGGCCTTCCTCGGCGGCGTCGGCGTCAACCTGATGGACGGCAAGCTGACGATTCTCGGCCTGACCCATATCGGCCCCGAACTGCCGAGCAATGCCGGCCTCCCGTTCAACGCCAATCACTCGATGCGCTTCATCAACGACATCGTCGTCACGGCGAAGCTGTGGGATGATCTCACGCTCATCACCGAGCTGAACTATCTCCAGGACAACCTTGCGTTGAACGCCAACGGAAACCGCGGATTGAAGTCTTGGGGCGTCGCGCAGTACGGGATCTACAATCTGACCGACCAGCTGGCGCTCGTCGCCCGCGGCGAGCTGTTCGACGACATCTCCGGGAACGTCGTCGCCAGCTTCGTCGGCAACCGCGATTTCGTGAACGCGGAATATGGGCGGACTGCGCTGCTCGACCCGCGCGACCGGGTGAGCGGCACCAATCTCGACGCCGGCATCGTCGGGCGCCACACGCTCTACAGCTCGCTGACCCTCGGCGTGAACTACAAGCCGCCCGTGCCGGAGCGGCTTGAGGGACTGGTGATCCGGCCGGAGATCCGCTTCGACCAAGCCCTCAACAGCACCAAGCCGTTCGACGGCCGCAACACGGCGGGCGGCGGCACCGCCGGTACTTCCAACCACCAGTTGACGTTCGGCATCGATTTCGTCGTGCCGTTCTCGCTGTTCTGACGGACGGCGCCGGCCGGAGGCCCACGACGGGCCGCCGGCCGGCGCTGAAATGGCACGGAACCTGCTTCTCGTCCGATATCGGCGCGGCGCCGATGCGGGCCGGAATCCAATCAGACGGATGAAGCCATGAAAAAAGTCGAAGCGATCATCAAACCCTTCAAGCTCGACGAGGTGAAGGCGGCGCTCCACGATATCGGCATCAAGGGACTGACCGTGACCGAGGCGAAGGGCTTCGGTCGGCAGAAGGGCCACACCGAGCTGTATCGCGGCGCCGAGTACGTTGTCGACTTCCTGCCGAAGATGAAGATCGAGGTCGTGCTTGAGGACGACCTCGTCGAACGCGCGGTTCAGGCGATCCAGGATTCGGCGCGGAGCGGCAAGATCGGCGACGGAAAGATCTTCGTCACGCCGATCGACGAGGTGATCCGCATCCGCACCGGCGAACGCGGGACGGACGCGATCTGACGCTGCGACGGCGGGTCGGAGCGGGGCGTCACTCGCTCGGCTTCGGTCGAGGATCGGCGCCGGCCGGCTCCGCCCCGTCCGTTTCCAGCCGCGATGCGTGGGCGAGGAGCGTCCGCGCGAGCTGGACCAGCGCGTCCGATGCCTCGGCCTGTGCCGTAGCGACCGCTTCCGCCAGCAGTTCCGCCGCCGGCTGCTTCAGCGGCAGCGACGTCGGCAGGGCACCGATGTCGTTTTCGCACACGCCGTCGCCCCGTTCCCCGTTCTTTGCCGCCCATGCGACCCTTAAGGTCTATGTGTAACCCTTAAGGGGTCGTAAAACTTGGGGTTGCACCGACGCTCGACAAGTCGTGTCGGCCGGGCCGGCGCCGCATCCGGACGTCACCTGTTCGGCAGCTTGTGAGGATCGGCAGCGGCGGCGGCGGCGGTGTTGCAGGCGGAGCGGCAGAGGCGGCACCACGCCGGCTAATTCGTGTCCTTGTCGCTGTCGTCAAGGACGCGCGCCGTTGCGTCCGCGATGGCCTGCCAGGCGTCCGCATGAGCCGGAAGGCTTTTCGCCTGGGCCTTCAGCGCTTCCCGCTTCGCGACGGCTACAGCGGTGCTGCCATGCTTGCGGACCAGCGCGCGGGCGATCACCCAGATATCGTCTTCGGCCGCCATGCCCGACTAACGGTGCCGCGTGCCGGGCGTTCTCGCAGGGCGCCAGCGCCTGCCGGAAATGAAAGGGGCGGCCTCGCGGCGGCCGCCCGATCGCGTCGCGGTCGGCGTGCGCTCACCCGAGCCGCAGATTCACCGCGGAAAATTTGCCGTTGTTGCCGCGTGCCAGCTCATACTGTACCGACTGCCCTTCGTTAAGGGTCGACAGGCCCGCGCGCTCGACGGCGGAGATGTGGACGAACACGTCCTTCTGCCCGTCGGCAGGCGTGATGAACCCATATCCCTTCGTCGGATTGAACCACTTCACGGTTCCAGTCGTCATTTCGTCGTCCTTGCGGCGCCGCTCCACTGCCTTCGGAGCGGCGTTAGGTGAGAGATGCCGGAGCGGAGACACCGAAATTCGAAGAACAACAGCGCCCGGCTTTCCACGGCCGGCCGGTCAGCATACACCGTGGGCACGGCGGCGTCGCAATTGCTCTTTTAGAGTGTCCGACGACACCGGCGGTGCTCTGCGTTGCGCCGGCATCAAGCATCATGGCTGGCGGTGATGGCTGCGGCGCCGCATCGCGGACTGCAATCAGGACCGTCGGTTACCCTTGTTGATGGTCGTCGTGCTCGCGGCGGCGGAACGGTGCCGTCGCTTCCCCGTTGGCAGAAAGTGAGTTGCGATCGGCGGCCCTTGCGACGACGTCGCTTCGGGCGCGCCGCGACGGCCGGACGCATGGAGGAGGGAATGACCGACAAAAACGGTAGCGCGGATGCGAACCGCCCGGCGGAGGCGCCGGTTGCCGCCGGGCGCGGCAAGCACGAGCCGGGGAACGTCGGGGGTCAGGCGCAGGTCTACGGACGCAACCCGCCGGCCGCCGGTGAGGACCAGAATATCCGCGGGTCCGGCATGACCGATATCGCGGACGCCGCGCAGAACCAAATGCCGGGCACGCCGCAGGACCTCGCGATCAATCCGGCCGATCCGCTGGACGAGGTGCGGCGGCGCGATTTCGATCGTACCGTTCAGGAGTACGAGCGCAAGCATCGCCCGGTTTAAGCCTACCGCGCCGCGCCGCGCCGGCCGGACCGCGGTCCCGGTTCTCTGTCGCCGCCGCATCGGACGGATCGTCGCATGCACGCCGCCTCAGGCGTGGCAATCCGCTGATCCGGCATGCCGGCCCTGCGCCGCCGTTTCCACAACGAGCTTGACCTGTCACGAATTGGTAGTAAATGAAACGGGCAAACAGCGAAGTTGCGGTAAGCCCGGCTCTTAACACCGAGAGCCGGGCTTACTACATGCTGCCGTCATAGCGAGCCCGGCCGGGCCAGGCGGCCGGGGCGGCCTATCAAGAGAAACGGGTTTGATATGGAGTTTTCCAGCGCGGAAGCGATGGACGCTGAGCGCGACACGGTCGCCGTTCGGTTGGATGAACGGCGCGAGGCTGTCGCGAAGTCGTCCGCGCAGATCAAGAGTACCGGCGCTGCGGCCGAGACGGCGGCCGCCGGTACCATGCGCTCGTCGGGCGTGCAGCACGCGTCCGCGCAGCAGTCGCGCGTCATGGCCGGCGGCGGTGGCGGCGCGGCGGCTGTCGCGCGCGCGCCGGAGGCGGATTCCGAGGAGTACGAGGTTGAGCGGCCGGCGCCCGTGGTCGCAGGCGGCAACATCGACGAGCGCACCCTGCCGTCGATCGACCCGGCACGCCAGTACATGCGCGAAGTTGCGCGCGCCGATCTGCTGACCCGTGAGGACGAGGTCGCGCTCGCGAAGCGCATCGAGGCTGGCCGCCTGGCTATTCTTGAGGCGCTGTACCGCAGCCCGCTGACCGTCGCCGCGTTGGCCGAATGGCGCGATGGGCTCGCCGCCGAAACCGTGCTGCTGCGCGACATCGTCGACCTCTCGCTCACCTATGGCGCGGTCCTCGCGGCGCAGGGCGCCGCCGCGGAGGCTGCGCTCGCCGAACTCTCCCATAACGAGCCCGAGGGGATCGAGCCGCCCGCCGAGATCGTCGAGGACGACGCCGCCGCCGGTGCCGAGACTTCGGTGTCGATCGCGCGCATGGAGGCGGAGATCCGTCCGGCCGTGCTCGCCGCTTTCGACTCCGTGATCGAAGCCTGGGCCGCCAAGGGCTGCGCGGCCAACGACCATCATCCGCATGGCGTGATCCGCGATGCGATGCGGGCGATCACGCTGCACCCGCAGCAGGTCGAGCAGCTTGCCGAGCGGCTGAAGGACATCAATCGCCGCCTCATGGAGCGTGAGAGCCGGTTCGTCCGTTTCGCCGAGAGCGCCGGGATCGACCGCGCCGCCTTCATCGCCGCCTACAAGGCGGAGGGCGACCGCGCCGGCTGGCTGGAGTCGCTTGCGTCGCGGCGAGGCAAGGGCTGGGAAGCCTTCGCGACGCGCCATCGCGACGCGGCGGCCGAAATGCTGGCGTCGATCGCCGCGACGGTCGGGGAGAGCGGGCTCGCCCTCCAGACCTTCCGCGAGGTGATCAACGACCTCCGCCGCGGCGAGCGGGACGCGGAGCGCGCGAAGCAGGAGATGATCCGCAGCAACCTGCGGCTCGTCGTCTGGATCGCGAAGCGCTACGTCAATCGCGGCCTCCAGCTCATGGATCTCGTGCAGGAAGGGAACATCGGCCTGATGCGGGCGGTCGACAAGTTCGACTGGCGCCGCGGCCACAAGTTCTCGACCTACGCGACGTGGTGGATCCGGCAGGCCTGCCAGCGCGCACTCGCCGACCAGGGCCGCACGATCCGCATCCCGGTTCATATGACCGAGGAGATGAAGCGGCTCGTGCGGACGCAGCGCCAGCTCCAGGGAGAGCTGCGCCGTGAGCCGACCGAGCAGGAGCTGGCGGAGCGGATGCAGCTGCCCGTGCCGAAGGTGAAGACGATCCTCGAACTGGTCCGCGAGCCGGTCAGCATGGACATGCCGATCGGCGAGGACGGCGACGCCTGCTTCGGCGACCTGATCGAGGACAACGGCGCGGTGATGCCGATCGACGCCGCGATCCGCGCCAAGCTGCGCTCGGCGACGGTGAAGGCGCTCGACAAGCTGACCCCGCGCGAGGCGCATGTGCTTCGCCTGCGTTTCGGCATCGGCACCGAGGCCGAGCAGACCCTCGAAGAGGTCGGCAAGCAGTACAACGTCACGCGCGAGCGCATCCGGCAGATCGAAGCCAAGGCGCTCAACAAGCTGCGTCACCCGGCGCATGCGCGGTCGCTGAAGAGCTTCCTCGAAGACTGACGCGGATAGGGGCGCGGCTTTACGGCCGGCGCCCCTCCCGCGGGACACGCGAAAACGGCCGAGGGCTTTCTGCTCTCGGCCGTTTTTCTGTTCGGAAGATGCCGGCGCAGCCTACGCCGCTGCCGCCGCTACCGTCCGGCTTGCCGCGCTCGCGACCGCCTGGAGCGAGGCGGTGATGATGTTGCCGTCGATGCCGACGCCGTGCAGCGTCGAGCCGTCCGGCCGCTTGATCTGCACATAGGCGGCCGCCGACGCCTCGGAGCCGGCCGTCACCGCATGCTCGTGATAGTCGGCGACCGTCAGATCGATGTCGCAATGGCGGCGCAGCCCGTCGACGAAGGCGTCGATCGGTCCGTTGCCGGCGCCGGTGATCCGCTCCTCGCGGCCGTTGCGGCGGATCACCGCTTCGAGCCGCCGCCGCTCGCCGGGCTGCGCGCTCGGCAGGATCTGGTAATCGACCAGCGCCACCGGCGCCTCGGGCGAGAGATAGGTCTCCTGGAATAGCGACCAGATCGTGGCGCCGGTCGCCTCCTTGCCGGTGCGGTCGGTCATCTCCTGCACGATCCGGCTGAACTCGATCTGCATCGGCCGCGGCAGGTCGAGCCCCTGGTCGGCCTTCAGCAGATAGGCGACGCCGCCCTTGCCAGACTGGCTGTTGACGCGGATCACCGCCTCGTAGGTGCGGCCGAGATCCTTCGGGTCGATCGGCAGGTACGGGACCTCCCACAGATCGTCGTTGCGCTTCGCGAGCGCGTCGAAGCCCTTCTTGATCGCGTCCTGATGCGAGCCCGAGAAGGCCGTGAACACCAGTTCGCCGGCATAGGGGTGGCGCGGATGGACCGGGAGCTGGTTGCAGTACTCGACCGTGCGGACGATCTCGTCGATGTCCCGGATCTCCAGCTTCGGATCGACGCCCTGCGTGAACAGGTTCAGCGCGAGGTTCATCACGTCGACGTTGCCGGTCCGCTCGCCGTTGCCGAACAGCGTGCCCTCGACGCGGTCGGCGCCGGCCATCACCCCCAGCTCCGCCGCGGCGACGCCGGTTCCGCGGTCGTTGTGCGGATGCAGGCTCAGGATGATGCTGTCGCGGTTCTTGATGGTCCGCCCGAACCATTCGATCTGGTCGGCATAGATGTTCGGCGTCGACATCTCGACCGTCGCCGGCAGGTTCAGGATCACCTTGCGTTCGGGCGTCGGCTGCCAGACATCCATCACCGCCTCGCAGATCTCGACGGCGAAGTCGAGTTCCGTCCCGGTGAAGCTTTCCGGCGAGTACTGGTACACGATCTCGGTACCCGGCATCGCCGCCGCGAGATCCCGGATCTGCTCGGCGCCGCGCACCGCAATGTCGACGATGCCGGCCCGGTCGAGCCCGAACACGACGCGCCGCTGCAGCGTCGACGTCGAGTTGTAGAGATGCACGATCGCCCGCCGCGCACCGCGGATCGAGTCGAACGTGCGCTCGATCAGCTCCGGCCGTGCCTGCGTCAGCACCTGGATCGTCACGTCGTCCGGGATCAGACGCTCGTCGATGAGCTGCCGGACGAAGTCGAAATCGGTCTGCGACGCGGCCGGGAACCCGACCTCGATCTCCTTGAAGCCGAGTTCGGCAAGCAGCTCGAACATCCGCCGCTTGCGCTCAGGGCCCATCGGCTCGATCAGCGCCTGATTGCCGTCGCGGAGGTCGACGCTGCACCAGATCGGCGCGCGGTCGATGACGCGCGTGGGCCACTGCCGGTCGGGCAGGCTGACGGGTTGGAAGGCGCGGTACTTGCGGGTCGGCATCATGCTGGTCATGGTCTGGTCCTGCTGCATCAAGCGGTGGCGGGGCGTGTCCGCCTGCCTGCCGGTGGTGGTGATCGAATAGGGACGCGGGGCCGCCGGGGGCGCGGAAGGGCGCTCAGCGACCGGTGGTAAGTCGATCCCGGAGATGCAGGCAGCCGAGGACCGCGCCGGACGATGCCGGTCGGCAGATGCTGCGGCCGCGCGGTGCGCGGACGGCGGAACCAGCGGAAATCATGGAATAGGCCCGAAAGCGGAAAACCCAAAAGCGACGCCGACCGGCGCTCCTCGTCAGAGCACCGGGGTGGTAAGTCGCAGGGTAAGAGTCCGCGAAAAATCGGCCATAATGTTCGGGACACTAATCGACTGAGACCCGTCGGTCAACTCATCGGTGGTCGATGCCAGGGCTCCGAATTCAGGTTAACGGGCGTTTACGAGTTGTCGACGGCGTGATTCTGTGTGGCGGGTTGTTTTGGAGGTCCGCGCATGGATATCGTCTCGTCGGTCTTTGGCGAGAAATCGCGCCTTGGGGTGCTGTTGGAGCATTTTTCGGCGATCGAGGATCCGCGGCAGGAGTGGCGGGTGCTGTATCCGCTGCCGGAGATCCTGCTGCTGGTCGTCTGCGGCACGATCGCCGACTGTGACGAGTACGAGGCGATTGTCGCCTGGGGTGAACAGCATCTTGGCTTTCTGCGCCG
>DASWRT010000387.1:0-32210 GCA_036403035.1 Allostellaceae bacterium | reverse complement strand
CGATCAGGCCGCCGCCGAGGCATGGCAGGTGTTGAACGATATCCATGGCATCGGCGAGGACATGGCCGAGGACATCGCCGGCTTCTTCGCCGAGCAACACAACCTGGAGGTGCTGAACGACTTGGATCGGCAGCTCGATATTCAGGACTACACCGGCCCCGGCAACGGCGGCACGGTGGCGGCGTCGCCGCTCGCCGGCAAGACGATCGTGTTCACCGGCGCGCTGGAGACGATGGGCCGCTCCGAGGCGAAGGCACGCGCCGAAGCGCTGGGCGCCAACGTCACGTCATCGGTCTCGGCAAAGACCGACTTCGTCGTGATCGGCGCCGACGCCGGCTCGAAGGCCGAGAAAGCCGCCAAGCTCGGCGTCAAGACGCTCACCGAAGCCGAGTTCCGAGCGATGATCGGGGCTGCGGAAGAGAGTGGTGGAGAGGCCGGTAACGGCTGACGCGGGTCGAGCCGGGAAAGCTCGAACCATCGAGGCATAAGAACAGCAAGATGATTCTTCAGCGCGCATAGCGCGCCAGATTTCCTTGGTGCTCTTGGTGCCTTGGTCGTTCGAACGTTGTTTTCTACTCCGCCTGCCGCGCCTCGACGATTGCAGCGACCAACGGCAAGTCGCGTTAACGCGCGGCCGTCTCCAGCATCGAAGCATCCTCCCGCGCCGCCGCCTTCGCCGCGACCACCCGGCTCGCCGGCAGCGTGACGGTCACCGTCGTCCCCTGTCCGACCGTGCTCTCCAGGTCGATCGTCCCGCCGTGCAGCTTCACGAGGCCCAGGGTGATCGAGAGGCCGAGGCCGGTGCCTTCGGCCTGATGCTTTCCTTTGTCGTGCGCCCGCTCGAACGGCCTGAATACGCGCTCCAGCGCGTCGGGCGGGATACCGATGCCGGTGTCGGACACGCGGATCACCGCCTCGCCGCGCCGGCCGAGCGCCGCCGAGACGGCGACCCGTCCCCCTTCGGGCGTGAACTTGATCGCGTTCGACAGAAGGTTGATGAGAACCTGCCGCAGCGCCTTGGCGTCGGCGACGATCGCGATGCCGCCGACACCCCCCGCGTCGTCCGCCCGGAGCGCGATGGACTTGGCGCGCGCCACGACGCCGACGAGGTCGACCGCTTCCTCGATCGCCGTCGCCAGCCCGACGCGCTCCTCGGTCAGACCGAACCGCCCCGCCTCGATCTTCGACATCTCCAGCAGGTCGTTGATGAGCGCCAGCAGATGCTCGCCGCTCGCCTGGATGAGGCGGGCGTAGCTCCTTTGCTCCTCGCTCGAGACGGAACCGGCGGCTTGGCTGTCGATCAGCGAGGAATAGCCGATGATCGCGTTGAGCGGCGTCCTCAGCTCGTGGCTCGTGTTGGCGAGGAACATCGACTTCACCCTGTTCGCGTTCTGCGCCTCGTATCGCTCGCTGACCAGGGCCACGATGGTCAGGACGTTCGTCGCGAGCAGCACGACGAGCGTGCCGACGAGCTGGAGCGGGTTGGCGAGGCTATGGTTCTGGAAGGGACCGAAGCCCGCGACCGTGCCGGCCGTCGCGACGATCGCGACCAGCGTCACCAGCGTATAGGCGGACCGCAGCGACATCCGCAGCGCGATCCAGGACAGCGGCACCACGAGCAGGAACGGAAACGCCGAGCGGATGTAGGTGCCGCGCAGCGGCGGCGTCAGGAACAACACGGCGCTGACCAGGGCGATCCAGGCCCAGACGGCGAGATCCTTGCGGTCGAAGCCCCGCTTCCCGACGCGCTCGTAGACGTCGGCTCCTTCCCTCTCCATGCCGAGCCAGAGCAGGAGCGCCGGTGCGAGATAGAGCGCGCCGCCGGCATCGGTCAGCCACCAGTTCACCCAGATCGAATGGAATCGTTCGAGATCGGGCGGCGCTCCGATCGACATCGCGACGGCGCCGCCGGTGGCGCTGATCGCCGGACTCAGGAACGTGGTGCAGAAGACGAAGGAGATGACCCCGGCGAACGTCGTGAAGAGCCCCTTCGCCGGCCGCAGCCGGCGCAGCATCGCCGCCCCGGCCACCGGGCCGAGCGCGTTGGTGAGCGAGATGATCGTCGTGACGTGCAGGGGCGGCGCGAACAGCACCGCGTTGGCGAGGAACGAGCCGCAGAAGATGCCCGGCAGCAGGCGCGCCCCGCCCGCCATCGCGGCGACGGTCGCAATCCCCGCCGGTAGCCAGATCGGCGCGGGGAACAGTCCATAGGCGGCGAAGAACCGGCTGACCACCGTCCCGAGCGCGAAATACAGCAGCGCCGCCGCGACGTTCGCGCCGATCCAGCGGACCGAGCCGCCGGCGATCACGGCAGGCAGCCAGGGATTCGGCTGGCCGGCAGCGCCAAGGGCGGCTTTCATGATCTTAAGCGGCACCCATTGCTCCTCGCGAGGTCTCCGGCACGCGACTGCGACCGGCGCAACCATGCAGAGGTATGCTTAATAGATTTTTAATTTTAGCGATGATCGGTGCGGGCATCGCGAGTCGCGCGGACTGCGGTCAAAACCTGATCAGCTTTCCGGTTCATTTGGCCGATGCTTTGGCCCCACACTGGACCTATAGCGCTTCGGAGAAGTTATCCAAATGTAATGTCGGTGTTTAGCCCACACGTTCTTTGGGACACTGCTTGCATTCGGTTTGGGAGTAGCGTAGGCGTCTGCTTAAACTGGCATCGTGGTGCTGCCCAGACGGAGAAATGGTGATCAGCTATATCACCGGCGATATTTTTATCCTCACACCTCCCAAGCAATCGCTAAAAGCGTGGATACCCTTCTGGGATTGCGTCGGGATACTGTTTGAGTTTCAAAATTCCGATGTAGATGAATACGAAGACTGGCGATTATACTGGGTGGCAGGCATCACTCTATTGCGCACCATTGGCCATGTCTTAGCCAAGTCCGACTCAACCACATCAGAAAAGCATAAGACTGAAATTGAATCCCTTTGGGACATTTGGAAGACCGATCGAGACGAGAATTGTATTTTTTGGGAGTTCATCGAGAAAGAAAGAAATAACTTGCTCAAGACATATACGTTCGGAGCAAAACTTGCTCAGGATAACCGCGGATATTTTGTGGAGTTCGCGAACGGAGAAGATGCTTTTGAACTTTTCCGTGAGGCCATTTATTGGTGGCGCCACCAGCTAATGACACTGGAAGAGCGAGTTTAAGCAGAAATGCACCCATTCATTTGCGCAAGAAAAAATCTCTCGATGTCAGAGAAGTCCTCGCCAAAGGCTCTCTGTCCATCTAATATCAAAAGGGCAACAAGTTCTCCCCAAGTGCTCGCGCGGAACAAATTACCATAATCTCCAAAGTGAGTTCTGAACCTACCCCCCGATATCCAGCCCGAGATCGAGGATCGGCGCGCTGTGGGTGATCCACCCGGCCGAGATCAAATCCACCCCCGCGGCGGCCACGGCGGGGGCGGTTTCGGGCGTGATCCGGCCGGATGCCTCGGTGATCGCCCGTCCGGCGACGAGATCGACTGCCCGGCGCAGCGTCGCGGGGTCCATGTTGTCGAGCAGCACCGCGTCGACGCTCCCGTCCGGGCCGAGCGCCAGCGCCTCTTCGAGCTGGGTGAGCGTGTCGACCTCCAGCTCGATCTTGACCAGATGTCCCGCATGGCGGCGCGCCCGCTCGACCGCCGCGCGCACGCCGCCGGCAAGGGCGACGTGGTTGTCCTTGATCAGGATCGCGTCGTCGAGGCCGAACCGGTGGTTGGCGCCGCCGCCCGCCCGGACGGCATACTTCTCCAGGGCGCGCAGCCCCGGCGTCGTCTTGCGCGTGCAGACGATCTGCGCGCGATGGCCAGCGACGGCGTCGACCAGCGTGCGCGTCGCCGTGGCGACGCCGGACAGCCGGCACAGCAGGTTGAGCGCGACGCGCTCCGCGCTCAGGATGGCGCGGGCGCGTCCGCCGACGCGCGCCGCCGCTTCGCCCTCGGCGATCCGCTCGCCGTCCCTGCGCAACCGCTCGATACGCAGTCCGGGGTCGAGCAACTCGAACGCGAGCAGCGCGGCGTCGAGCCCGGCGAGCACGCCCGGCCGTCGCGCGACGATCGCCGCCTCGACCGTGGCATCGTCGGGTACGATTGCGTCGGTCGTCAGGTCGCCGGCCCGACCGAGATCCTCAAGGAGCGCCGCCCGCACGACGGGCTCGACGAGGAGGCGCGGCAGCGGCAGCAGGGGCAGGGTGGATGGAGTCATGACAGAACTTCCATTGTCTGAGCGATCGTCGGCAGGATCTCGCGCGCCGTCGCCAAGGCGCGATCGAGCGTGACGAGGCTGGATTTCGCCGTCTCGCCTTGCCTGCCGGCGCGTGCCGGGAAATCGGACCGGAAATGGCCGCCGCGGCTTTCGCGCCGCTCCAGCGCCGCGACCGCGATCATCAGCGCCGCCAGCGCGCCGGCTTCGGCCTGAGGGCCGGCGGACAGCCTCAGCAGATCGGCTATGGCGCGGCGAAGCCCGTCCTCGTCCCGCACGACGCCGACGCGCCCGTCGAGGATGCGCCGGACGGCGTGCGGCGGCCGCAACGCCGGCCCTGCGCGCCCCGGAAGTTGCGGACGGTGCGATGAAGCAACTTCTTGGAACGTCTGACCACGCAGGTCCTCCGCAACGAACCGCGCGAACACGGCCCCTTCGATCAGCGAGTTGCTGGCGAGCCGGTTCGCGCCGTGCAGGCCGGTCGATGCGACCTCACCGCACGCCCACAGTCCCTCGACCGAGCTTCGGCCCCTGCCGTCCACCGCGACGCCACCCATGTGGTAGTGCGCCGCCGGCCGCACCGGGATCGGCTCGCGCGCCGGGTCGAGGCCGGCGGTGCGGCATACGCGATAAATCTTCGGGAAGCGCCGTTCGAAGTCATCGCCGATCGCCGCCTGCCCGTCGAGGAACACTGTCCGCCCGGCGGCGCGGCGGGCGAAGACCGCACGCGCCACGACGTCGCGCGGACTGAGTTCCTGTCCCGGCAGGCCGGCCATGAACCGTTCGCCCCGGTCGTCGATCAGGATTGCGCCCTCGCCGCGCAACGCCTCGCTGGCGAGCGGCATCGGATCGCCGCCGATATCGGCCGCGGTCGGATGGAACTGGACGAACTCCAGGTCGCGCAGCACCGCCCCGGCGCGGGCGGCGAGCAGCAGACCGTCGCCGCGCGCCCCGAGCGGGTTGGTCGTCGCGGCATAGAGGCCGCCGACGCCGCCGGTCGCCAGCACCACGGCCGGCGCGGCGAGCACCCCTGCCCTGCCGTCGGCGTCCTCCAGCGCCACCCCTACGACCCGGCCGTCCTCGACCAGCAGGCTGGTCGCCACGGCGCCCTCCACGACGGCGATCGACGGCGTGCGCCGGACCGCCGCGACCAGCGCCTCGGACACCGCGCGGCCGGTGCCGTCGCCGGTCGCGTGGACGACGCGGCGTCTTCCGTGCGCAGCCTCCAGGCTGAGCCGGTAGCCGCCGCCCGCGCCGGCTTCGTCCCGGTCGAAGACGACGCCGAACCGCTCCAGGTCGGCGACGGCCTGCGGCGCCGCCGCCGCGACGCGCGCCGCAACCGCGGGATCGGCCAGCCCGTCGGCGGCGCCGAGCGTGTCCGCTGCGTGCAACGCCGGATCGTCGTCCGGCCCGACCGCGGCCGCCAGCCCGCCCTGCGCCCAGCCAGTCGCGGAGCCTTCGCCGAGCGCCGCCCTGGTCAGCAGGACGCAGGGAAGCGGCGCGAGATAGAGCGCCGTCATCAGGCCGGCGATGCCGCCGCCGACGATGACCACCGGCGGGGTAATGCCGCCGCCACCGCGGCTTCGATAGAGACTGTCGAAACACATCTCAGCTACTCCGCTCAGCGCACCGCCAGCATGCGCTCGACCGACAGGCGCGCTCGCTCGGCGATGTCGGCGTCGACCGTCACCTCATGGCGGTTCTCCTCCAGCGCCCGCCGGATGCCGCCGAGCGTGATCCGCTTCATGTGCGGGCACAGGTTGCACGGCCGCACGAAATCCAGATCCGGGTACTGCACCGCGACGTTGTCGCTCATCGAGCATTCGGTCAGCAGCACGACCCGCGGCGGACGGCGGGCACCGACATAGTCGGCCATCGCCGCGGTCGAGCCGGCGAAATCGGCCTCGCGGACGACGTCGGGCGGGCACTCCGGATGCGCCAGCACGACGAGCCCCGGATGCGTCTCGCGCAGGCTCCGGACGTCGGCGGCGGTGAACAGCTCGTGCACCTCGCAGTGCCCGTGCCACGCGATGATCTCGACGCCGGGGATTTCGGCGGCGACGTTCCGCGCGAGATACTCGTCCGGCAGCATTAGGACGCGCGGCGCGTTCAGCGATTCGACGACCTTCCGCGCATTGCCCGAGGTGCAGCAGATGTCGGACTCCGCCTTCACCGCCGCAGACGTATTGACGTAGGTGACGACCGGCACGCCGGGGTAGCGCTGCCGCAGCAGCCGGACATCGGCGGCGGTGATCGACTCCGCCAGCGAGCAGCCCGCCTCCAGGTCCGGGATCAGCACCGACTTCTCCGGGTTGAGCAGCTTCGCCGTCTCCGCCATGAAGTGCACGCCCGCCAGCACGATGATGTCGGCGTCGGTGTCGACCGCCCGGCGCGCCAGGGCGAGGCTGTCCCCGACGATGTCGGCCACCGTGTGGAAGATTTCCGGCGTCTGATAGTTGTGCGCGAGGATCACGGCGTTGCGCTCGCGCTTCAGCCGGAGGATCGCCTCGACATCGTCGGCCAGCATCAGCCACTCGAACGGCGGAACGTGCCGCTCGACGCGCCGGTACAGGTCCGGCAGCGGCAGCGTGGATGCGGCGGCAGCGGCGGCGGCGGAGATACCTTGGGGCATGACAACTCCTTATGCTCAAACAGAGCATTAGACGTGTCGAGAAAAGCCGGGCGTTCGCATCCGCCCGGCACACCCTTATGCTACATATGAGCATAAGATCGTCAACCCTCTTTCGACGATACTCCCGACCGGTCAAGCCGGCGCAGCACATCGGCCGCTCTGCGGTGACCGGCAAAGACCACGGCCGCCGACGGCAAGGCACTGCCGTTCGATCCATGTTAACCTTGGTTACCGCTTGAGAAAGACCGGCTGAAGCGTAGGGGAGTTGGCCATGAGGACAGTCTTCGTCGCGGCGCTTTTCGCGCTCGTGGCCTCGCCGGGCATTGCCCAGACGGCGTCAGGCGAGATCGAGAAGGCGAACCAGCGATTTATGGACGCCTTCAACAGCGGCGACGCCGCGACGGTCGGCCGACTGTACACCGAGCAGGCCGTCGCCCTGCCGCCCGAGGCCGAGATGATCGAAGGGCGCGAGGCGATCCAGAAATTCTGGCAGGACGCCATCGACCACGGGATCAAGAACCTGTCGCTGAGGAGCGTCCGGGTCGACGAGTATGGCGGCGACACCGCGCGCGAGATCGGCCGGTTCAGCCTCGACGCACCGGCGTCGCAGGACCGGACGAGCAAGGTCGACGGCAAATACGTCGTCGTTTGGCGAAAGAGCGGCGGCGACTGGCAGCTCGACAGCGATATCTGGAACCTGACTGAGCCGGAGCCCGACGTCGCGACCGGCAGCAGCTCCTCCGCAACGCCCACGACACCGGCCGGATCGGGCACCGCGTCACCGCCTGAGTGACCGCCCTGCCCTGCGAATAGCCGTGGTCCCGGCCGAAGCCGGCGTATTCTACGGCGCCGCCGCCCGGCGCCCCGCGGATACTCGGACGCCCGGCGCGGGCCGCTCCAGCAGCACCTCGCGCCGGAACCGGACGAGCCGCGCCGGACGGCCGCCCGTCTCGGCGGTGGTCTCGCCCGTCTCCTCGACCAGCCCCTGCTGCTCGACGAGACGCCGGAAGTTCTGCTTGTGCAGCCGCATGCCGGACAGCGCCTCGACCGTCCGCTGCAATTGCAGCAGGGTAAAGCTGGGGGGCATCAGCTCGAACACGACCGGCCGGTACTTGATCTTGCCGCGCAGCCGGCCGATCGCCGTCGCCAGGATGCGGCGATGGTCGAGCGCCATCGGTACGTCCATCGCCGCCACGTGCCCGTCCGGCGGTGTCTCGCCGATCTCGCGCCAGAACTCGCCGGCCAAGCGCGTCTCGTACAGCAGTTCGTAGCGGTCGAGCACGCGCTCGTCGTTCCAACCACTCCCACCGCCGCCGATGCCGCCAGCACCCGCCGCAAGCCCGAACGTCAGGCCGATCCTCTCCTCGCGGCGCTGTCGCTCGGCCCTGCTTGGCGCCGCGGCGGCCCAGGCCCGCAGCCGCTCGTCGACGTCGGCGAGGATCGCCGGCCGTCCGTCGCGCCAGTCCTCCCACGGGAAAAAGCGATACCAGCTCCGCCAGACCGCATCCGCGGCGCCGGCCGGGCGCGCCTCCCGCACCAGCGCGAGATAGGCGACGGAGAGCGCGCGCCGGGCGCCCGACCCGTCGGTCTCGCTGCGGTCGCGGTCGCCGAACGTGTAGAGCTGCTCGACATAGCCGAGCGCCTGGTTCGTCTGCCGCTCGACCCAGGCGCGCAGGCCGACCTCCAGCGTCCGGTGCTCGGGCTCCAGCGGTCCGGACGGCAGCGCGTCGAGCCGGTCGCGTCCCGTCCGCACCGTCAGCACGCGCGGCTCGTCGCCGGTCGCCGCGACGATGACCGCGCTCAGCCCGATCGACGGCATGCCGCCGCCGCGGTCGCCGCCGTCGGCATCCTTCCCGGCTCGCGCCAGATCCGCTCTGCTGGTCGTGCTGCTGTCCAAGGTTCGGCCTCCCGGCCGACCATAGCACAACCGGAGAGGCGGCGGCGCGGCAGCCCCCGCCTACATCCAGCCGATCTCGCGGAACAGGACGGGCACGCGGTCGAGCGCCGGCAGCACGGCATCGGGCGTGTAGTCGGCAAGGCCCTTGCGGCCGGTGCCGCGATCGATCCAGACGCAGCGGAAGCCGATGTCGCGCGCCGCGGTCAGGTCGAGATGCGGGCTGGCGCAGATATGCACGACCTCGTCCTTCGTGACGCCAAGCGTTCGGTGGGCATGCTCGAAGATTTGGCGCGACGGCTTGTAGGCCCGCGCCTGCTCCGCCGTCACGACGCGGTCGACATGCCCGCCGAGCTGGGCGACGTTGCCGGCGATGATCGCGTCGTCGGTGTTCGAGACGATGCAGAGGCGGAAGCCTGCTCCCTTCAGCGCGGCGAGCGCGCCGACCACCTCCGGGAAGGGCGGCATCGCCGAAATGCTCGACGTGAGGATCTCGACATCGCCGTCATCGCAGCCGAGGCCGAGTTCGGCCATCGCCGTCCGCAGCCCCTCGCCGGCGACCTCGCGGAACGATCGGTGCGGCGGCGTCTGCTCCAGCCGGTGCTCGTGCCGGTCGTAGACCTCGATCAGGGTGCGCGGGTCAACCGCGCCAGCGCCGCTGCCGGTGCCCCCGCCGCGCCGGGCTAGGATCCGCCCGACCGCCGCGAGCAGTCCCTCGTCCCATTGGATCAGCGTGCCGTAGCAGTCGAACGTGAGCCATTGCGGCCGGGGGGTGCCCGCGAGCGTCGTCATCGCGCGTCCGCCGCCGTCAGTCCGGATACCGCACGAGGGTCCGGATCTCGATGCTCTCGCGCGGCGGCGCGTCGGACGGCATGTTCGGGTCGTCGAACGAGCCGTGCGGCACGAAGCGGGCGCGGCCATCGTCGGTTGCGGAATCGTAGCACTTGATCAGCAGCGCCTCGTCGTGCCGCATTGCCGGCGCGTAGAACCAGCGGTGCGCCGGGTTGTAGGCCAAGTTGTAGATCTCGCCCCGCCGGTCGCGATAGATGAGATCCGTGGCGACGAAGTCTCCGGCCGCGACGCTGCGGGCGTCGCAGAGCGCGAGCGGCCGGTCGAGCAGCGGCGCACGGATCGGCCGCCACAGATTGATCGCGGCGAACCGGCCGCGCAGCCACGCCTCCGCCTCCTTTGGCGGCAGCAGATCGCGCACGCGCTGCGGCCCGGAGGTTTCCGTGTAGTCGTTGTGTACGCGCGAAACAGGCTGCCGCGGGGTTCCCGTGGCGCGATCGACGGCGCCGGGGATGCGCTGGCGGATCGTATGGTCGAACACGATCACCTCGACGGCGCCGGTCGCCCCCGCGATTGCCTGCTGAGCTTCCGGATAGAGGACTTTGCGCAACTCGTCCTCGTCGTAGAAGTCGCGGACCGCGCTGCGCTGGCGGATGAGCGCGAAGCCCTCGCGGTCGAGCGACAGCTCCGCCGCAACCGGCCGCAGGTCATGGATCGCGACCCGCCGCGCCACTTGTTCGCCGTTCTCGCTCGGCACCCCCGGCGGCGGCGGCTCGTAGGCATAGCGGTACGGTTTCTCGTCCATCGGGACGAGGTAGTTCAGCGCGGCCTCGACATGCGGCAGGCGCTCGATGCGGGCGATGTCCAGCGTCATCGGTCTTTGCACCTCGCGAGAGAGGGCTCCCGCTGCGCCGAGCGCGGCCGGGAAAAGGACAAGCACGCGTGCCTTGGAACGGGGCTCCGCCATCGCGGCAAACGAAAAACCGCCGCAGATCACGTCAATCTTCCGAGCGAGGCCCCGAGCTGCACTTTTGTAGCGCCCGCAAGCTGGTGCTCAAATCGGCGCGTGCAACGATATTTCGGCGGGTGCCGGGATGCTGTCAATCCGGCCGGGGCGGCGGCTGAGACGGATCAGGGTTACGATGCGCGCATGCTGGCATCGCCGGGGCTCCCGTCCTGACGGCGCGTGCGGACCTTTCTCCTGACATCGTTGCCGATAGCCCGAGCGATCGGAGCACCTCGCGCCGCAGCGTCATCCCATCCGGGTCGTCGCGGTGCCGCGGATACGGACGGCCGTCGACGATTTCCGCCGTGATGCGCTGCGGACGCCGCCGTCGATGCCGCCGCTTGCGATGTCCGGACGGCTCCGCTCAAGCATGCTGACGCTCATTTCGGCGCCCCGGCATCGTTGCCGTCGCCGCCGTCCGCATGTGACGCTACCGGTCCGAGCGCCGGATCGAGCGGCGGCAGATGCGGTTCACACCGGCCGTGCGCACGAGTGCCGGCGGAGCGCATGCGCCGATCCACGGGGGAAAGCGGGTCGGAGCAGCTGGCTGATAGGCAGCGTTCGGCCACTACTGCTTCCGCTTCGTAGGCTGCGAGTTCAAGGGTCGGCATGGTGGCAGCCCCTTATGCAAGTGAATCGGTTCAGCCGGGACAGCGCTCCGGCCGCGTCGTCGCGGATCGCGGGAGGGCGGCGCTACGGGCGCACAGGCGTGCGCCCGCCGACCAGGAGAAACGGTTCATGTCTCGTCTCCTGGGACCGGCATCCGGCATGGACGCGGCGGGCGCAAAAAGAAAAGCCGCCGCAGCGTGATGCTGGGCGACCGGCCCCGCTTAGCTGCATTTATCATGCGCCCGCAAGCTGGTGCTCAAATCGGCGCGAAGTCACTCTGCCGCGAACCCGGATTCGGTGTCAACCGGGTTTTTCGGACTCGGCCATGGCCCGGATCCGGGCGAGGGGCGGCTGCTGTTTGCGAGTCCCTTCATGTGGCGTCGTCCGCGGCGGCGGAGACGGATCGGGGTTACGATGCGCGCATGCAAAATGCCGCCGATATCACCCGTCTCATCGAGCAGCAGCCGGACATGATGCGGCTGCTCGCCGCCGTCGAGCGGCTCAGGCTGCCGGATGCCTGGATCGGCGCCGGGTTCGTTCGCAACGCGGTCTGGGATGCGTTGCACGGCCGCCGGATCGATTGCACGTCCCTCGGCGACGTGGACGTGGTGTTCTTCGATCCTGCCGATGCCAGGCCGGAACGCGAAGCGGTGATCGAGGCGGAGCTGTGGGCCGCCTGCCCGGACGCGCCGCCCTGGTCGGCAAGGAATCAGGCGCGCATGCACCGGCAGAACGGCGACCCGCCCTATCGCGATACGGAGGATGCCCTCCGGCACTGGCCCGAGACCGCTACCGCTGTGGCCGTGCGGTCGGCGCGCGGGGGCAGCGGCGTCGAGTTGATCGCGCCGCACGGGGTCGCCGATCTGCTGAACTTGGTCGTCCGGCCGACGCCCGCCTTCATGACGGCGAAGATCGAGATCTATCGCTGCCGGGTGCATAGCAAAAACTGGCTCGCCCGCTCGCCTCGCTTGGTCACCCTTGGTCTCGACGGCGACTGATTTCCCGGCTCCGCCAGCGGAAGGGGAGAGGATGGCCGCCGGCGCAGCCCGGTTCTCAGGTCCGATCGAGGGCCGCGCGAACCTGCGCTCCAAGCCCCCTCAGCCGCTCGACCGGCTCGTTGGCGTATACGAAGCGTATATACTGCTCTCCGTGCCGCTCGCCCCATCCCGCCATTCCCGTCGCGCAGATGCCCCGCTCGAAGAGCCGGGCCGCCATGGCGGCGCCGTCGAGCCCGAAGGGCGATACGTCGAGAAGCAGCGACCATCCGCCCTCCGGCACGCCGACCGGCAACCCCTCCAGTTCGGCCAGCACGGTGTCGCGCCGCCGTTGCAGTTCGGCGACGTAGGACGGCAACGTCTCGCCGGACCGCTCCAGCGCGACGGCGACCGCATCCTGTCCGATGCCGACCGGGACCACGACATTGGCGAGCGAGACCGCGGCGAGGTCGGGGATGAAGTCGTCCGGCGCGACGATCCAGCCGACGCGCCAGCCGATCATCCGGAGCTCCTTGGCGGAGGACCCCACGGTCACGGTGCGCTCGGCCATGCCGGGCAGACCCGCGGGATGAATCACCCGCCTCCCGTCATAGACGAGCCGTTCCATCGCGCTGTTGAGGATGAGCAGGAGGTCGTGCCGGGTGCACAGCTCGGCGACGAGCCCCCAATCCTCCTCGTCCAGCATGCCGCCGGACGGCATGGACGGCGACATCAGCAGCATCGCCCGGGTCTTCGGGCCGATCGCGGCGCGCAACGCCCCGCGGTCGAACGACCAGGTACCGCCCGGCGTGAAGCGGAAGGGCACGAAGCGCGGCACGCCGCCGGCGAGCCGCACCCGGTTGATCAGCCCGACATAGGTCGGGTCGGTGACGATCACCTCCTCCCCGGTCTCGACCGTGGCGAGCAGCACGTTGAGGATGCCCGACAATCCGCCCGCCGTGATCAGGCAGTTGCGGTCGCCCGTGTACGGCACGCCGGACAGCCGGGACACATGGCGGGCGGCGACGTCGCGCAGGCGGGGCTGCCCGACGAACGGGAGATAGCTATTGTCGGCGTCGCGGCCTGCGGCTTGGCAGGTACGCTCGACCGCCATGAGGTCGGGAGCTATGTCGCAATCGAGGTTTTCGAGACGGACGAAGTCGCGGCCCGTCGCATCCGCGAGCGAGCCCATCCGGTCGACGCCGATGCCGACAATATGGGCGAGACGCGCGGGGCGGTATCGCATTGGCACCTCCAAATTATAGATAATCTATGAACTCACGGCGCCGTGCCGGATGCCGCGCCTCCTCGCCACCATCGACGATCTGCACCGGGTCAGCGCCCGCTATTTCCACGCGACGTGGAAAGGCCTTGAATGGGGGCCGCAGTCGGAAGGCGAGCACCGGGCCATTCTCGAAGCGGTGCAGGCCGGCGACGGCGAGGCGGCGGCGACTCTCCTTATCGCCCACATCGTCGAAGCGGGCCGCGCGTTGGTTCGGACCTTGTGGCGGCGGCGGCACGAGGCGGTCGGCCCGCCGTCGCGGAGACTCCCTGGCGGAGGAATGCCACGTCCTGTTCCACACTGTATCCGCGACATCCGGCGACGCCGCGACGCCCCCGAAAGCGGCCGCCCTTTACTATCACAGGCCATTGCAGCGAAAAGGACAGCGGCTAATGTCGGGAATCATCTTTGCAGCCCCCTGGCAAGTTTATTTATTTTTAGAACGATTGAATAATTATAAGGCTTCGCCGAGATGAATCAAGAGCAAGAGGAGGTTTCAAATTGAGATTTGCAATCAACCTGATCCGTCGTCCGATCGGCCTGATCAGAACACATCGTGCGCCAAAGCCAGGCTCGCCCCTGCATCGCCCCGGTGTGACCATACGCAACCGTATCGACTGCCGCTGCACATCCCCATCCGCTACCGTATGGAAGCCCCAGCCCTCAGACGCACATCCCCGACGTGAGCCGCCATTTTCCAGAAGTCCCCGATCCGCATTACGCCGAGCGCATCCGCGGCAGCTTCGCGCGGCAGGCGGCGATGACGCTGATCGAGACGCGCCTGACGCGGATCGAGCCGGGGCTGGTCGAGATCGAGCGGCCGCACCGCGGCGACCTCACGCAGCAGCACGGCTTCTTCCACGGCGGGTTCGTCGGCGCGGTCGCCGACAGCGCGGGCGGCTATGCCGGCTATACGCTCTTCCCTGCCGGCTCGTCGGTGATGACGGTCGAGTTCAAGATCAACGTCGTTGCCCCGGCCCAGGGCGAGAAACTGATCGCCACCGGCCGCGTCGTGCGCTCCGGGCGGACGCTGACGGTCTGCGAACTCTCGGTCGACGCGGTGACGACGGGCGGCGAGCGCCGCCCCTGCACGCAGCGGTTGCAGACCCTGATCCGCCTTGATGGCCGCGCCGACGCCCCCGCGGCGGCAACGGCGGCGCCGTTGCAACGACTGTCGCCTTCACCGGCCTCGTGGCCGGGCAGGCCCATGCCGCGCTCTATACCGTCACGACGACGGGCACGATCTCGTCCGGTTACGACTCCGGTGAGTTCGGCAACATCGGATATCTCGGCGGGAAGACATACAAGCTCACCGAGACATTCAACAGCAACGGCGCGCCCGCCTACACCGGCAGCTCGTACTACGGCGGCGACTACACGTATCTCTACGGCAGCCCCGACGTTACCGTGACCGCGACCATCGGCGGGAAATCGGCGACCATCGACATACCCATAAACTACGGCAATGAATTGTATCTGAGCAATTCCGCCGGGAAATCCTATAGCTACTATTGGTGGTATTACTATTCCGGGATCGATCAGATTTATTCATATGCGAACGGCTCATCGAAGGATAACACCAAGTATTCTTACGTGGAGCAAAGCGTATATTCCTATTCCGACAAGTTCGTGCCGACACTCAATCTCGGACAGTCGATCTCGCATGACGTGAATTTCTTGGATTACGCGGGCGACTATTTCTACAGCTATGATTATACGAATGGTCGCGAGACTTACTTTTCCGGAACGCCCACCACCATCGCCCTGAACGCCGCCGCTGCGGTTCCCGAGCCTGCCAGCTTCGCGCTCCTCGGCACCGGCCTCGCCGGCATCGGCCTGTTCGGCCGCCGCAAGCGTAGGGCTGCATAACCCGCTCACGCACGCAGTCGGATCTCACTTCGCCGGGCGGCGCTCTTCGGAGCGCCGCTTTCGTTTTTGGACGTCGCGGCCGCTGCCGCCGCTCGGCTCACGCCGTCTGGAGCGTCAGACCGCCGTCGACGACGACCGTCTGGCCCGTCACCATCGCGCCGCCGACGCCCAGGAACACGATCACCTCGGCGATGTCCTCCGGCGTACAGCGCCGCTTCAGCAGCGCCTTCTCGATCGAGGCGCGGCGCCGCTCCTCGGTCCACTCGATCGGCCATGTGCTGTCGACCGCGCCGGGCGCCACCGCGTTGACACGAACCTCAGGCGCCAAGCCGCGGGCGAGATTCTTGGTCAGGCTGATCAGGCCGGACTTAGCGGCTCCATAGGCCATGCTGCTGCCGGGCGAGTTGATGCCGGCGATCGACGCGACGTTGACCACCGCGCCGCGCGCGGCCCGCAATGCCGGTGCCGCCGCCTTGGCGCAGCGGAACGGGCCGAGCAGATTGGTCTCGATCACCGCCGACCACAGTTCCTCGGTGATCCGGTCGATCTGCGACGGCTCGATCGCGCCGCGCGTGCCCGGCGTGCCGGCGTTGTTGACGAGGAGGTCGAGCCGCCCGCCGAGCCGCTCCACGGCCGCGCCGACCATTGCCTCCGCCTCGCCGGCCGCCGCGACGTTGCCGGGCGCGCCCAGCACCGAAAGCCCCTCCGCCTTCAGCGCCACGACCGCCTCGGCGCCGCGCCCATCTTCCGGCAGGTGGTTGATCGCGACCGCAGCGCCCGCCCGCGCCAGCAGGGAAGCGGTCGCAAGCCCGATCCCCGAGGCGCCGCCCGTGACCAGCGCCGTCCTGCCCGTCAGCTCATAGCGGATCATCGCTCGTCCCTCTCCATCCCTTTCCCGCATACAGCGGCTCGACCACAGCCGCCGGACAAGGTACGACATCCATCGGCAATATCTCTCGGATGCGATCATGGCCGCGACCACGACCGACGTCTTCCCTTCCCTGTCGACCGGCCGCCTGACGTTGCGCGCGGTCACGCCGGATGACGGCGCGCCGTTCCGCGCTCTCCTGTCGATCGCGGAAGTCACTCGCTATTCCGACTGGCCCGACGCGCCGGCGGAAGATCAAGCCGACCAGTTCGTGCGGAACATGGCGGCGCTTTTTCCGGCGGGAACCGGATGCGCCTGGATCATCGAAGACAGCGCCTCCGCGGAATTCATCGGCGCCATCCGCTTCAATTACTTCATCAAGCCATGGAAATGCGGCGGCATCGGCTATGAGACGCATCCGCGCTTCTGGGGGCGCGGCGTCATGACCGAAGCGTTGCGCGCCGCGGTCGCCTGTGGCCGCCGGCTTTTCGGCCTGAACCGCATCGAGGCATGGACGCTCCCCGGCAACGGCGCGTCCGACCGCGTGCTCGAAAAGACGGGGTTCCGGTTCGAAGGCACGCTGCGCCAGAGGGCATGGTTCAAGGGCGCCTTCCATGATCTACGCTTCTTCGGACGGGTCGCCGACGATCCCACGGACTGAGAAGGACTCTCCCCTCGTTCAGCGGCCGGCGACTGCCGCCGCGGACGCGCCGCCCCTGCCGCCGCCCAGGATCGCCCGCGCCTCGGCCGGCGTCGCCGGATGCTCGCCGAGCAGGCGGACGATCGCGGCGGCCTTCTCGACGAGCGCAGCGTTCGTCGGCGCGAACACGCCCTTCTCCAGGTACAGATTGTCCTCCAGCCCGACCCGCACGTGCCCGCCGAGCAGCACCGCCTGCGCCACCATCGGGAATTGCTGGGCGCCGATGCCGAAGGCGGCCCAGATCGCATCCGCCGGCAGCATGTTGCGCATCGCCAGCATCGCCTCCGGCGTGGCCGGCGCGCCCCAGGAGATGCCGAGGCAGATCTGGAAAAGCGGCGGCGAGGCGATCTCGCCCCGCTCGATCAGGTGCCGCGCCAGCCTGATGTGCCCGGTGTCGAACACTTCGAGTTCCGGCCGCGCCCCGGCGCCGCGGATCGCCCGCGCCATCTCGGCAAGGTGGGCGGGCGTGTTGACGAAGACGTGCGGCCCGAAATTCATGCTGCCCATGTCGAGGCTGCACACTTCCGGCCGCAGATCGACGACGTGCGCGACGCGCACCTCCGGCGGCGACAGCGTCGTGCCGGGACCGGGCTGCCGCGGGTCCTGCGGCGCCGGCACGAAGCGCCCGCCGGCCCCCGTCGTCAGATTGACGATCACGTCCGAGCCGCTGCCGCGGATACGCTCGAACACTTCACGATAGAGCGCCTTGTCCATGCTCGGCGCGCCGGTCGCCGGGTCGCGCACGTGGATATGCACGATCGCGGCCCCCACCGCCGCGGCCCCGACCGCAGACTCCGCGATCTGGGCGGGCGTCACCGGGATCGCCGGATGCTTGCCGACAGTGTCGCCGCCGCCGGTGATCGCGCAGGAGATGATGACGGGCCGGCTCATGGCGTTTGCTCCCTCTCTCGTCGGCTCATCGTGTTTTTGAACGGACGCGGCCGATGTTAGCGGTAACATCGCTCCTTGTATCGGCCGGCAGCGCCTATTTGCCGACCATCACGTCGGACGCCTTGATCGCCGTGCGACGACGATGATGGCGGCCGCCAGCAGCGCCAGCGCGCCGGCCAGGGCGAGCCACTCGGACGATCCCGCCGCCGCGAGACCGGCAAGGCCGCTGGCAAGGATCGCCGCCGTCGCGGAGTCGGCGCCGACCACGAGATGCCGCGACGACCTGAACAGCGCGAACAGGGCCATAGGAAGGAGGATCGTGTAGAGCCCGGTGATCACCGGCGTCCCGGCGATCATCGTGTATCCCATGACCTCGGGGACGGCGAGGGCGGCGAGCGTGACGCCGGCGATCGCATCCGCCGGCACCTGGGACCAGTCGATCGGCAGGATGCCTTCGAGGATGGGAAGACGCCGATACCAAGGAGCACCGCCGTGCTTCGCCGCAGCACCGCCGCGGAGCTGCCCCTGCTTGGCCGGAGCCGCTCCCTCCTCCCCATGAGCGAGCGCTCGCACCCGCCCCTTGGCGGCGGGCGCGGCGACGGGGGGACGACGGCGGTAATGCCCAGCGGATTCCCGGCCGGTGGATTGCGGCCTGCCCTTGTCTGCCATTTTGCGCGCTCTGCGCCGGTCAGCGGATGGACGATCCGTATCTGTCTAAGGTCCGCTGCGGGAGCGAGTTCCAGCCGCGCAATGCAATGAACATGAAATGTTTGTAAGCTTGGCTATGGTATTCTCAAAATATATTTGAGTTGACTGAAATCAATCCACACCGGCCCCTACTATTGTCAATCGCTCGGGATGAGCCCTTCGACGATTCTCGCCTCTTCTCCTCACCGTTGCATCTGCATGATCTGTTCGGCGGGCATCAGGTTCTCGTTGAGGTGGTACATGATCCAGACCGAGCCGGCGACGATCAGCGCAACGATCAGCACGCCGAAAGCCAGCGCCAGGATGTTGTTGGTGTTGTCCGGCGCGGTCGTGATGTGGAGGAAGAAGACGAGGTGTATGCCGATCTGCGCGATGGCGAGCACGACCAGCGCCACCGGGATGCCGGGCCCCCAGATCAGATGGGTTTTCGCCACGTAGAACGAAGCGATGGTGAGCAGGATGGCTAAGCCGAGACCCATGAGATAGCCCTGGATGCCGGCGCGGATGCTGTGTTCCGGCGCGTCGATGACGCCTGGTGCCACGTCCTCGGCATCCGGGTCGAAATCGTCGTCGTAACTACTCATCGTCCTTGCCCTATCAGATAGACGATCGTGAACAGCGCCACCCAGATGATGTCGAGCGCGTGCCAGAACAGGTTGAAGCACAGCAGCCGGCGCAGGATGTTCGGGCGGAAGCCCTTGACGAAGACCTGCGCCATCATCGTGCCGAGCCAGAGCAGCCCGGCGGTGACGTGGAGCCCGTGACATCCGACCACGGCGAAGAAGGCGGACAGGAACGCGCTGCGGTCCGGCCCTGCGTCCGCCGCCACCATCCCGGCGAATTCCGTCGCCTCCAGGGCAAGAAAGGCGGCGCCCAGCAGCCCCGTCACCAGCAGGAAGATCTGGGTCCAGAGATGGCTCTTCGCCTCGGTCGCCACCGCCGACAGGCCGCAGGTGAAGCTCGACAACAAGAGGCAGCCGGTCTCGATTGCCACGCGCGACGGCTCGAACAGATCGCGGCCCGACGGCCCACCCGCCGTCGCCGTCTGCAACACCGCATATGCCGCGAAGAAGCACGAGAACATCACGATGTCGCTGAGGAGGAAGATCCAGAAGCCGTAGCCGACGACGACGCGCTTCGAGGCCGGCCCGCCTTCGCCATGGCCGGGCGCGTAATCATGACCGCCGCCGAAACCGGGGATATGACCGTGGCCGCGCCCGCGCCCGAGCTTGTAGGGGTCGGCGGGCCGGCGGTCCTGCCGGAAGGCTTCGGTCGCGGTCATGCCGGCTCTCCGACGCGGGCCGCCGTCTCCGCTCGCTCCTCGGCCGCATGCTCATCGAGCCATTGCTGGCGCGCTTGCCGGCGCTCGCGATCGATGCGGGCGACCTCCGCCGCCGGGATGTGGTACTCCTCGACGTTGCGCCACGCGAACCACACGAAGACCGCATAGGAGGCGACGATCCCGACCGCCATCATCCACCAGATGTGCCAGATCAGCGCGAAGCCGGTGATGGTGCAGAAGAAAGCGGTAATGAAGCCGGTCGGGCTGTTCCGCGGCATCTCGATGTCCTTGTAGTCGGGCTCCGCCGCGAGCTGCTGGCTCTCGATGGCGCGCCGCTTGATCTCCCAATAGGGCTCCTCGCCGCCGACGTTCGGCAGCACCGCGAAATTGAAGGCCGGCGGCGGCGACGAGGTCGCCCATTCGAGCGAGCGGCCGTTCCACGGATCGCCCGTCTCGTCGCGCAGTTCCTCGCGATGGCGGATGCTGACCACGAGCTGCGTCACCTGGCAGACGAAGGCGGCGATCATGATCAGCATGCCGAAGCCGGCGAGCAGCACCCAGGGCCGCCACGCCGCGACGTCGTAATGCTGCAGCCGCCGCGTCATGCCGAGCAACCCCGCGACATAGAGCGGCATGAAGACGACGTAGAACCCGGCAAGGGAGAGCCAGAACGCGAGCTTGCCCCACCACTCGTCGAGCCGGAACCCGAATGCCTTGGGGAACCAGTAGGTGACGCCGGCGAAGGCGGCGAACACCACGCCGCCGATGATGACGTTATGGAAATGCGCCACCAGGAACAGGCTGTTGTGCAACACGAAATCGGCCGGCGGCACGGCGAGCAGCACGCCGGTCATGCCGCCGATCACGAAGGTCACGATGAATCCCAGCGACCACAGCATCGGCGTGGTGAAGCGGACGCGGCCGCCATACATCGTGAAGATCCAGTTGTAGACCTTCACCCCGGTGCCGACCGCGATGATGCTGGTGGCGATGCCGAACACGGCATTGACGTCGCCGCCCGCCCCCATGGTGAAGAAATGGTGCAGCCATACCATGAACGAGACGAGGCAGATGAACAGCGTCGCCGCCACCATCGAGCGGTAGCCGAACAGCGGCTTGCCGGAGAAGGTCGAGATCACCTCGGAGAAGATGCCGAAGGCCGGCAGGACCAGGATGTAGACCTCGGGATGGCCCCAGGCCCAGATCAGGTTGATGAACATCATCATGTTGCCGCCGCCGGTGTTCGTGAAGAAATGGAACCCCAGGTAGCGGTCGAGCAGCAGCATGGCGAGCGTGGCGGTCAGCACCGGAAACGCCGCGATGATCAGCAGGTTCGCGGCGAGCGCGGTCCAGGAGAACATCGGCATGCGCAGATAGCTCATGCCCGGCGCGCGGATCTTCAGAATGGTGGTGACGAAGTTGATGCCGGTCATCAGCGTGCCGGCGCCGGAGATCTGGAGCGACCAGAGATAGTAGTCGACGCCGACGCCGGGCGAGTAGCGAAGCTCGGACAACGGCGGATAGGCAAGCCACCCCGTGCGCGCGAATTCGCCGACGACCAGCGACATGTTGACCAGCAGCGCGCCGGTGGCGGTGAGCCAAAAGCTGGTCGAGTTCAGCGTCGGGAAGGCCACGTCGCGCACGCCGAGCTGCAGCGGCACGACGAAGTTCATGAGGCCGATCATGAGCGGCATCGCGCCGAAGAAGATCATGATCGTGCCGTGCGCCGAGAAGACCTGGTTGTAATGCTCGGGCGGAAGGTAACCCTGCGAGTGGTACGCCAGGGCCTGCTGCGAGCGGATCATGATCGCGTCGACGAAGCCGCGCACCAGCATGAGGAGGCCGAGGAGCGTGTACATCACGCCGATGCGCTTGTGGTCGACGCTGGTGATCCACTCGTGCCAGAGGTAGGGGAGGTGTCCCTTGACCACGACCCAGACGACCACGGCGAGGAGGATCACCATCACCCCGGCGCCGGCGGCGAGCGGGATCGGCTGATCCCAGGGGATCGCGTTCCAGGTGAGCTTGCCCAGCATGTCGTTCCTTATCCCTGTACTTGTGACGGGCCTTACCGGCGGCCGCGACGGGCCTTACCGATGGGCTTCCTTTTTGCCCACGGGCTTGATGCCCGGCTCGCCGCCACGTCCGGTGCCCGGCCCCGGCTCCGGCGGGATCTCCCGCATCGCGATGGCGTGGAAGAGGCCCGGATCGACGGCCCGGTAGGTGGAGGGCGGCACGTTCTGGCTCTCCTGTGAAAGCGCCTCGTAGGCTGCACGGTCGAGCGCCGGCCCCACCGCCTGCTGCACGCCGTTTACCCATTGCCCGAACTGATCCGCGGGGACGGCGCGCATCGTGAAATGCATGTCGGAGAACCCGTCGCCGCTGAACTGTGCGGATTGGCCGTAAAAATCGCCGGGATGGTCGGCCTGCAGATAGAGCTGCGTGACCATGCCGTTCATCGCCGCGATCATGCTGCCGAGCTGCGGCACGAAGAACATGTTCATCACCGATGCCGAGGTCAGCGAGAAATGCACCGGCACGCCGGCCGGGACCACGAGCTGGTTGACGGTGGCGATGCCCTGGCCGGGGTAGATGAAGAGCCATTTCCAGTCGAGCGAGACCACCTGCACCTCGATCGGCTTCTGGTTCGAGGCGATCGGATTGCCGGGATCGAGCTCGTGCGAACCGATCCAGATCACCCCGCCGAGAAAGAGGATGACCATAATGGGAATCGACCAGACGATGAGCTCGATCCGCCCGGAATAGGCCCAGTCCGGCCGGTAGCGCGCCCGGGTGTTGGTATCCCGGTACCACCATGGGAAGACCAGCGCCACGATGATCGTGGGCACCACGATCGCCAGCATGATCGCCAGCGAGTTGAGCATAATAGTCCTGTTCGCGCCGCCGATCGGACCCTGCGGGTCCAGCACGCCGCCCCCGCAGCCGGTGAGCGTCAGTAGCAGCAGCGGCAGGGCGGCGGCGAGCGCGGGCACCGCCGCGCGGCCGCCCCTTGTTGCCGGACGCGATCCCGCACCCCCGGATGCGGCGGCGCACCCGGGCCGGGAGGATGACGATGATGGAGACGGAGAGGTCAGGCGCATCGGAATGCCGGCTCCACGTCGAGGCACGTTACGTCATCAACTCCGCTCGTCGAATTGAGTTGCAATCGCCGATGGGCGGCGTCCGGCATTCCTCGTTTCCGGTTCAGGCGGCAACCGGTAGCGCGCCGGTTTCCCCAAACGAGCAGGGGGCGGAGCCGATGCAATTGCCGTTGCGACCGGCTCGCGACCGCGCTAATGTTTTCCGATCGGGGGCAAAGCAGACTCCCCGTCAGACGGCTTCCGTCGTCCAAGCTCTGCGCAGTTCTCGCAATGCGGGGAGTGCGCGTGCATGGACCGACAGGGCCGTTTTTCTATTTCCGCTCGGAAGCTCCACTCCCGTCTCGGCGCGGCAACCGCGCCGCTCCTCATCGAGGTTCGCCGCGCGGCCCTGCCGCTTCTTATGGCTCTGGTTCTGGGGGGTGGATGGGCGGCGGTACACGCACAGACCGGCCCGACCGAGATCGACATCTCGCACTATGCACCGGGGCCGCTGCCGCCGGATTTCCTGACCTCCTGGCATTCCGGCAACGGATCGGCCGGCACCTGGGCCGTCGTCGAGGATGAGACGGCGCGCAAGGGCAAGGCCATCGCGCAGACCAGCACCGACGCAACCGACTACCGGTTTCCGCTTGCCGTGTACGAGCCCTTCGCCGTGCAGAACGTCGAGGTGGTCATCCGCTTCAAGCCGGTCTCCGGGAAGGTCGACCGGGCGGGTGGCATCGCCATTCGGCTGACCTCCGCCGATAACTACTACGTCGTGCGGGCGAATGCGCTCGAAGACAACGTCCGCTTCTACCGGGTGGTCAAGGGAAATCGGGAGCAGATCGCCGGGGTGAACACGAAGGTGACCTCCGGCGACTGGCATACGCTGGCGCTCCGCGCCGAAGGCGACCGGTTCACGGTCTCGTTCGACGGCAAGCAGCTCTTCACCGCCAGCGATCGAACGTTCCCTAGCGTCGGCAAGATCGCGCTATGGACGAAGGCGGACAGCGTCACGCACTTCGACCGGATCGTGATCAACCCACTGCAATAGCCGCCGGACGCGGCAGACATGCGCGGCTTCGCCGAACGCTCGCGGGCAGCCAAGCGGACCGCCGCCGCCATTTCGGTGCTGCCGGTCGTGATGACCTGGTCTCATGACGCGCAGGCATACCGGCCGTTCGACGGCACCGATGCCGCCGTGGCCGACCCGGGAGAGTTCGAGGTGGAACTCGGTCCGGCGGGCCTGTTGCGCGAAGGTTCCGACCGGACGTTGATTGCGCCGGCCGTGGTTTTGAACCTGGGCCTGATCGAGAACTGGGAAGCCGTCTTGCAGGGGCAAGGGCAGACAGCGCTGCCGCCCGCGACGGCGCGCACGGCGGTCATCGGCAACGGCGCCTTCCTCAAGGGCGTGCTGCGGCAGGGGACGCTTCAGGAAAAGCCGGGCCCGAGCATCGCGGACCGAGTTCGGCATGCTGCTGCCGGGCATCAACGACGAGGCGGGGATCGGCGGAAGCTGGGCCGGAGTCGTTTCGTACCGGTTCCCGATGATGACGGTCCACCTCAACGCCGAGACGGCGCTCACGCGGCGGCAGCATGGCGACGTGTTCTTCAGCACCATCGCCGAAGGCCCGGCGGACTGGACGGTCCGGCCGGTCGCGGAGGTGCTGTACGAGCGCGAGTTTGGCGCGTTCGACACCGTTTCCGGGCTCCTCGGTGCGATCTGGCAGGTGCGCGAAGACATCGCCGTCGATTTCGGCGTCCGCGAAGGGCGCATCAACGAGCGCTCGCTGACCGAACTGCGTGTCGGCGTGACCTTCGGGTTTCCGCTCTGGGGAGCGCGCGAACCGTGAGCAAGGGAGAGAAACGATGCCATACGCGATGAAGCCGCTGGCGTGCGACCCGCAGCGGATCAAGGGCATGTCCGAGCGGCTGATCGTCAGCCACTACGAGAACAATTACGGCGGCGCGGTAAAGCGCCTGAACGCCATCGTCGAGCAGCTTGGCGCGCGCGATTTCGTGACCGCGCCGGTCTTCGTCGTCAACGGTCTCAAGCGCGAGGAATTGATCGCGACGAACTCGATGATCCTGCATGAACTGTTCTTCGCCAGCCTGGGCGAGGAGAGCGAACCCGACGGGATCATGCGGGACGTGCTCGCGCGCGATTTCGGCTCGGTCGAGCGGTGGCGCGCGGAGTTTTCCGCGATGGGGAAGGCGCAGGGCGGCGGCTCCGGCTGGGTGCTGCTGACCTACAGCCCGCGCGACGGCAGGCTGGTGAACCAATGGGCCATGGATCACACGACCACTCTCGCGGGCGGCCAGCCGATCCTCGCGCTCGATATGTACGAGCATTCCTATCACATGGACTACGGCGCCAAGGCCGCCGCCTACGTCGACGCGTTCATGGCGGCGATCAACTGGTCGAACGTGCGGCGTCTGTACGACGAAGTGCAGCGACGGCACGAATCGTGACCGAGCCCGTCGTGCCGCATGCAATCAACTTATCCGAGCAAGGAGGAGACGATGAGGATCAAGTCCGCATACAGTGTCGTTGCAGCGCTCGCGCTCATCACACCCCTGTCGGCACCAATGGCCGCCGACGGCACGTGGCAGCAGCGGGTGGGCGAAGCGCTGGGCAAAGCGGGGATGGAGATGCCCGGCGGTGTCTATCGCGTCGGGCTGCCGCGCACCGATCTCCACGTCAAGCTCGACGGCGTCGACATCAAGCCGGGGCTGGCGCTCGGCTCCTGGCTGGCCTTCAAGGAGACGGGCGGCGGCAACGGCGACGCCATGGTCATGGGCGACCTCGTCCTCACGCAGGACGAGGTCAATCCGGTGATGCGGAAGCTGGAGGAAGGCGGCATCGAGATCACCGCGCTCCACAATCATCTCCTGCGGAACGAGCCCTTCACGATGTACATGCACGTGCTCGGGCATGGCGACCCTGTGAAGCTCGCGGCGGCGCTGCACCAAGGGCTTTCTCTGAGCAAAACACCCCTTACCGGAGGAGGCGCTCCTGCGAGCGGCGCACAACCGCCTGCAACGCAGCCTCAGGATCTCGGGTTTGACTCCGCGATCATCGACCGCGTGCTCGGCCACAAGGGCAAGGCGAACGGCGGCGTCTACGCGGTCAGCGTGCCGCGCGCCGAACCGGTGAAGGACGGCGGCATGGACGTACCGGAAGCCATGGGCAGCGCCATCGCGATCAACTTCCAGTCCACCGGCGGCGGCAAGGTGGCCACCACCGGCGACTTCGTCCTGGTCGCGCAGGAGGTCAATCCGGTCATCAAGGCGATGCGCGAGAACGGCATTGAGGTGACGGCGGTGCACAATCACATGCTCAACGACGAGCCCCGCGCCTTCTTCCTGCATTTCTGGGCCAATGACGACGTCGAGAAGGTCGCCAAGGGACTCAGGGCAGCGCTCGACAAGGTGAACGTCGCCAAAAGCTGAGCGGACGCGGTCTCAACATCACCTTCTTGGAGTTCTGAAATGTCGTATCAACTTGCCCCCATCTTCTGCCGTCCCTGGACGCTGAACGGCATCTCGCCGCGTCTGATCGAGAGCCACTACGAGCACAACTACGGAGCCGCGCTGAAACGCTTGAACGCCCTCACCGAGGAGCTTGAGTCCGTTCACGTGGAAAAGGCGCCGGCCAATCTTGTCGGCCGCCTGAAACGCGAACAGCTCGACGCGCTCAATGCGACGCTGCTGCACGAGCTGTATTTCGCGAGCCTGGGCGGCGACGGCAGAGTGCTGCCGGAGACGATCGCGGCGGCGATCGCCCGCGACTTCGGCTCGGTCGACCGCTGGCGCAGCGAATTTGTCGCGCTGGCCGACGGCTTGGCGGGCGGTTCCGGCTGGGTGCTGCTCACCTACGTGCCGCGCGCCGGCCGGCTCATCAACCAGTGCACCACCGAGCACGGACAAATTATCCCCGGCGGCATCCCGATCCTGGCGCTCGACATGTACGAGCACGCGTACCACATTGAGTTTGGCGCGAACGCTACGGCGTACGTCGCCGCCTTCATGCGCAACATCGATTGGGACGCGGTGCAGACGCGATACGACGACGCAACAAAGGTCGCGCCGCCCCGGCCACTTGTGCAGAAGGAATTCGCGGAGGTGCCGTCGATCACCCCCGAGGAGGTGCAGGCGATGCTCGCGTCCGGTACGCCTGTCCAGATCATCGACACCCGCCCGAAGCACTACAGCGCAAGATCCCAGGAGATCATGGACGGCGCCGTTTGGCGCGATCCGGAGCGCGTCGACGACTGGATCGGCGACCTCTCTAAAACCGAGCCCGTGGTCACGTTCTGCGTCTATGGCTTCCATATCGGATGCCAGACCGCCGCGACGCTGCGCAAAGCCGGCTTCGACGCCCGGTACATGCTTGGGGGGCACTTCGCCTGGAAGGCGATCAAAGGGCCCGTCAAGCTGTTCCAGTGATGGTGCGGGGCGGTCCTTCAATCGCGATTTGGCTGTGTCTCCGCGGGAGCGGCTGATGCGCCGGCCAATGCCGGTGATGCTCGTCGACGATGTCGGCGTGCGGGAGCATCAGCCCCTCCGATGCCGGGGTGAACGCCGTGCAGATGGAAGGGTGGTCAGCAGAACATTGGCAGATGGCCGATATCGGTATTGACGCGCGTTCGGGATGGCGCCCCTCCAGTATTCGAATAGGCCGATTACAGTCGCTCCTCCTTTGCATCGAGCAAAAGACGCCACTGCCACATGCCTGCCATAGATCCGTAGAGACGCATATCAGGATTCGATGCTCAAGTCTCAACACTCACCAACATTTCGTCTCCGTCCGGTAGAGCAGTATTCCCGCCGCCACTATTTGGTGCGCATCACCTCCGATCGGCTCTTTTTGATTGCGGAATGGGCGGAGGCGGTTGATTATGGTTACGAAAGCGACACAGCCGGGGCGGTCCAATGGCACAAGTCATTATTTTCGGCGGCGGCGATGCCGGGGGCATCATCATCACCGAACACGGGGTGCGGCGCATCCCGCCCTTCGACCCCGGCATTCTGCTTCAGCTCCGCGGCGTGTCGTCCCTGGCGCAATCGACGCTTTTCGCGCGCGCGGAGCATCTCGGACAGGAATTCGCCTCTCTTCTGAACAAGCTTTCCAACGTCGTCGTCGGCCGCGTCGAGGCCGTTGTCGGTCAGCTTGACGCCGAGAACTCGCTTGTCTACCAGGACGACGAGGGTGGATTCACCTGCGGCAGTACGGGCAAGCCGCCGATTCCATTCCCGAAGAAAGCGCCATCGGTGCCACACCTGAGCGACGTGCTATCGCGCGGTGTCATAAGCGCCGAGTTGCTGGAGTTCGTAGGCGCGGCGAACGAGAAGAAGATCCCGTTGCGCGATGTCCTGGCTGATCCCGCTGCCGTGGCCAAACAGCTCAAGCTGAAGCTCAGCGATCGTTCTTTGCGCGCCCTCCAGCAACTTTCTCCTGCCAGCACCGGCAAGATCGCCGATCCGACCAGCCGCGAGATCGCGGGCTTTTTCACCAAGGTGGTCGAAGATGGCCGGCACATCGTCGAGTTTGCCCGGGAGCCGTCGCAGGTCGCCAGGGAGCTCGGGATAAAACTCAGCGACAAGGCGATCGACCGTATCGTCGCGGGTGGGTCCGTCATGCACGATCACGACCCGGGGACAGTCGAGAACCCTGTCGCGATCGCCGTCGTCGTCGGCGTCGTCATCATGTTGGTGGATGACGTCGCAATGGTAGGCGTCGAAAAGATCGTCGATGTCTCCGGCGTACAGAAGCTCTAACGGCAAAGGACGGCCTCGGGCCTTCTTGGTCAGCCTGCCCTGGACGACGCTCACGGAGCCTAGCCTCGGGCTCAGCATTTTGAAGGCTGTCCTGGCGGAAGCGGGAATACCGTGCGTCGTGCGCCATCTGAATATCGAGATGCTGCGCTTCATCCGGCCGGTTACGTATTACGCTTTGGCGAATGTCTTCGCCCTGAACGACTTCCTGTTCAGCGCAATCCTCGACCCGGAAGTGACGCCGCGGCAGCGTCGCATCCTCCGCGAGAAGACTTTGCAGCTGGCAAGCTACGGCACGATCGATCTCACGGAGCGGGGCGGTGTGGACGGCCTGATCCGGGATCTGCTGCACCTCAGGGCGAAGACCATTCCGGGATGGCTTGAGGAAGCAGCGGATGCCGTCGTCAGCGATGGCGCCACCCTGGTAGGCTTCACCTGCATGTTCGACCAGACCATTGCATCCCTCGCTCTCGCCAAGCTCGTCAAGGAGCGCGCTCCGGATCGGCTGATCGCCTTTGGCGGCTATGCCGTGCGCGAGCCGACCGGCAGCGCCTTGCTCAAGGCATACCCCTGGGTCGACGCCGTCAGCGCAGGCGAGGGTGAGAACGTCGTGGTCCCCCTAGCAATGGCATCTGTCGGGCATGCGCTGGAGGACGTACCCGGCATCCTCCATCGCGACCGCAACGGCGATGTCCGGTTGGCACCGCCGGTACCGCGGATGCCGATGGATGCCAGTCCCACCCCGGACTTCGGAGACTTCTTCCGTGACATTGCGGACCTCAGCCGGCTGCATGGCGTCCATATCCCGGTCGAACGGCTACCGCTTGAGAATTCGCGGGGATGCTGGTGGGGTGCGAAACACCATTGCATCTTCTGCGGCATCCACGACGACGACATGCATTACCGGGCGAAATCAGCCGAGATCGTGCTCCGCGACATGGATGCCTTGAAGGCAAGGCACGGCATAAACGCCTTCCGGTTCTCCGATTACATTCTGCCTCACCGGTATTATCAGACGCTACTGCCGGAGCTTGCTCGCCACGGTAGGCCATATCGGCTGACATCGGAGATGAAGGCGAACGTGACGGCTGAGAAATTCGCGTTGCTTGCCGACGCGGGTTTCGAAGAGGTGCAGCCGGGCATCGAATCTTTTTCCAGCACGGTGCTGCGCGCCATCGACAAGGGCGTATCGGCGGCTCGGAACGTGCACACCCTGCTGCTGGCGCGCAGACATAGGGTGCTCGCGCACTACAACATCCTTTATGGCTTCCCCTTTGATAAACCGTCGGACTATGCCGAAATGGTGGCGATGCTCCCGCGGCTCAGGCATCTCGATCCACCGTCGACTCGGCTGGAAGTTCAGGTGACCAGACATGCCCCGTTGCAGGCCGACCCGGCGCGCTTCGGGCTGCCGGTGCCGGTATACGAGCCGTCCTACGATCTCGTCTTCTCCGCGCGCCATCTGGCCGACAGCGGCTTAAACCTCGACGAAGTCTGCTATTATTATATGCGGCCGTTCGAGAACGCGCCTCGATTGAGCCGGCTTTATCGCGAAATCGACAGGTTAGTGGATGCATGGAAGGCGGAGCGGCATCAGCGCGAAGTCGTCCTCTGGTATGAACAGACAGACGGCGGCTTGTCCGTGTTCGACGGCCGAACCATGCCGAGCAAGACCTACTCGCTATCGCAAGTAGAAGCCGAAGTTCTCCTCGCCTGCGAGGCACCACAAAAGATTAGCGCCTTCGAACTGAACCTTTGCACGAAGGTCGCCATGCGGCGGCTCGACGATTTGCAACTCGTCTTCTGTGAAGGCGGCGAGATCGTGTCTCTTGTCCTGCCGAGAAGCGTATACGCGGGAGCCTCTGCGTGGATGATGCAGCGATCCACGCCGTGACGGATACCGCCTTAGCCTCTGGAGTTGGCCGACATGGTTCGGAGATTGCTCGTCGGCTACGGTTGAATCTGATTAATATTCCACGCTGATATTGTACGGCGGGCATGCAACCCGAGCGGAATGCTTCCGGTGTCACCCCTATTGCAACCTCGAAAGCATCATACATATCCAAGCGCGTAGGGCATTTTTAGCAACAGTGGCTATCGCAGGCCTATAACGGTGCGCCGGTCAGGAGACTGGACGTATTATGGTTATGCTCAACTGCGAGCATCGTGGCGGCTCAAGCGGACTACTTCCGGCCGCCTAACCGAATTCCCTCGAAAGCATCCCTAGTTCTAAGCCCAGCGGCTTGCCGGGGCCTCCATCATGGAGTGCTTGGCAGCACGATCACTTGGTCGCGAAAGCTCGCCGGCAATCTTGTGACACAGCCTCGTGACTCGCCGTCGAGCGGCGGCGCCGCCGATGCCCCTCCTGCCGCGCCTCGGCCGATCGGCTTGCGCGATATCCATATAGGATATACCATCGCGGACCGCCCTCGGGCGGTCCGCTCTTTGACATCGTGAATCGGACACAATCCCGCCGCTCGGAATATCAGGCGGGAAACAGGACAGAAACAGGAAATTAACAGGAGAAAAACAGGACGAAAAACCTGTTCCTCAGAAGAGCAGATCATTCAGAATCAATGATTTACTCCTGTTCCGCTCCTGTATTCTCAGGAAACCGGGCGGCGGTGCGCTCGCGTTGCGCATCAGCGGTGTCGCGCAACCTCCTGGTACGAAAGGATTTCGGGAGGGCACGACCAGCCAGCGGCCCCGACCCCACCCAAACCGGAAACAGGTGGGACAGCGGACAGGTCGCCGCCGGCTGCTGCCGCCCGTCCGATCAGGCCGCTTCGGCCCGGCGGACCCAGCCGTTGACGGTGAAGCGGCCGTCCTCGAAGCGGCCGGAGGGGCAGCGTACCGGCAGCACCTCGTGGTGGGTGTGCGGGACGAAGAAGATCACCGAGTTGTTCTTCGGCTCGATGTCCGCGGCGTGCGGGCCGCAGCGGTAGAAGCCGTCGGCGATCACGCTGTCATAGATCCGCAGCGCGCCGCCGCCATACGCCTTGGGCTCGTTGTGGAAATAATAGACGTAGGTGAGCGCCCTGGTCGACGTGTCGGGCGAGCCGTTGTCGTTGTGCAGCTTGAAGTAGTTGCCGTCATTGTGCGCCGTCATCTGGCATTCGATGTCGGCGGCCGGGAACGGCGCGATCTGCAACGCCGGCAGGAGCTGCGGCATCAGCTCGCGGATGCGGCGGCGGAACAGCTCGGCGAAGCTCGGGAACTCGTAGAGCACCTTCGACCGCCGGTAGTCGGCGTCGTCGGTCGACACGGCGGAGTCGATGAAGCGCGCCTCGGAGTCGACCGCGAAGCGCAGCAGCGCCGCGTGGTCGGCCGGCGACAGGAAGTTCTCGGCAATGACGTAGCGCGACTTCACGACCGGCGACGGCTGCGCCGAACTATCCGCAGCCGTCGCCACGGCAGCTTGCGGGGGCGCCTCGACGGCGAGCGGCGGGTCGGTGATCAGCCCGACGAGGTCGCCCGGCGCGAAGACGAGGGATTGCCGCCCGTCCTCGACGCGCAGATGGAAGGGGCGTCCGGCGACCGGCTGCCCGGCGCTCTTCGCCTGGAGCGTGCCGATCAGCGCGCGCAGCGCCGGGTCCTGGCGCCGGAGCGCCACGGTGCTTCTGTGCCCGCCGCCCAGCAGCAGC
>DASWRT010000386.1:0-5358 GCA_036403035.1 Allostellaceae bacterium | reverse complement strand
CCGAACGACTTCTCCGCCGCCGCCCCGTCGAGGTCGAAACCGTCATTGCGGATCGTCAGCAGCCGCAGGATCAGCCACCCTTTGTCGAGCGGGCTGCCGGCGACGCCGAGCCGCTTTCCCTTGAGATCGGCGACCGACCGGATCGGCGAGCCGGCCGGAACGATCACCGATCCGACAGCGGACGAGAACGGCGCGAAGGTCCAATCGGCGCCCGCCGCCCGCTGCCGCGACACCCAGAGCCAATCGAGGACGGCCGTATCGACCCGGCCGCCCTGCAACGCGACCTGCGCAGCCGGCGCACCGGCGAAGTCGACGGCTTCGACGCGGACGCCGTGCGCACGGTCGAGCCCGTGCCGTCGCATCACGTCGATCTCCCACTCCACGGTGCCGAACTTCAGCGTCGCGACGCGGACGGTCGCCGCGGCGTCGGCGGCAGGCTGCGGCTCGTCGGCGGCGCATGCCGGCGGCGGTGCGCATGCCGCGGACGCAAGGAGCGCGACCGCGACGGCGGCGGTAGCGGCGAAACCGGCGGCGAGGCGCCGCAACCGGACGGCAGCCATGCGGACCACGACCCTAATCCTCTCCAAGCACCCGATGGCGAACGAGGTAGCGAACGCCATGGAGCCACATTTCATCGGTATTGCCACGAATATCGACGCTCGCGACCAGCAGGCGCTCACCGCTCGGCACGGCGCGCGCATATAGGTTGATGTTGAGGATCAGGTTGCTGACCTTCTGCACGGTCCCGGTCATCACCTCGTCGGCGCCGAGCCGGCGCGCGATGTCGACCTCGCAGCCGTTGCAGTTGCGCAGGTCCACGGCCTTGGTCGCCTGGTTCTCCGCCTCCGCGGTGCCGATGAGCTCGAAACGGCCGGAGCGACGCAGCAGGTTGCGCAATTCGTCATCGATCAGCCGGAGCCGCCGCTCCTCGTCCGGCCGGGTCGGCTCCAGGGAGGTGTTGATCATCTCGAAATCGAACACGGCGAGCCGCGGGACGTTTGCCTCGGATCGCGGCGGAAGAACGCAGAGGCCGAGGAAGAGGACGAGCGCCGCCGCCGGTCGGAAGGGGCGGCCGCGGCGGCGGGTGCAGCGGAATATCCACGTCATCGCTTGATCGTTTTCCTCCCTTCGCCCGCGCTTCGCCATGCGGCGGGCTCTTTCGTCGGGTCCGGCCGGCGATTGGTGTTGGCCGGTTTCGGACGATGGGTCCATTATCTGGGTTGACGTGCGGAAGAAAGGGAGGAGGAAACTGCAGCGAAGCCTGATGTACGGGCAAGCGCCGGCCACGGCGCGACGGCTTCTCGCCGCGGCAGCTCTGTTGAGTCTCATCGGCGGCGGCTACGGCGCGGCCGCCCAGGACGCTCCGTCCGGCGGCGGCGGCGCTCCGGCTCCGCAAGCGACGCCAACCGCTGCGGCCCCGGCCGCGACACTCCGGATCGCCTATCTCGGACAGGCCGTGAAGCTCGTCGAGCCGCGCTCCTACCTCGACCGCCCGCCGACCGACGAAGGCATCCAGGGCGCGCGGCTCGGGATCGCCGACGTCAACACAACCGGCCGCTTCACGGGACAGCAGTTCGTCCTGAGCGAGACAATGGTGCCGGAAGGCGGCGACGTCGCCGCCGCGTTCCGCGAGATCGTGCAGGGCGGCACGAAGCTGATCGTCGCCGACCTGCCGGCGCCGCTCCTCTCCAAGCTCGCCGACCTGCCGGAAGCCGCGGGCACGACGATCCTCAATTCCGGCGCCCAGGACGACGAGCTGCGTGCGGAGGGCTGCCGCCGCGACGTGCTGCATGTCACGCCGAGCCGGGCGATGCTGGCCGACGCGCTCGTCCAGTACCTCGTCGCGAAGCGCTGGCCGTCCATCCTGCTGGCCGTCGGGCGGACCGATGACGATCGGGCCTATGCGGCCGACCTGAAGCGCGCGGCGAAGAAGTTCGGCGCGAAGATCGTCCAGGAGAAGCCCTGGACCTTTACCCCCGGCGCGCGCCGTACCGACACCGGCCATTTCGCGATCCAGGCCGAGGTCTCCCGGTTCACGCAGGGCATCTCCTACGACGTGCTGGTCGTCGCCGACGAGACGGACGAGTTCGGCGACGACCTCCCGTACCGCACGTTCGATCCGCGACCGGTCGCCGGGACGCAGGGCCTCGTCCCGACGGCATGGGCGCGTCCGCACGAACAGTGGGGCGCGACGCAGTTGCAAAACCGGTTCCTGCGGCAGGCGAAGCGCTGGATGACCGAGCGCGACTATGCGGCTTGGCTCGCCGTGCACGCGGCCGCCGAGGCGGCGACGCGGACCAAGTCCACCGACCCCGACGCGATCGGCGCCTTCATGCGCGGCGACAAGTTCGAGCTGGCGGGGTTCAAGGGCGTCCCGCTGACGTTCCGCGACTGGGACGGGCAGCTCCGCCAGCCGATCCTGCTCGCCGACCCGCGCTCGCTCGTCTCGGTGTCGCCGCAGCCGGGCTTCCTCCATCAATTCTCCGAGCTGGACACGCTCGGCATCGACAAGCCGGAGACGAAATGCCGGATGAAATGAAGCGGCCGTCCGTCCGGGCGATGGTGGCGGCGGCGGTCGCGGCGCTGGGCGCGCTCGCCGCTTTCGGCGTACCGGAACGGCCGGCCCGCGCCGAGACCGTCTATGTCTCGAACGAGAAGGACAACACGATCACGGTGGTCGACGGCAAGAGCCTGGAAGTCCTGAAGACCATCCCGGTCGGGCAACGCCCCCGCGGCATCACTCTCTCCAAGGACAATAGCCAGCTTTTCATCTGCGCCAGCGACGACGACGACATCCAGGTGCTCGACTTGAAGAGCAACGAGATCGTCCACACGCTCCCGAGCGGGTCCGACCCGGAAACCTTCGCGCTGCATCCCGACGGCAAGCACCTCTACGTCGCCAACGAGGACGACAACCTCGTCAGCGTCGTCGACATCGACGCGGCCCAGGTCGTCAGCGAGATCCCGGTCGGGGTCGAGCCGGAAGGAATGGGGATCAGCCCCGACGGGAAATGGGTCGTCAACACGTCCGAGACGACCAGCATGGCGCACGTCATCGACGTCGCGACGCATCAGATCGTCGCCAACATCCTCGTCGACAGCCGGCCGCGGCGCGCGGTGTGGACCGTCGACGGCGCGCAGTTCTGGGTGTCGGCGGAGATCGGCGGCACGGTCAGCGTGATCGACGCGGCGAAGCGCGAAGTGATCAAGCGGATCGGCTTCTCCGTCCCCGGCGTGCCGAAGGAGGCGATCCAGCCGGTGGGCATCGCGATCACGAAGGACCGCAAATGGGCCTTCGTCGCGCTCGGCCCGGCCAACCGGATCGCGGTCATCGACGCCCAGACCTACGAGGTGAAGAAATATCTGCTGGTCGGCCAGCGCGTCTGGAGCGTCGCCTTCAACCCGGACCAAAGCCGGCTCTACACGACCAACGGCGTCAGCAACGACATCTCGGTGATCGACGTGGCGGACCAGAAGGTGATCAAGTCGGTCGGCGTCGGCCAGCTCCCGTGGGGCGTCGCGGTACGGCCATGACGGCGGTGCTCGAAGGGCGCACGGGCGAGACGACGCCGCCGGCCACGGCGACGGAAGCGCCGGTCGCAACACAGCCGGCGCTCGCCGTGGACGGGCTGAGCCATTCCTTCGGGCCGCGGAAGGTGCTGGACGATTTGTCGTTCGAGGTCCGGCCCGGCGAGTTCACGGTGCTGTTGGGGCCGAACGGCGCCGGCAAGACGACGCTGTTCTCGCTGGTGACGCGGCTCTACGACCATCGCAGCGGCTCGATCCGGGTGTTCGGACGGGAGTTGAAGGCGGAGCCGTCGGCCGCGCTGGCGCGGATGGGCGTCGTGTTCCAGCAGCCGACGCTCGATCTCGACCTGTCGCTCGAACAGAACCTGTCCTACCACGCCGCGCTGCACGGCCTGCCGCGGCGCGAGGCGGCGGCCCGGATCGCACGGACGCTGGAGCGGATCGGCCTCGCCGACCGGCGCCGGGAAAAGGCGCGGCGGCTCTCCGGCGGCCAGCGGCGGCGGGTCGAGACCGGCCGCGCGCTGCTGCACGGACCGGACCTCCTGCTGCTCGACGAGCCGACGGTCGGGCTCGACGTGCCGAGCCGGCAATTCCTGATCGACCATGTCCGCGCGCTGTGCCGGAGCGAAGGGCTCGCCGCACTGTGGGCGACGCATCTGCTGGACGAGGTCGACGAGGTGGCGCGGATCATCGTCCTGCACCGGGGACGCGTCGTCGCGCGCGGCACCGCCGACGAGGTGCGGGCGCAGGCCGGCGGGGCGCCGGATCTCCGCGCCGCGTTCGACGTGCTGACGCGTCCGCCGCCGGCCGCCGCGGGCGCTCCACGCGAGGGTAAGCCATGACCGCCGCCATGTATCTCCGCTGCCTCGACGGCGTCGTCCGGCGCGAGGCGCTGCGGTTCCTGCATCAGCGCGAGCGCTTCATCTCGGCGCTCGTCCGGCCGCTCGTCTGGCTCGGCATCTTCGCCGCCGGGTTCCGCTTCACGCTCGGCGTTTCCGCGATACCGCCCTACGACACGTACATTCCGTACGAGGTCTACGTCGTGCCGGGGCTGGTCGGCATGGTGCAGCTCTTCAACGGCATGCAGAGTTCGCTCTCGATGGTCTACGACCGCGAGATGGGAAGCATGCGCGTGCTGATGACGAGCCCGCTGCCGCGCTGGTTCCTGCTCGCCGCAAAGCTGCTCGGCGGCGTCGCGATCTCGATCGTTCAGGCCTACGTGTTCCTCGCGATCGCGCTGCTCTGGGACGTCGAGGCGCCGTGGTACGGCTATATCGCGGCGCTGCCGGCGCTGATCCTGTCGGGAATGATGCTGGGCGCGCTGGGGCTGCTGCTCTCCTCGATGATCCGGCAGCTCGAGAACTTCGCCGGCGTGATGAATTTCGTGATCTTCCCGATGTTCTTCGCGTCGTCGGCGCTCTACCCGCTGTGGCGGGTCAAGGAGGCGAGCCTGCCGCTCTACTACATCTGCGAAGCGAACCCGTTCACGCACGCGATCGAGCTGATCCGGTTCGCGCTGTATGGCCGCTTCGACCCGGTGTCGACCGCGGTGGTTGTCGCGGCGCTGATCGTGTTCGCGGGCCTCGCCGTGCTCGGCTACGACCCGGCGCGCGGCCTCGTGGCGCGGCGCGACGCGGCGGCGTGAGGTGGCGGCGGCGGCGATGATGACGAGCGGCGGGATGAAGGCGTCGGGGTACTTGGTTGCAGCCGCGGCCGGCGCCGCGCTCGTCCTGCTGGCGGTCGCCCCGGCCGCCGCCGCGATGCGCGGCGAGGATCCCGACTGGCCTTGCCGGCAGCGGCTCGTGCCGACGCTGACGGCGGCGACGTTCT
>DASWRT010000385.1:0-9933 GCA_036403035.1 Allostellaceae bacterium | reverse complement strand
AGCCCTTTCGGGCACTAGCACCTCAAGCTAGCGCGTCTACCAATTCCGCCACGACCGCATCGTGACCGACCGGCAATTATGCTTGCCGGTGGTGGACGCGGTGATTAGCAAATCGGGACACCCATATCAAGCGAGATGGTGAGCGCGGGCACGGACGAGGGCGAGCAGGTGGTGCCGGACGGAATTCGAGACGGAGCAGCGGCGGCGGCGCAAAGCACCGGCGGAATCGAGTGGCGGATCAGCGACCAGCCGGCGGTGCCGTACGAGGCGGCGATCGCCGATATGGAAGCGCGCGTCGCGGCGGTCCGCGACGGAACGGCGCGGGAGATGGTCTGGCTGCTGGAGCACCCGCCGCTCTACACCGCCGGGACCAGCGCCCGCGCCGATGATTTGCTGGAGCCCGCCCTGTTCCCGGTCCACCGCACCGGACGCGGCGGGCAGTTCACCTATCACGGGCCGGGGCAGCGGATCGCCTACGTCATGCTCGACCTGTCGCGGCCCGGCCGCAACCGCGACGTGCGCGCCTTCGTGCACAACCTCGAGGAGTGGCTGATCCGGACGCTCCACCGCTTCAATATCAGTGGCGAGCGGCGCGAGGGCCGCGTCGGCATCTGGGTCGCGCAGCCGGGAGGCCGCGAGGACAAGATCGCGGCGATCGGCGTCCGCGTCCGCCGCTGGGTGACGTTTCACGGCGTCGCGCTCAACGTCGAGCCGGACCTCACGCACTATCGCGGCATCGTCCCCTGCGGCATCAGCCGGCACGGCGTGACCTCCCTCGCCGCTCTCGGCATCACCGCCTCGATGCCGGAAGTCGACTCCGCCCTGATGGGGGCGTTCCGGGAGGTGTTCGGCGGGGAAGAGGAAATAGAGAACCTGAATCGGGGATCGGGGGGATGATCGGGGATCGGGGGGATGGAAGGGGAGGAACGCCTTAACGCGAAGGTCGCAAAGGGTTCGCGAAGAACGCGAAGGTAGGTTTTCCTGCGCGCCGCAGGCGCGCAATCATCCCCTTTGCGGCCTTCGTGCACTTTGCGTCGTTCGCGTTGAAGTGTTCTCTTTTCAGTATCCCCCCGATCCCCGATTCAAAATTCCTCTTCACGGAGCGCAGCGGATGCACTCCTGGTCATGCGGAAAACGCGGTCGGGCAGCGACGTGGGCAACGGCTCGGTTCCAGCCGCCGGCCGCCCGTAGCGGGTAGGTTTTCCAAATGCGAGCGGCGCTACGTCGCGCCCCAGACCTTAAACTTGAGGCAGATCGACGCCGAAATGGCGGCGCAGAACATAAGCGATGTCCGGATAACATGAGCCGACGCGCACGACTTTCAGCGTCTCGACATCGAGCAGAGTCGAGGACGCTCTGTACGGGTGATACTTCTGAAGCCCGTGGTCGATCACGACATCGGCGAGGTCGAGGATTTCCCGCTCGATGTCCTCGACCTTGAACTTCGTACCGCTCGTCGAGAGGTTCGCCGACGACCCGAACAGCGGGTGCAGCTCGCGGTGGCTCAGGCGCGTGAGCGCCGCGTGGAAGCGTCCGGCGTTGAGCAAGATGACGAGCGTCCCATCCCTCGTGCTCCGCTCGACCGTTTCCCGGTCCAGGGTGCGGAACATCGGATGGTCGGCGCGAAAAGGCGCAATGCATCCGAGCGGAAGGCCGTAATCCTCCGTGATCGCCTGAACGATCTCCCGGCCGCGGGTGCCGCAGCGATGGATCTCGCGATGCAGATCGAGATTGCCGACCATGGCGTTGAGTTTCGACGGCTGCCGCTTCTTGGCGGTGAAGATCCGGTGGAGCGCGCCGGGCGAGCCGCCCAGGGCCGAATAGCCGATGTCGTTCGGGACGACCGCGACGCCGCCCGCCTTCAGCGCGGCGAATGCCCGGCGTGCGTCGCCTTCGATATCGAACAGGCTCATCGTCCCCCCATCCGCCTTGACACTCTGCGGCGCGCTCGTTAGCGTCTTTTGTCCGGACAAAGAGACATTAGAGCTTGATCCGGTGTCAAGCCTCTCCGCGGCGGCTCGGCGAAGCGGCGGACGGCCCGGTGGAACAAGAACGAACGCGAGGGCGGAAGCCCCGAAGAAATAGGGAGGAGCGATGGCTGCGATCAACGCAGGCGCAAGACTGGACCGGCTGCCGGTATCCCGTTTCCACTACCGCATGCTCGGGCTGATCGGCGCCGGCATGTTTCTAGACGCCTTCGAGATCTATCTGCAGGGCGCCGTACTGGCGACCCTGGTCAGCACCGGCTGGTCGGCTCCGGCGCTGAATGCGAACTTCATCTCGGTGACGTTCGCGGGGATGGTGGTCGGCGCGTGGCTCGCCGGCATTCTCGGCGACCGCTATGGCCGGCGCTTCTCCTATCAGGTCAACCTCCTGATCTTTGGCGGCGCGTCTCTCGTCGGCGCCTTCGCCCCGACCATGTCCTGGCTGATCGCCGCCCGGTTCGTCATGGGATGCGGCCTGGGCGCCGAAATCGTCGTCGGCTACGTCGCCCTGAGCGAGATCGTGCCGCCGCGAAGCCGCGGGAGGTGGGGAGCAGCGCTCGCCGTCGTGACGAATTCGGCGCTGTTCTTCTCGGCCCTTATCGGACGCGCCGTCATTCCGAATTTCGGCTGGCGCTGGATGTTCGTGATCGTCGGCGTCGGCGCCCTGTTCGTGTGGTATCTGCGCAAGTCGATGCCGGAGTCGCCGCGCTGGCTCGAAGCGAAGGGCCACACCGCGGAGGCCGAACGCGTCCTGTCCGAGATCGAGCGCGAAGTAGAGGCGGACGGCAAGACGCTGCCGCCAGCACCCATCGTCGAACGGATCGCGCTGGAGAAACCGTCGCTGGGCGCGCTCTTCTCGCGCGGGATGCTGATGCGGACGATCACCGGCAGCGTCCTGCTGATCGCTCTGAATACGACGATCTACGGCTTCATCGCCTTCCTGCCGACCTTCATGGTCAAGCAGGGCATCAACATCGTGACCTCGCTCAACTACACGACGCTGATGTCCTTCGGCGGCCCGGTCGGCGCGCTGATCGGCATGTGGCTCAGCGACAGGGCCGGCCGAAAGCCCTGCATCGTCGTCTTCTCCGTGCTCGCGATCATCTTCGGCGTTCTCTATCCGCAGACGACCGATCCGACCCTGCTCACCATCATCGGGTTCCTTCTCGTCACCGCCGTCTACGTCCTCGTCGCGATCGCATGGGGGCTCTATGTCCCGGAGCTGTTCCCGACCGAGATCCGCATGCGCGGCGCGGGGTTCTGCAACACGGCCGGCCGGCTCATGACGATCGTGACGCCCCAGCTCGCGGTGCCGCTGTTCGCGGCGACCGGGATTTCGGGCGTGATCGGTCTGGTGACGGGGCTGCTCGTCGTGCAGGTCGTGATGGTGGCGGTGTTCGGGATCGAGACGAAGGCGAAATCGCTCGAAGAGCTGGCGCCGAGCGCCGACGACGTCACGACGTCGTCGGCCGCAGCCGCCCGTCGCCCCTCGGCAGGCGCCCCGTCCTGACGCGAACCGGGCGGGCGGCGCGGCGCGGCCTTTGGGATCCGCGCCGCCCTGCCCGTCCGTCAGTGTTCGTGCTGTTCCTGCCGCAGCTCGCCGAGAATCTGTTCCGTGTACTCGCCCAGTTCCGGAACAGTCAGGGACGGGTGAGCGGGCTCCTCCAGGAACTTGATCGCCGGTCCGACATGCTCGCGCCCGGCAGCGTCGACGATGAGCATTCCGCGCGAGCGCGCGTGCTCGTCGTCGAAGCCTTCGCGCAGCGTCTTGACCGGCGCGAAGCAGATGTCGCGGCCGCGGAACCAGTCGACCCATTCGTCCATCGTGCGCTCGGCGAAGACGGTGCGCAGGAACTCGATGAGCGGCGTCTGGTGCGGCCCCGGTCCGCGCTCGCAGAGCGCCGCGAGGTCCATGCGGCCGAGCGCGCCGAGCAGATTGCGGACGAATTTCGGCTCCTGCCCGGCGAGCACGACATGCCGCCCGTCGCGCGTGCGGTAGATGCGATAGAACGCCGAGCCGCCGGTGGTCCGTTCCTGCTTGGGATCCGCGTCGCGCTTCTCCGCGAAGGCGGGACCGAGCAGGTTGCGGCAGGCGGCCAGGGTCGCGTCGTGCATCGACATGTCGATGAAGTCGCCGCGCCCGGTCTTCTCCCGCCGGTACAGCGCCATCAGCACGGCCGAGAGCGCCTGTGTCGAACTGATCACGTCGGCCGCCGGAATGCCGGGGATCGCAGGCTCGCCGTCCTCTCCCAGGGTCACGCTGAGCGACCCGGCGAGCGCCTCGACGGCGAGGTCGTGCGCCGGAACGTCACGGTAGGGTCCGGTCTGGCCGAAGGCGGTGATCGAGCAATAGACGAGGCGCGGATTGAGCGACGACAGCGTCTCGTAATCCGCACCGAGCCGCGCCGCCACGCCGGGCCGGAAGGTCTCGACGAAGACGTCGGCGGTGCGGCACAGCGCGTGGAGCGTCTCCCGTCCGGCGGCGGTTTTCAGGTCGAGCATGACGCTCTTCTTGCCGCGGTTCATGTTGCGGAAGAAGACGGTCGTGCCGCCCTCGCGCGGGCCGATCGACCGGCCCGGATCGCCCTCGCCGGGCTGTTCGACCTTGATGATTTCGGCGCCGTGGTCGGCCATCGTCACCGTCAGGTACGGTCCGGGCAGGAACGTCGAGAGATCGACGACCCGCAGCCCTTCGAGCTTCACGCTTGCCTCCTCCATGTGACGAATAGGGGCGCGGCCCTGAGCGCCCACGGCAACGAGCGTCCGCGGGAACGCGCGCCGAGAAGTCAGTGCGCCGGCTCCGGCCCGCCGGCGCGCTTCTTCCCGCGCACGCCCGCGACCAGCGCGGCGCCGACGAGGCCGAAGAGGACGAGCAGCCCGTAGCTTCTGGTGTAGCTGCCGAGCACGGCGTGCAGCGCCGAGAACAGCACCGGGCTGATGACCACGCCGCTGAAGGTGATGAACATGGCCGCGCCGGTCAGCGAGCTGACGGCGCGGGCCGGGCTGAGCCGGGCGATTTCCGATAGATACACCCCGTTCCAGCCGACCGCCGACAGGCCGAGCACGACGAAGACGAGACCGATCGCCGGCAGCGGCCATGAGGGCGAGAAGGCGATCACGGCCGCCGACCCGCCCGCCATCACCACGGCCAGCCCCAGCAGCACGGCAAGCCCGTCGCCGATGCGGTCGGCGATCCAGCCCCAGAGCAGCCGCCCGACGGCGCCGGCGATCTGCACGGCCGCGAGGATCATGCCGGCGGCGACGAGATCGAGGCCGACCTCCTGCACCAGCAGCACGACGAGGAAGGCGATGACGCAGAGCTGGATCGCCGAGAAGAAGAACGACGACAGCGCCAGCCGGAGCAGCGCCGGATCCCGCCTGACGGTCCGGAGCGCATCGAACGACAGGCGCGACCGCGCGGAACGGTCGCGGTGCGCATCGAGCGCCGCGCGCATCGGCTGCGACGCCGCCGCGACCAGGACCGACGCAAGCGCCACCAGCCACAGCGCCGCCTGCCAGCCGAAGGCGATCGCCACCGACGGACCGATCAGTCCGGCCGCCATCCCGCCCAGCGGCACGCCGGTCTGCTTGATCGAGAAGACCAGATTGCGCCGGCCCGGCGGCACGTGCCGGGACAGCAGCTCCGAGGCGGCGGGGTTCGGGAACCCGTACGCCACGCCGATGACGAAGGAGCCGAACGCGACCGAAGCGGAGTACGGAATGCTTGCGATCATGCAGCCGAGCGCGACCAGCAGCATGGCGAACTGGCTCGTCCGGCACGGGCCGAGCCGACCGACGACGGTCCCGGCGACGAGGGATGACGCCATCGCCGCGAGATAGAGGACGCTGATCTGATAGCCGACGCTGCTTGCCGGCATGCCGATCGCCTCCGCCACCTTCGGCGCGATCGCGGGAATGGTGAGCACCGCCATGGTGCTGAGCGCCTGCACCGCGGTGGTCTCGACGAGCAGGCCGCCGAGATGCCCCGACGCGGCAGGCTCAGGCTTGGCGGCGACGGTGGCGATCGTTTCCTCGCATCGTAGGGACATGTCTCGAACTGCCGTTGCGCGTGCTGTCGGCGCGGGGTCCTACCGCGGCCGGTCGCCGGCCAACGTCACACGATGCATCACCCGGCGAAAGCCGTGATAATCGTTGACAGGGTTGTGCTGCGCGCAGCGGTTGTCCCAGAAGACCATGGAGCCCGCTCGCCACCGGAACCGGCAGGTGAACTCCGGGCGCACCTGATGCTGGTAGAGATAGTTGAGGATGGGCGCGCTCTCCTCCTCGGTCATGCCCTTGAAGCGCACGGTGTGCGCGGTGTTGACGTAGAGCGCCTTCCGTCCGGTCTCCGGATGCGTGCGGACGACCGGGTGCTCGGCTTCGTACTCCTTCTTCGCGTCGAGCTTCGCGCCGTCGCGCATCCGGTCCTCGCGCGTGCGGCTGACGTCGGCCTTCGCCGAGCCGTTCACCGCGACCAGCCCGTCGAGTAGGCGCTTCATGCCGTCGGACAGCGTCTCGTAGGCGAGATACATGTTGGCGAAGAGCGTGTCCCCGCCATAGGGCGGCACCTCGCGGGCTACCAGCATCGTCCCCATCGGCGGCACGTCGAGATAGGCCGTGTCGGAATGCCAGATGCCGCCGAAATTGACCGTCTCGTCTTCCAGTTTGACGACCGGGATGACCTCCGGAAATCCCTCGATTCCCTTGACGAATGGATACTCGATCACCTCGCCGAAGCGCCGGGCGAAAGCGAGGAAGCGGTCCGGCGGCAACTCCTGGTCGCGGAAGAAGATGACGAGGTTCTCCAGCCAGACGCGCCGAATCGCGGCGACGGTCTCGCCGTCGAGTTCCTTGGAGAGGTCGATGTCCACGATCTCGGCGCCGAGCGCGCCGGCAATCCGCTCTACCCGCATGACCGATCCGGTTCCTCCACCCTGTAGCCGCCGCGCGGCGCTCGGCCATAATAGCCCAACGATATGCTTGAGCCGCTCCGCTGTCCGGACATAATGTTTATTTGTACGGACAAAATCGGAGGAACTCATGGCGGTGTCAAGGCGGACGGACGATTCGATCCCGGCGGTACGGCTCCGCGGAGACGCTGAAACGGTGCTGGCGGCGCTCGCGGGCGGCGGCGTGGCGATCGTTCCGCTGGACGTCGCCTACGCCGTCATCGGCACCAGCGCCGCCGCGATCCGCTCCATCTTCACGGCGAAGGAGCGCAGCTACGAAAAGCCGAGCGGCATGTTCGGCAATCTCGACCTCTCGCGCGAGATCCACGTGCTGCCGCCGGAGAAGCACGAGATCGCCCAAAGAATCATCGAAGGACACGGGCTGCCGTTCTCGATCGTCGCGGATTACCGGCGCGATCACCCCGTCATGCGCGCCGTCGACCCATTCGTCCTGGAGAACTCGACGAAAGGGAACACGCTGGACATGCTGGTGAATGCCGGCGCGCTCCATAACGAGATCGCCCGGCAGAGCGCCGAGCAGGGCATCGCCGTGTTCGGCTCGTCCGCCAACCGCTCGCTGACCGGGAGCCGCTACCGGCTCGCCGACATCGATCCGCAGGTCCGCGCCATCGCCGCGGTCGAGATCGACCATGGCGCCTCGAAATATGCGAACCCGGACGGACGGTCGAGCACCATCATCGATTTCCGCGACTTCCGCGTGGTGCGCCAAGGCGTGTGCTTCGACCGGCTGAACGCGATCTTCCGCGACGAGTTCGGCGTCACGCTTCGGCTGAGCTGACCGGTGCCGGCGGCGGAGAGCTTTCGGTATCGCATCCGGAACCGTCACCGCATCCCCGAACCGGGTTGACATCGCCGCTCGATCTCGTATTGTTGATTTGTACGGACAAAGTCGGGAGGAAACGATGACGATGCGTGCCGAGCCGGTCGGACCGCAGCGATACCGTGCAAGCTATGGCCGGTATCTCGAGGACTTCGTCGTCGGCGACATCTACGAGCACCGCCCGGGCCGCACGATCACCGAGGCGGACAATATCCAGTTCTCGCTGCTCACGATGAACTCCCACCCGATGCATTGCGACGCAGCCTACGCCGCGAAGAGCGAGTTCGGCCGCCTGCTCGTCAATAGCGGCCTGTCGCTCGCGATCGTGCTCGGGATGACCGTCAACGACGTCAGCGGCAAGGCGATCGCCAATCTCGGCTGGAAGGAGATCAAGCTGACGGCGCCGGTCTTCTGCGGCGACACGCTGTACGCGGAATCCGAGGTGCTGGAGAAGCGCGAGTCCAGGTCGCGCCCGACCCAGGGCATCGTCACCGTGCACACGCGCGCCTTCAACCAGAACGGCGTGCAGGTGATGGACTTCGTCCGTAGCGCGCTGATCCCGAAGCGAGGCCACGGTACCGACGACCGCTGAACGACGCCTACCAATGACAAGCGGCAGACGCACTGCCGCGTACCTGGGAGGAGACAATTGAGCAGCCAGCCCGACATACCGACCGTCGACGCGATTGCGGACGCCGTCCGCCATCTGCAGGGCGTCGAACTCCCGGCTGCCGACCGGCACGATGCGGTCGCCGGGGCGGCTCGCGCCGTCGCGGCCGTCGACCGTGCGGCGCGCAAGCTGCTGCGCTGGGATGCGGTCGCCCGACCGGATGCCGAGCTGATGCAGGATTTCGCAGCGGCGGAGGGCGGCGATGCGGAGCGGCGCTGAACTCGGCGACCTGACGCTCGTCGAGGCGGCCGCGGCGATCCGCGCCGGTGACGTCACGAGCGAGGCGGTGACGCGCGCGTGCCTCGATGAGATCGAGCGCGTCGCTCCGGCGCTGAACTGCTTCATCCGCGTCGACGGCGAGGCGGCGCTGGAACAGGCGGCGGAATGCGACCGGGCCCGTCGCGCGGGCCATCCGCTCGGAGCGCTGCACGGCGTGCCGCTCGCTCACAAGGACATGTTCTACCGCAGCGATGCGGTGGTCTCCTGCGGCAGCCGCATCCTCGCCGATTTCCGCCCCGCCGAACATTCCGTCTTGCTCGCGCGCCTCGAGGAAGCGGGTGCGCTGAACCTCGGCGCGCTGCACATGGCCGAGTTCGCGATGAGCCCGATGGGCTACAACGTGCATCTCGGGCACGGGCGCAACCCGTGGAACCCGGCGCACGTATCCGGCGGCTCGTCGAGCGGCAGCGGAGCGGCGACGGCGGCCCGCCTCGTCTTCGGCGCGCTCGGGTCCGACACCGGCGGGTCGGTCCGCATGCCCGCGGCGATCTGCGGCGTGACCGGGCTGAAGCCGACACAGGGCCGCCTGTCCCTGGACGGCGCGATGCCGCTGGCGCCGAGCCTGGATTGTGCCGGTTTTCTCGCGCGCTCGGCCGCCGACATCGCCTGCCTGATGGGCGCCGCGACCGGTGACGGCGAGATGTTCGATGCGGTCGCCGTGGGGCAGCCGTCCGGTTCCGGTGGGATCGTGGTGGCGGTTCCGGACCTCGATGCCGCCGACGTGCCGCTGACCGAGGAAATCCGGTCGATCGTCCGTCGCGCCGCCGACGATCTGCGGGCCGCGGGCGCGATCCTGCGGCCGGTACCGATGCCCGATCTCGCCGAGTTGGGCCTCATCGCCAACGTGATCCTGGGATCGGAAGCCGCTTCGATCCACCGCCCGTGGCTGGAAAGCCGTCCCGGCGATTACGGCCGGCAGGTCCGGCGCCGCATCGAGCGCGGCCTTCTCTATCCCGCCACGCGCTACATCGACGCGCTGCGCCTGCGCGGCCCGCTGCTCGCCGACTTCCTCGCCGGTTATCTGGGGTCCGGCGCAACGGTGCTGCTGCTGCCGGTGCTCCCCGAACCGGTGCCGATGATCGAGGAGACGACCGCCGGCAGCGAGGCCGAGATCGAGGAACGCTTCGGCAGCTTCTCGTACTGGACGCGCGCCATCAACTACCTCGGCCTGCCGTCGCTGGCGCTCCCGGCCGGCTTCACCGGCAACGG
>DASWRT010000384.1:0-4624 GCA_036403035.1 Allostellaceae bacterium | reverse complement strand
CCCGGTGTGCACGCCGGGGGTGGGTTCCTCGGTTTCCGAGCGGCTTCCGCGCGGGTCCGCCGTCCCGGTGTGGGCGGGCACGCCCCTTGCAGGGCTTCAGGCGTTATACTCCCCGCATCGGCCCGTCCGCCCGCCCCGCTCCGCATGCCCGCTTAGGACCCCGCCTCATGCTCCTCGCCAACATCCCCGACGAGATCCCCGAGAAGGACCTGCCGCTGCGCGACGACATCCGCCTGCTCGGCCGGGTCCTCGGCGACACCGTGCGCGATCAGGAAGGGGAGGCGGTGTTCGCCATCGTCGAGCGCGTCCGGCGCACCTCCGTCCGCTTCCGCCGCGACGAGGACGAGGCCGCCCGGCGCGAGCTGGAATCCGTCCTCGACAGCCTGTCGCGCGGACAGACCATCCGCATCATCCGCGCCTTCAGCTATTTCTCGCACCTCGCCAACATCGCCGAGGACCAGCACCATATCCGCCGCACGCGGGCGCACGCGCACGCCGCCTCGGCGCCGCGCCCCGGCACGATGGGGCACGCGCTCGGCCGCGTCCGCGAGGCCGGCCTGTCCGGCGCCCCGCTGCACGAGTTCTTCGCCGGCGCCGCGATCCGCCCGGTGCTCACCGCCCACCCGACCGAGGTGCAGCGCCGCAGCACCCTCAACCGCCAGCTCGAGATCGCGCAGCTCCTGGCCGAGCGCGACCGCGTGCGGCTGACGCCGGAGGAGGCCGCCGCCAACGACGAGGCGCTGCGCTGCGCCGTGCTGACCCTGTGGCAGACCAGCGTCCTGCGCGGCGTCAAGCCGACCGTGCTCGACGAGGTCGCCAACGCGCTCTCCTATTACGACTCCACCTTCCTGCGCGAGCTGCCGCGCTTCTACGCCGCGCTGGAGGACCGGCTCGCTGCGACCGACCCGGCCGCCTGGAGCGCCGCCGTCGCCGTCGAGCTGCCGTCCTTCCTGCGCATGGGGAGCTGGATCGGCGGCGACCGCGACGGCCACCCCCTCGTCACGTCGGATGTGCTGCGCGAGACGCTCCGCCTGCAAAGCCGCACGGCGCTCGATTTCTATCTCGCCGAGCTGCACTTGCTCGGCGGCGAGCTGTCGCTCGACGGGCGCTTCATCGACGTGTCGGAGGAGCTTCGCGGCCTCGCCGACGGCTCGCCCGACCGTTCGCCGCGCCGCCGGGACGAGCCGTACCGCCGCGCCGTCTCCGGCATCTATGCGCGGCTCGCGGCGACCGCCCGCGTGCTCGACGAGTTCGAGGTGCTGCGGCATCCCGTCGGCGCGGCGCCGCCCTATGCTTCGGCGTCCGAGCTGCGCGCCGATCTCGACATCCTGCACCGCTCGCTCGCCGCCAACAACTCGGCGGCGCTGGCGCGCGGCCGGCTGCGCCATCTGCGCCGGGCGGTCGACGTATTCGGCTTCCACCTCGCGGCGGTCGACGTGCGGCAGAACTCCGACGTGCACGAGCGCACGGTCGCCGAGCTGCTGGAGGCCGCCTGTCCCGGCGCCGGCTATGCCGGGCTCGACGAGGAGTCGCGCATCGCTCTCCTCCGCCGGGAGCTGGCGACGGCGCGGCCGCTCGTCTCGCCCTTCATCCCCTATTCGGACGAGACCGCGTCCGAGCTGGCGATCCTGCGCACCGCCGCCGAGGCGCACCGTCTCTTCGGCCCCGACGTCATTCCCACCGCGATCATCTCCAAGGCCGACGGCGTCTCCGACGTGCTGGAGGCGGCGCTGCTGCTGAAGGAGGTCGGACTCCTCCGCCCGGCGCGCGGCGGCGGCGGCGGCGCGGATGGCGACGGTGTCGAGGCCACGCTCGCCCTCAACGTCGTCCCGCTGTTCGAGACCATCGAAGATCTGCGCAACTGCGGCGCCGTCATGGACCGGCTGCTGTCGCTCCCGGAATATGCCCGCCTGCTGGAGAGCCGCGGCCGGGTGCAGGAGGTGATGCTCGGCTATTCCGACAGCAACAAGGACGGCGGCTTCCTCACCTCCGGCTGGGAGCTGTACAAGGCCGAGATCGGGCTGGTCGAGGTGTTCCGGCGGCACGGCGTCCGGCTGCGCCTGTTCCACGGCCGCGGCGGCTCGGTCGGCCGCGGCGGCGGGCCCAGCTACGAGGCGATCCTGGCGCAGCCCGGCGGCGCGGTGCAGGGGATGATTCGCATCACCGAGCAGGGCGAGGTGATCGCCGGCAAGTACTCCAACCCCGAGGTCGGGCGGCGCAACCTGGAGACGCTCGCCGCCGCGACGCTGGAGGCGACGCTGCTGCATCCCGAGGGCGCCGCGCCGCGCGACGAGTACCTCGCCGCGATGGAGCAGCTATCGGCCGCGGCGTTCCGCGCCTATCGCGGCCTCGTCTACGAGACCGAGGGGTTCGAGCGCTATTTCTGGGAATCCACCGTCATCGCCGAGATCGCCAACCTCAACATCGGCAGCCGCCCGGCCTCGCGCAAGAAATCGACCCGGATCGAGGATCTGCGGGCGATCCCCTGGGTGTTCGGCTGGGCGCAGTGCCGGCTGATGCTGCCGGGCTGGTACGGGTTCGGCAGCGCGGTCAAGGCGTGGCTCGCCGCCGCGGGGCATCCGGGCGGGGCGGAAGGGGGCATGGAGTTCCTCCGCCGGATGTACCACGACTGGCCGTTCTTCCGCGCGCTGCTGTCGAACATGGACATGGTGCTCTCGAAGAGCGACCTCGCGATCGCCTCGCGCTACGCCGAGCTGGTCGCCGACGCCGAGCTGCGCCGCGCCGTCTTCGCCCGCATCCGCGGGGAGTGGCAGGACTCGATCGACGCGCTGCTCGCGATCACCGGGCAGCGCGCGCTCCTCGAAGGCAACCCGCTCCTCGCCCGCTCGATCCGCAACCGCTTCCCCTACCTCGACCCGCTGAACCACCTCCAGGTCGCCCTCCTGAAACGCCACCGCGCCGGCGACACGGACGAGCGCGTCGTCCAAGGCATCCACCTCACCATCAACGGCATCGCCGCGGGGTTGCGGAACAGCGGGTAGACGACGCGAAATCCTTCCTCTCCCCTCGCGGGAGGAGGGAATGTTAGCGCTAACATCCAAGCCGGTTGCTTGCATTCCAGTTTGGATATAACCTCCGCCTACGCGTTCCCATCCCCGCTCTTTCTCATCGTGAATCGCTCTCGTCTCCGCGGCGCAATGGCGCCGAAAAACAGGAGGAGAACAGGGAAATAACAGGCGCAAAAACAGGAAAAAACTCCTGTTCCGTACCTGTTATCAGGTTGAACGTCGCGCCGTAACCCGCTGATATCGAACGAACCCGAAAAACATTTCCCGCCGGAAATCCCTGTATTTTTGATTCCGGCCCGCGGATCGCCCTAAATTCCCTCTCCCGCCTGCGGGAGAGGGAGTTCCGCAGGAAGAGGGAAGGTCGGCCTCACTCGAACCGGTCGGCCGTGTCGATCGTGACGCCGCCTTTCACGACGCGCGAGACGCAGGTGCACATCTGCGCGTTGTCGGCCTTCTGCTTCTCGCTGAAGAACACGTCGCGGTGGTCGACGACGCCGTCCGCCTCCAGGATGGTGACGGCGCACAGGCCGCACTCGCCGCGGCGGCAGTCGTAGATCATCTCGATCCCGGCTTCCTCCAGCGCGTCGAGCATCGTCCGGTTCTGCGGGACGGTGATCTCCTTGCCGAGCCGGGGGATCTTCACCCGGAACGGCTCGGCGGCGTAGCGGCCGCTGTTGCCGAAGGTCTCGAAGCGCAGCGCGTCGACCGGACGGCCGCTCTCCTGCCAGGCGCGGCGCACCGCCTCCAGCATGCCGATCGGCCCACACGCGTAGAGTTCGCCGCCGGGCGCAAGGCGCGCGATCTCCGCCGGGAGGTCGATCCGCGCCCCCTCCTCGTCGATGAAGATCTGGAGCCGGTCGCCGATCCGCTCCCGCAGCTCGTCGGCGAAGGCGAGGTCCTCGCGCCGCCGGCAGCCGTAGAGCAGCCGGAAGCCGGCGTCCGTCCCGGCGAGGGCGTGCGCCATCGTGTAGATCGGCGTGATGCCAATGCCGCCCGCGACGAGGAGATAGTCCGGGCGGCCGGGGCTCAGCTCGAAATGGTTGCCCGGCTCCGAGATGGTGAGCTGCGCGCCCGGCGACAGGCTGAACATGTAGGCGGAGCCGCCGCGCGTGTCGGGCAGCAGCTTCACCGCGATCCGGTAGAGCCCGTCGGCGCAGGGGCCGACGATCGAGTAGGAGCGCACGTCCGGACGCTCGCCGATCTGCACCGTGACGTTGATGTGGCTGCCGGGCGTCGGCGTCCTGAAACGTCCCTCAGTCGGCTCGATCTCGAACAGGCGGACGCCGTCGGCGACGTCCCGCACCGCGCGCAGCCGGCCCGCATGCCATTCGATCGTTTCACGCATGGGTCGTCTCTTATTCGGCCGCCGCCGCCGAGCGGGGCGGCTCCCGCTTCCCTTCCTCGGCCGCGAGCATGCGGTCGATCAGCCGCCGCGCCCACAGCGCGCCGGCGTCGATGTTGAGGTTGTAGAAGGGCTGCCGCGGGTTCTTGTCGATCGCCTTCTGCTGCGCTTCCAGGAAGGCGACGTCCTGCTCGTAGACGCCGTTGCCGCCGTTGACGTGGGCGAGGTGCAGCGCCGTCGTCAGGCTCTCGTC
>DASWRT010000383.1:0-1866 GCA_036403035.1 Allostellaceae bacterium | reverse complement strand
CCGCACCTACACCCAGACCTATTGTCACGGCGGGCAGAAGTTCGACGCCCTCCTGACCGAGCTAGGGGCGACGCGCATCGGCGACGCGCTGCTGCACGACGCCAGCGCCGGCACGATCCCCGAGGAGGTCGCGGTCGAATGGTCGGGACCGTGGGCGGAGGCGTGCCTCGACCATCTGCGCCGGGCTGCGTGAGAGAAGGGCTGCGCCCGACGGCGCCGTGATATCGTATCGACATCCGGACGGCGGGCGGTGCGGCGCAAACGATGTCCGCCCGGCCCGGCAAGAACGGACGCGAACCCGGCCGCAAGCTCGGAGCGTACAGGGAGGATTGACAAGGATGACCGTGACCCCGGCGTCGGGGGCGTACAACGCCGCTGCCGACCTCATCGACCGCAACCTCAAGGCCGGGCGGGGCGAGAAGATTGCCGTCATCGACGACCGCGGCCGGTACAGCTACGCCGACCTCGCCGCGCGCGCGAACCGGTTCGCCAACGCGCTGCGCGGCGAGCCGCTCGGCATTCATTCCGAGCAGCGCATCCTGCTCTGCCTCCTCGACACCATCGATTTCCCGACCGCGTTCCTCGGCGCGATCAAGGCCGGGATCGTACCGGTCGCGGTCAATACGCTGCTCACCGCAGGCGACTACGCCTTCATGCTAGCGGACAGCCGCGCCCGCGCCGTCGTCGTCTCGGCGCCGCTGCTGCCGGCGATCGAGGCGGCGCTCGCGTCGCTGCCGCCGGGTGCGAAGCCGCCGGCCGTGATCGTGTCCGGCGGCGAGTCCGGCGCCGCGGGCGTGGGCCGCCTCGGCTTCAACGCGCTGCTCGCCGACGCGTCCGCCGACACCGAGACCGCGCCGACGCATGCCGATGAGCCCTGCTTCTGGCTCTATTCCTCCGGCTCGACAGGACGGCCCAAGGGCACGGTACACGCCCACGCCAACCTGATCCGGACCGCCGAGCTTTACGCGGTACCGGTGCTCGGCATCGAAGAGAGCGACGTGGTGTTCTCCGCGGCGAAGCTGTTCTTCGCCTACGGGCTCGGCAACGCCCTCACCTTTCCGATGGCGGTGGGCGCGACGAGCGTACTGACAGCGGAACGGCCGACTCCGGCCTCGGTGAGCCGCGTGCTGCACCGGCACCGCCCGACGATCTTCTACGGCGTGCCGACGCTGTACAGCGCGATGCTCGCCAGTGCCGACCTCCCGGCGCGCGAGGAGTTGGCGCTGCGCCGCTGCACGTCGGCCGGCGAGCCGCTGCCGCAGGAAATCGGGCGGCGCTGGTCGGAGCGGTGCGGCGTCGACATCCTCGACGGCATCGGCTCGACCGAGATGCTGCACATCTTCCTCAGCAACCGGACCGGCGAGGTGCGCTATGGCACGACCGGCCGACCGGTGCCGGGATACGAATTGAAGATCGTGGACGAGGACGGAAGGCCGGTGCGCCGCGGTGAGATCGGCGATCTATTGGTCAACGGGCCGACCGGCGCGATCCATTACTGGAACAACCGCGACCGGAGTACCGGCACGTTCCTCGGCCCTTGGACGCGCACCGGCGACAAGTACATGGAGGACGAGAGCGGCTGCTTCGTCTATTGCGGCCGCAGCGACGACATGCTGAAGGTCGGCGGCATCTATGTCTCGCCGGCCGAGGTCGAGGCGTCGCTCGTGGCGCACGATGCGGTGCTGGAGGCCGCCGTCGTCGGCGCGCCGGACGAGAACGATCTCGTCAAGCCGAAGGCGTTCGTCGTCGTGAAGCCGGGCGTGCGGGCCGACGAGGCGCTCGCCGAGGCACTGAAGCAGCACGTGAAGAGCCTGCTCGCGCCGTACAAGTACCCGCGCTGGATCGAGTTCATCGACGAGCTGCCGA
>DASWRT010000382.1:0-9113 GCA_036403035.1 Allostellaceae bacterium | reverse complement strand
TGGTGCCCGGTGTCGCTTGTGCCCTTCCCCGACGGAACGTTCGGCCGGTTCCCGCACCTAGCGAACGGTATGGCAGGAGAACGGCCTTTCCTCCCGCCCGGAACTCTGCTTTACTGGCCACCGGACCGCCGGATCCGGCGGGCGGCAACCAGGGCCCGGCGGGCAGGGACCATGGCGATCAACATCAAGAACCGCGAGGCCGAGGCCCTGGTCGCCGAACTCAGGGCCGCGACCGGCAAGGGCACCTCGCAGCTGATCCTCGACCTGCTGCGCCGCGCGGCCGCCGAACAGCGCGCCCGGCGCACCGACGCGGTCGCCGCCGCCGTCGCGAGCGGCGAGCGCCTGGCCCAGGGCTTCGCCGCCCTGCCGGTGGTCGATCCGCGCCCGGCGGACGAGATCGTCGCCTACGACGACGACGGGCTGCCCCGCTGATGGTGATCGACACCTCCGCCGTGGCCGCCATCCTGTTCGACGAGCCCGAGCGCCGGGACTTCACCAGCCGCATCGGCGCCGCCGCCATCTGCCGCCTCTCCGCCGCAAGCTATCTGGAGATCAGCATGGTGGCGCTCTCCCGGCAGGGCGGTCTGACCCTGCTCGACACCTGGATCCGGGAGAACGCCATCGACATCGTTCCGGTCGACGCCGCCCAGGTGCTGGCTGGACGCGATGCCTTCGCCCGCTTCGGCAAGGGCCGTCACCCGGCCGGGCTCAATTACGGCGACTGTTTTTCCTATGCCCTGGCCGCGGTCACCGGCGAGCCGCTGCTGTTCAAGGGCGATGACTTCTCCCGCACCGACATCGCCCCGGCCCCGCCATGACCACCGATACCGCTCTGCCGCCGCCGGCCACCCCGGATGCGGAGCTTCTCCCGGCCGCCGGCCGGCTCGGCGAAGGCCCGCGCCGACGCGGCCCGGTCGCGCGCTCCCAGCACGCTGCGCGCCTGCCGGCTGGCCTGGGCCGACTTCACGACCTGGTGCCGCTGGTGACCGGCAGGGCAGGGGCGTCGGCGATTGCCATTCAGAAGGGAAGGACGGCGCTTCATGGCAGCCATCACCAGCGATCTTGCCCGGCTGCTGAGCACGGTCCAGCGGCCCGGTGATTTCCATGCCACCGGCACGATCGAGATCTTCACGCCGCGCCTGGAGGTGGAGGGTGTCGGTCCGATCGCCCTGCCGCTGCTGCCGGTCCAGGCGGAGCAGCTGATCGCCGTCGCCGAGCGCGCGCCGTACGGTCGCGGCGAAGCCACCGTGGTCGATCCCGAGGTCCGGCGGACCTGGCAGATCGGCGCCGAGCGGATCCGCATCCAGGGCCGAAGCTGGGCGCAGACCCTGGAAGCCATCGTAGCCCGGGCCGCGGCCGGCCTCGGGGTAAGCGACCCGGTGAATGCCGAACTCTACAAGCTTCTGGTGTACGATGAGGGCAGCTTCTTCGTCAGCCATCGCGATACCGAGAAGGCGCCCGGAATGTTCGCCACCCTGGTCATCGCGCTGCCCTCGTTCTGCACCGGCGGCGACCTCGTCGTCCGGCACAAGGACCGCGAAGTCCGGCTCGACCTGCGCTGTCCGGAGCCGTCCGATGTGGCCTTCGCGGCTTTCTACGCCGACTGCGTGCATGAGGTGCTCCCGGTCACCGCGGGCTGCCGCCTGACGCTCATCTATAACCTGAAACGCCAAGGCCGGGGCCGTCCGCCCGAGCCGCCGAACTACGAGGCCGAGCAGGCCCGCGTCGCCGCGCTGCTGCGGGACTGGGCCGCTGGCAGGGATCGCCCCGACGAAGACCGGCCGGAAAAGCTGATCTATCCCCTGGAGCACGCCTACACCCAGGCCGAACTCTCGTTCGCGGCGTTGAAGGGGGCGGATGCCGCCGCGTCCGCCGTGCTCGTCGCCGCGGCGCAGCAGGCCGACTGCGACGTTCATCTGGCGCTGGTCTCGATCGAGGAGACCGGCGCCGCCGAACATACCGATTATTATGGATCGCGCCGGCGGCGGTCGGACGAGGATGACGCCGACTTCGAGATCATCGAAGTCTTCGAGCGGCGGGCGACCCTGTCCGGCTGGCGGCGGCCCGACGGCAGCCGGTCGGAGCTGGGGGACTTCCCCTTCGATGAGGCGGAACTCTGTCCGCCCGATGCCCTCGACGATCTCGAACCCGACGAGCAGTACTTCCACGAGGCGACCGGCAACGAGGGCGCGTCGTTCGAGCGCACCTACCGCCGGGCGGCCCTGGTGCTGTGGCCGCGCGACCGCCGGCTCGCCGTCCTCAGCCAGGCCGGCCTGTCGGTCACCTTGCCCTACCTGGAGGAGCTGACCGACCGCTGGACCGGCAGCGGCGACGGTCCGGCGTCGCCGTTGTGGCGCGAGGCGCACGAACTCTCCGGGCACATGCTGCGATCCTGGCCGACGCAAGGCTGGCCCCGCCGGCGGCACGAGCCGCAGAGCGACGCCGGCCACATGCTGACGCTGCTGAGCCGCTTGAAGGATACGGCGCGCATCGATGCCTTCCTGGCCGATATCGCGGCTGCCGGCGTCTACGGCAAGGGCGACAACGAGGCCGTGCTGCGGGCCGTGGACCTCCTGCCATCGGTGCGCGCCGCCGCTCTGATCGCGGGCATCGTCGCCGGCAATGCCGCGGTGGCCCTCGACGCCTGCGCCGATCTCCTGGCCCGCGCCGCGGTTGGCGCGCGGACCACGGGCGGCCGGACCGATCTCGTTCCCGCCGCCAGGACCCTGGTCGCGGCCCTGCCCGGCGACCCGGCACGGGTGCCGCCGCCCGAGTTCGGAAGACCTTCTTCGACAGACCCCGGCCTGATCGTCGATCTCCTGTCCGCCCTGGGGCGCATCGATACGGCTCTGGCCGACGCCGCGGCCGACCACATCCTGGCGTGGCCCAGGACCTACGGGCTCGATGCCGTTCTCGTCCCCGCGCTCGTGCGACTGACCGGGCAGGACGCGAGCCGGGACGTGCCGGCGGTGCGGCGCCTGCGCGCCGCGTGCCTGGAGCATTTGCGTGCGCGCATCGCCGAACCCCTGGAGCCGCCCGGCGACTGGACGCGGGCCGGCGTGCTCACCTGCCAATGTCCTCACTGCAGCGACCTCGGCCGCTTCCTGGCCGATCCCGACCGTAAAGTCTGGACACTCAAGGCTGCCGAGGCCAACCGCCGGCATGTCGAACTGACGGTCCGGCAGAGCGGGAGCGACCTGGACCTCACGACCGACCGTGGCGGCCGTCCCTACAGCCTCGTGTGCACCAAGAACCGCGCCAGCTACGACAGGCGGGTGCAGCAGCGCAGGAAGGATCTCGACGCGACGGCGCGGCTCGATGGGACGGCGGGCGCCTGACCGCACGGGCAGACCCTCGATCGCCGGGCTTGACATCCGTCGCGGCGCCGGGAGATAGACCGACGACATGGAGTATCGGACCCTGACCAACCTGCGGCGCGAACATCCGGGCTGGCGCCTGCTGACGGCGGCCAACGCGCCGATGATCGTCAGCTTCCTGCACCGCTGCTTCATCGCGCCGAACCTGCGGACCCTGGCGCAGCAGGAGCTGGCGTCGCGCCTGGAGGATTATCTCTACGCGCTGCGCCGCCAGATCGGCGACGACGCCTTCCCGCGGCCCGCCCTGCATTATCTCGACGACTGGGCGTCCGACGGCAGCGGCTGGCTGCGCAAATACTATCCCGCCGGCAGCGACGAGCCGCATTACGACATCACGCCGGCGACCGAGCGGGCGATCGATTGGCTGGCCGGGCTCCAGCGCCGGCAGTTCGTCGGCACGGAATCGCGCCTGATGACCGTGTTCGCGCTGCTGCGCGAGATGACCGAGGGCACCGAGACCGACCCGCTGACGCGCATCGCCGAGCTGGAGAAGCGCAAGGCCGCGATCGAGGCGGAGATCCGGCGGATCCGCGACGGCCATCTGGAGCTGATGGACGCGACCGCGGTCAGGGACCGGTTCCAGCAGATGGCCGGCACGGCGCGCAGCCTGCTCGGCGATTTCCGCGAGGTCGAACAGAATTTCCGCGACCTCGACCGCGCCGTGCGCGAGCGCATCGCGACCTGGAACGGCGCCAAGGGCGCGCTGCTGGCCGAGATCTTCGGCGAGCGCGACGCCATCGCGGACTCCGACCAGGGCCGCAGCTTCCGCGCCTTCTGGGACTTCCTGATGTCGCCGTCCCGGCAGGAGGAGCTGTCGGCGCTGTTCGACGCCGTGTTCGCCCTGGATCCGGTCAAGGGACTGGCGCCGGACCCGCGGCTGCTGCGCATCCATTTCGACTGGCTGGAGGCCGGCGAAGTCACGCAGCGCACGGTCGCCCGGCTGTCCGAGCAGTTGCGCCGCTATCTCGACGATCAGGCATGGTTGGAGAACCGGCGGATCATGCAGATCCTGCACGGCATCGAGCAGCAGGCGCTGGAGGTGCGCGACACGCCGCCGGCCGGGCCGTTCATGGAACTCGACGATCCCGCGCCGGAGATCCGTCTGCCGATGGAGCGCACCCTGTTCGCCCCGCCGCAGAAGCCGCACATCGCCGACCGGGATCCGGCGGCCGGCGACGCCGACGTGCCGGCCGACGCCCTGTTCGGGCAGGTCACGGTGGACCGGGCGCGGCTCGCGGCACAGGTCCGCCGTGCTTTGCAGACCCGCGATCAGGTCTCGCTGGCGGATCTGGTCGCGGCGCATCCGCTGGAACGGGGGCTCGCGGAACTGGTCGCCTATCTCAGCCTCGCGGCCGAGGACGGCGCCGCGCTGATCGACGACGGCCGGACCCAGACGCTGTCGTGGACCGATCCGGCCGGCAGCCGGCGCCGCGCGACCCTGCCGCTGGTGATCTTCAGCCGGGCCGGCCGGCCCGCCGGGAGTGCCGCGCCATGACCGGACCCGCCGCGGCCGACGGCGCCAACGCCCTGTCCCTGGTGCTGATCGCGCTGATGAAGGGCGTCGCCTACCGCGATGCCGATCCCGCGCTGTGGCAGGCGCTGCTGGCGCTCCAGGCACGGGTGCGCGATCACGTCCAGCCGTTCGGGCTGGAACTGATCCTGGACGAGACGGAGGGACACGCCTATCTGCGCCAGCGCCCGGCCGCCGAGGGCGAGCCGGAGTTGCCCCGGCTGGTGGCGCGCCGCCAGCTCAGCTTCCCGGTCAGCCTGCTGCTGGCGCTGCTGCGCAAGAAGCTGGCCGAGTTCGACGCGACCAGCGGCGAGGCGCGGCTGATCCTGAGCCGCGACGCCATCGCCGACATGCTGCGCCTGTTCCTGCGCGACACCGCGAACGAGGCGAAGCTGGCCGACCGCATCGACGAGCACATCAACCGCATCGTCGAAATGGGCTTCCTGCGCCGGCTGCGCGATCCCGGCGACGGGTTCGAGGTGCGCCGGATCCTGAAATCCTTCGTCGATGCGCAATGGCTCGCGGGCTTCGACCAGAGACTCCAGGACTACCGCGCCCATGCCGCCGGGGAAGCACCGTGACCGCGCTCGACATGCCGATCCCGTCGCTGTTCGACGCCGCCGCACCGGCCGGGCGCTCGGGATTCCGGCTGCACCGGTTCGAGGTGCTGAACTGGGGCACCTTCGACCGCCGGGTCTGGGGCGTGGACCCGCACGGCGACAACCTGCTGCTGACCGGCGACATCGGATCCGGCAAATCGACGCTGGTCGATGCCCTGACCACCCTGCTGGTGCCGCCGCAGAAGCTCGCCTACAACAAGGCCGCCGGTGCCGAGGCGCGCGAACGCAGCCTGCGCTCCTACGTGCTCGGCCACTACAAGTCGGAACGCGGCGAGGCCGGCTTTTCGGCCAAGCCGGTGGCGCTGCGCGACCCTTCCAGCTATTCCGTGATCCTCGGCCGCTTCCACAACGAAGGCTACGGCCAGCACGTGACGCTGGCGCAGGTGTTCTGGATCCGCGACGCCCAGGGCCAGCCGGCGCGCTTCTACGTGCTGGCCGACGCGCCGCTGTCGATCGCCGAGCATTTCGGCAGGTTCGGCAGCGACATCAACGACCTGAAGAAGCGGCTGCGCCGGCTGCCGCATGTCGAGGTGCACGACGCCTTCCCGGCCTACGGCGCCGCGTTCCGCCGCCGCTTCGGCATCGACAACGATCAGGCGCTCGACCTTTTCAACCAGACGGTCTCGATGAAGTCGGTCGGCAACCTCACCGATTTCGTGCGCGAGCATATGCTGGAGGCGTTCCCGGTCGAACCGCGCATCGCCGCCCTGGTCGGTCATTTCGACGACCTGACCCGCGCCCATGAGGCGGTGCTGAAGGCCAAGGTGCAGATCGGGCGGCTGCGGCCGCTGGTCGCCGACTGCGACCAGCACCGCGGGATTGCCATGGCGATGGAGGAACTGCGCGCCTGCCGCGACGCGCTGCGCCCCTGGTTCGCCAGCCTGAAGGCGGTGCTGCTGCGCAAGCGGCTCGACGGGCTGGAGGCGGATCTGGAGCAACTCGCGCGGCGTATCGCCGCCCTCGACGAGACCCGGCGCGGCCGGAGCGCCGAGCGCGACGGGATCAAGCGGGCCATCGCCGAGAACGGCGGCGACCGCATCGAGGCCCTGCGCAAGGAAATCGCCGAACGGCGCCGGGAAAAGGACGAGCGGCGCCAGCGCGCCGACCGGTACGCGGAGCTGGCGCGGGCCGCCGGGCTGCCGGATGCCGCCGACGAGGGAACCTTCCTGGACAACCGGCGCGCCGTCGAAACCCGTCAGGAGGAAATCGAAACCGCCCGGGCCACGGCGCAGAACGCCGTGACCGACACGACGGTCGATTTCCGCCAGCTCAAACAGCGGCACGACGGACTGGCGGCGGAACTGGCGTCGCTGCGCAAGCGTCGCTCCAACATCCCGCTGGGCATGCTCGACCTGCGCGCGGCGCTGTGCCGGGCCGTCGGCCTCGCCGAGGCCGACCTGCCGTTCGCCGGAGAGCTGATCCAGGTGCGGCCGGAGGAGCGCGCCTGGGAAGGTGCTGTCGAGCGGCTGCTGCACAGTTTCGGCCTGTCGCTGCTGGTGCCCGACGTCCGGTACGCCCAGGTTTGCGAATGGGTGGACCGCACCCATCTCGGTGGGCGGCTGGTCTATTATCGGGTGCGCGGACAGAAACGGGTTGATCCCGGCGCTCTGCATCCGGCCTCGCTGGTACGCAAGCTGGCGGTCAAGCCGGATGCGGCGGTCTATGGCTGGCTCGACGCCGAATTGGCCGACCGCTTCGATTACGCCTGCTGCGACACGCTCGACCAGTTCCGGCGGGAACGGCGGGCGATCACCCGCGCCGGCCAGATCAAGGGCGGCGGCGAGCGGCACGAGAAGGACGACCGGCACGCGATCGACGACCCCGGACGCTTCATCCTCGGCTGGTCCAACGATGCCAAGATTGCCGCCCTGGACAAGCAGGCGCAGGATCTCCAGACGCGACTGCAACAGTCCGGCGGGCGCATCGCGGCGTTGAACGCCGAGCTGAAGGCGCTCCAGGAGCGGCTGGGCACGGTGCAGAAGCTGGCGATGTTCGACGGCTTCCGCGACCTCGACTGGCGGACGCCGGCGCTGGACATCGATCGGCTCGACGCCGAGCGGCGGCAGTTGCAGGACGGCTCCGACATCCTGCGCATCCTGGAAGCCCAGTTGGCGGCCGTGGAAACGGCGTTGGCGGCGGCCGAGGCGGAGGTGCACCGGAAGAACCGCGAGAAGGGGCAATTGGAAGAGCGGCAGGAACGGGCTCGGGCGCAGCTCGCCGAATGCCTGTCGCTGCTGGCCGCGATGCCGGAAGATGCCGCGGCGCGCTACTTCCCTCGGCTGGAAGCCCTGCGGGCCGAGGCGCTGGAAGCGCTGGGCGCCGAGGCGCCGGGCGGAGCCGGGATGCTGACCGTGGAATCCTGCGACACCCGCGAGAAGGACCTGCGCGACTGGCTGCAGGCCCGGATCGACGCGGAGACCAAGCGGATCGACCGGCTGCGCGACCGGATCATCGGCGCCATGCGTGCCTATCTCGACCTCTGGCCGCTGGAGACGCGGGAGGTCGATGCCGGCATCGACGCGGCGGAAGAGTTCCGCGTCATGCTGACCGGGCTGGAGTCCGACGACCTGCCGGGGTTCGAGGCCCGCTTCAAGGAGCTGCTGAACGAGAACACGATCCGCGAGGTCGCCAACTTCCAGTCCCAGCTCAACCGCGAGCGCCAGACCATGCGCGAGCGGATCGCGAGCATCAACCGGTCGCTGCACGACATCGACTACAATCCCGGCCGCTACATCGTGCTGGAGCTGGAACCGACCACCGATCCGGAGATCCGCGAATTCCAGCAGGATCTGCGCGCCTGCACCGAAGGCGCCCTGACCGGGTCCGAGGACGAGCAGTATTCGGAGGCCAAGTTCCTTCAGGTGCGCCGCGTGATCGAGCGGTTCCGCGGTCGCGAGGGCACGGCGGAACTGGATCGCCGCTGGACCCGCAAGGTCACCGACGTGCGGACCTGGTTCACCTTCTCGGCGTCGGAGCGCTGGCGCGAGGACGGGCGCGAGCACGAGCATTATTCCGATTCCGGCGGCAAGTCCGGCGGCCAGAAAGAGAAGCTGGCCTACACCGTGCTCGCCGCCAGCCTTGCCTACCAGTTCGGGCTGGAATGGGGCGCGCCGCGCTCCCGGTCCTTCCGCTTCGTGGTGATCGACGAGGCGTTCGGCCGCGGGTCCGACGAGTCCGCGCGCTATGGGCTGGAGCTGTTCCGGCGACTGAACCTTCAGCTTCTGATCGTGACGCCGCTGCAGAAGATCCACATCATCGAGCCCTTCGTCGCCGGTGTCGGCTTCGTCCACAATGTCGAGGGCCGGCAGTCGATGCTGCGCAACCTGACGATCGAGGAATACCGGACCGAGAAGGGCCGGGCTGACATGGTCCGCGCTGCAAAGGATCGAGCCGGCACGGCGGCGCCCGGCGCATGAGCGGGCCGGCGGGGTGGACCGATCCTGCCGAGATCAAGGCGCAGGTCGACCGGCTGTGGGCGGGCGGCCGGATTCTGTCGGCGGCCCTGACCGGCGCGCCGCTGTTCCCGCTGGCCCTGCGTCTGCGCCGGCCCGACGCGGCGGCGTTGTCGCAGCGCTTCGACGCGGTGCGGGCCTGGATCCGGGCGCT
>DASWRT010000381.1:0-10745 GCA_036403035.1 Allostellaceae bacterium | reverse complement strand
CACCAACGCGGCCGCCACCGCCGTGGGCGAAGCGAAATGGGTCTACGCCTTCGGCGGCGGGCAGGCCGAGGGCGAGCCGGGGATGCGCAACCTGCTCGGCGGCAAGGGCGCCGGGCTCGCCGAGATGGCCAATCTCGGGTTGCCGGTGCCGCCCGGCTTCACCATCACGACCGAGGTCTGCACCCATTTCTACAAACAAGGGGAGAGTTATCCTGCCGATCTGAAGCCGGCCGTCGAATCCGCGTTGCAACGCATCGGCGAGCTTTGCGACGCCCGCTTCGGCGATGCCGCGCGGCCCCTCTTGGTTTCGGTGCGGTCGGGCGCGCGCGCCTCGATGCCCGGCATGATGGACACCGTGCTCAATCTCGGCCTCAACGACGAGACTGTGCAGGGCCTGGCAGAGCAGAGCGGCGACGAGCGCTTTGCCTATGATTCCTATCGCCGCTTTCTGCAAATGTACGGGCCGGTCGTGCTCGGCATCGAGCACCATCATTTCGAGGAGCTGATCGAGAACCACAAGCTCGAAACCGGCGCAGTGCTCGACACCGATCTCGGGGCGGAGGATTGGCGGCAGATCGTCGCCGGGTTCAAGGATGTCGTCGCAACCGAGACCGGCAAGCCGTTCCCGCAGGACGCAGGCCAGCAGCTCTGGGGCGCGATCGGCGCCGTGTTCGGCTCGTGGATGAACCAGCGGGCGATCACCTATCGCCGGCTGCACGGCATCCCGGCCGATTGGGGCACCGCGGTCAACGTCCAGGGAATGGTGTTCGGCAACATGGGCGACGATTGCGCCACTGGCGTCGCCTTTACCCGCAACCCGTCGACCGGCTCCAACGAGTTCTACGGCGAGTACCTCGTCAATGCGCAGGGCGAGGATGTGGTCGCCGGCATCCGCACGCCGCAGCATCTGACGCTTGCCGGCAAGCAGGCGAACAAGTCGACCCTGCCGGCGATGGAAGAGGTGATGCCGGAGGTCTTCGGGCAGCTCGACGAGGTGCGGACGAAGCTCGAAACCCACTACCGAGACATGCAGGACATCGAGTTTACCGTCCAGCAAGGCAAGCTCTGGATGCTGCAGACGCGGAGCGGGAAGCGCACCGCGCCGGCCGCGCTGAAGATTGCGGTCGATATGGCCAGCGAGGGGCTGATTGACCGGACCGAGGCGGTGAGGCGCATCGACCCGGCCTCGCTCGACCAGCTCCTGCATCCGATGCTCGATCCGAAAGCGCAGAAGACGGTGCTGGCGCGTGGCCTGCCGGCCTCGCCGGGCGCCGCCTCCGGCCGCATCGTCTTCTCGGCCGACGAGGCGGAGACGCGGGCAGGGAAGGGCGAGGAGGTGATCCTGGTCCGCATCGAGACCAGCCCGGAGGACATCCACGGCATGCACGCCGCCCGCGGCATCCTGACGACGCGCGGCGGCATGACCAGCCACGCCGCGGTCGTCGCGCGCGGCATGGGGCGCGCCTGCGTCGTCGGCGCGGGCGAGCTGCGCATCGACTACAAGGGCGGCACGATGACCGTGCGCGACGCGGTCCTCCGCGCCGGCGACAAGGTCACGATCAACGGTTCGACCGGCGAGGTGATGCTGGGCGAGGTGCCGACGATCCAGCCGGAGCTGTCCGGCGACTTCGCGACGCTGATGGGCTGGGCCGACGAGATCCGCACGCTCAAGATCCGCACCAACGCCGAGACCCCGCTCGATGCGCGCACCGCGCGCAAGTTCGGCGCCGAGGGAATCGGGCTCGCCCGCACCGAGCATATGTTCTTCGACGCCGGGCGCATCTCCGCGGTGCGCGAGATGATCATGGCGGAAGATCCCGCCGGCCGGCGCGCGGCGCTCGCCAAGCTGCTGCCGATGCAGCGCGACGACTTCATCGAGCTTTTCCGCATCATGAAGGGCTTGCCGGTGACGATCCGACTGCTCGATCCGCCGCTCCACGAGTTCCTGCCGAAGAACGACGCCGAGTTCCAGGAGATGGCGCGGATCACGGGCAAGGACCTCACCTCGATCCGGCATCGCGCGGCCGAGCTGCACGAGTCCAACCCGATGCTGGGGCATCGCGGCTGCCGCCTCGCGATCACCTATCCGGAAATCTGCGAGATGCAGGCCCGTGCGATCTTCGAGGCGGCGATCACCGTCGCCAAGGAGGCCGGAGAGGCGGTCTGCCCGGAGATCATGATCCCGCTGATCGCGACGTCCAAGGAGTTCGACATCCTCAAGAAGATCGTCGACGAGGTCGGAGCGGACGCCATGGGCAAGAGCGGCGCCAAGATCGACTACATGGTCGGCACCATGATCGAGCTGCCGCGTGCCGCGCTGATGGCCGGCGACATCGCGAAGCAGGCCGAGTTCTTCAGCTTCGGCACCAACGACCTGACGCAGACGGCGTTCGGGCTGTCGCGCGACGACGCGGCGAGCTTCCTGCCGACCTACCAGAAGCAGGGTATCCTGGAGCAGGATCCGTTCGTCTCGATTGATATCGACGGTGTCGGGGAACTGGTCCGCATCGCGACCGAGCGTGGCCGCAAGACGCGCAGCGACATCAAGCTCGGCATCTGCGGCGAGCATGGCGGCGATCCGGCATCGATCCATTTCTGCCACGAGATCGGGCTCGACTACGTCTCCTGTTCGCCCTACCGCGTGCCGATCGCCCGCCTTGCTGCGGCGCAGGCGGCGCTCTCGAAGGATCGCGTCGAAGCGACGGCCTGAACTCTCTGCCTGCGCCGTGTGGCGTCATACCTTCTCCCGCGTATTGCGGGAGAGGCTGTGACGCCACGTCGGCGCGACGGTATTAATCTGAGAGCGCCTGGAATGTCGAAACGGGATGTGGCGGCGCTGTCCCTCGACGCACTCCGCAGCGGCGGGAAAGCCGCGCTGGCGGCGGCGCTCGCACGGTTGGAAAGCCATCCGGACGACGCGGCGACGCTCGATCTGCTCGACGCGGCGTATGCGGCGCCGCAGGCGCACGTCGTCGGCATCACCGGCCCGCCCGGCGTCGGGAAATCGACGCTGATCGGCGCCGCGGTCGGCGCGTGGCGGCGGGCAGGGCGCAGCGTGGCGGTGATCGCGGTCGATCCGTCGTCGCGCCGCTCCGGCGGCGCCCTGCTCGGCGACCGGACGCGGCTACGCACCGATCCCGAGGATCAAGGCGTATTCGTCCGCTCGATGGCCGCGCGCGACCGGCTCGGCGGCCTCGCCGCGCTCACCGTGTCCACCATGGTGCTGATGCGGGCGCTGTACGACGTCGTCCTGATCGAGACGGTCGGCGTCGGACAGTCCGAAACCGACGTCGTCGGCGTCGCCGACACCGTCGTGCTGTGCGTGCAGCCCAACTCCGGCGACAGCCTGCAATTCATGAAGGCCGGCATCGTCGAGATCCCGCACGTCGTCATCGTCACGAAGGGCGATCTCGGTGCAGCGGCGGAGCGCGCGATGCACGACGTGCTCGCGGCGCTGGCGGCGGCCGATCCCGATCGGGGGCGAGGGCGGAACGCGGACTGTGACGGCGGCCGGTGGCGAGTGCCGGTGTTCATGCTGTCGGCTCAGCAGCCGGACGGCGTGGCGCAGCTGCTCGCCGCGGTCGAGGCGCACGCAGCATGGCTGGCGTCCGACCGCCGGGGTGAGACGGCGCGGCAGGGGCAGGCGGAGCAGTGGCTGGAGGATGCGGTGCGGGAGCGGTTCGGTCGGGAAGGGCTGCGCAGGGCCGGCCGGCTTGCGCTGCCGGCCGGCGCCTCGCCGTTCCGCGTCCTTGCCGCGACGGCGGCACGACTTCTTGCCGGATGACTTCCGGTAGTCTGAAGTTTCTTTATCGCATTAACCAATTCTTTAGATTTTCGTGAGATCATTCTCATACGGCACAGGATCGGTACTCGGTTCTCTGCCGTAAGTCCTTCGGGCTTTTCCTCCCTGAACTTGGGCCGCGTTTACGCGGCCCTTTTTCTTTGCCCGAAAGCCGGAGATGTCACCCTTTCGGCGTTCAAGGTACCGAAGCGCCGACGCCTTCCATGTGCTGTGGGGCAGGAGTTCCGCTGCCAGCGACGCGGCGAGGCGCCGCCATGCCCGGCGGTACCGCCGATAGAGGGCGAGGTCCGTAAGCAGTGCGGGGTAGAAACTGCCATCGCGGCGCCGCTCGCGGATCGTCGCGATCTGCCCGCGCGTCATTGCCGTGAAGAACGCCGCCTCGCCGCGGGCGCGGACGAGCAGGACCATGTCGGCGGAACCATATCGAGCCGCCTGGCGGGCCGGCACGGGAACCGGTCCGTTGAATGCCCGCTCCAGGTCGGCAAGGACGGCTCCGCTGAAGGCCGGCGTGGCAGATTGATGGGAAATAGCGTGAGCGGACATGGCACCTCCATAATGGAGGGCATTTTATGTCCAATTAGGAAAACAATGCAAGCTGCGCGGATCAGCGCAGGTCGAGCGCTCCGATGATCCTGAACATCACGCGGATCTCGGACAGCGGGAGCATGAACTCGTGCATTTCCGGCTGATACTGACGCAGCACGACGTCGGTCCCGGTACGCCGCACCAGCTCCTTGATGATCGCCTCGTCGGAGTGCTTGATCACCAGGACGCCGTCGCCGCTCTTCACGGGAAGGTGGGGGTGAATCCACAGCATCTGCCCGTGCTTGTACATCGGGTGCATGCTGTCGTCGTACGCGAACACGGCGAAGGCGTCGGGGACCCCGCGGAGCTGCGGCGGCCGATAGGTCCAATCGATCGGCGGCTGCTCGGCGGGAATGCTCAGAACCCCGTTCTTGCCGCCCTGCGCACGGCCCAGGACGGGCAGATCGGTCTGGCCGATATCGACCGAAACGGCCTTCAGGCCGGCGGGAAGCGCCGGATGGGGTGGTGCTCCCGCCGGTGCGGCGTTGTGATCGGTGATCATGAGTTGCGCCGGGTCGATCGCCAGGGCGCGCCCGATCCGCACCATCCAGTCGACGGTCAGCCGGCGCTCGCCCTTCTCAAGCTTGTTGATCTGGGGCGCCGTCGTGCCGACGCGATCTGCCAGGGCCTGCATGGACAGGCCGGCTCGTTCGCGGAATTCGCGTATGCGATTAGCCATGTCCGCATTTTCCGCCGCCGAACAGCCTTGTCAAGCGGAACGTTTTCCGATTTGGACTTGCCGGTTTATATCCATATCAGCTATGAAACTATCCGGATCATTCAAGGGGTATTTCCAGTATGGAAAATCGGCAGACACGATCATTCCACGTTTCGCACCGGAGGCCGCTTCCGGATTTCCGGCCCGGCGGTGCACCGCCGCGGCAACGACCGATTCCCGCATCTGTCCTCTGGTCGGCGACGATCCATGGCGAGCCGGTGCCCCGCCACGCTGCGCGGATCATCGCCGTGGTCCGCGGCATGCCGCAGCTCGTCCGCTCCGCCGATGCGCGCTCGTGGCAAAACGCGGCGCTGTCGCAGCTCCTGAACCGGCGCCCGCTACGACCGCTGGCGCGCGAGCTGGCGCTCGACTGCCAAGTCTGGCATCGCCGTCTGCTCGGCGAGATCGACGATTCGCTGATCGTCGACGTGCTGGAGCGGGCGGCGATCATTGCCGGCGCACGGCTCGTCGTCGAGCGGCACCTTTATGCGGGGCTCGACCCGGACGCGCCGCGAGTCGTTGTCCGACTTGCCTCGCCGGGTGGCGGCATCGCCGCCGTCGAAGGGGAGGGGGCGTGATGAGCGGTCAGGCGAAACGCCGCGACCCGGCTCCCGCCGTTGCGGCAGACGCCGCCGCGGACCACGGCACGCCGGAGCGCGCCCGGCATGGCGAGTTGGTTACACGATCGACCGACCTGCCCGGAGTCACGGGCCGCCGCGTCCGTCACGAATGCCGCCTCGACTGGTATCTCGACAGATGCAGCATCGTCGACCGGCAGCACGCGGCCGGGCTCCGCTTCCGCGCCGACTGGACGCTCGCCACCAGCACCGCGCGTCTCATCGGCAGCTATACGATCCGGGTGCCGCGCGGGCCGCGCGAGTTCACCGATACGCAGCTCGCCGCGAGGCGGCGGGTGCTGACGGCCGTGAAGCCGCTGACGTCCGAGGCGGTCGCGGTGCTGATCGACGTCTGCTGCCTCGATCAGTGGGCATCCGGCCGCCTTCCGCTGCTGCGCGAGAGCCTCGACCGGCTCGCCGACGTGTACGGATTACAGAAGGAGGAGATCGGACGGCGCGAGACGGGGATGTGACCGCCATCACTGCGCCGTGCACGGCTGTCCGGCATGTTCAACCGGTAAGCACATTCATCGGAGCGGACGGCGCGGGCGATCTCCGGTCCTCCGTCCTTCGCTCCACCAACGCTCATTCCGGCCGATCGAGCATACAAGATGCTTCCGGCCGCTTTCGCCCCGCCCTCGTGGCGGGGTGCTTCCGCGTCGACGCTTGCTCAGCGCTTGCGCGGTTGCCGTCGGCTGTCGCGCTGCGGCGGCGCGGCATCCCCATCATCGTCGGATTCGGGCGTCCGCCCTGTATAGGCAGGCCCGCTTCCTTGTCGTTCGCTGCCCTGGCGCGCGATATCGATGGCGGGCTGAGCATCGGCTGACGGGTCGTGGTCGGGAAAGCCGGTGTTTCCGGCAGCCGGGCGGCGGTGCTCTCGGGCCATGCTTTCGCTCCTCGTCACACGCTGCTAACGCCGGTCCAGCTGATCCGGCGGCAGGCGGCGGCGAGCGAAATCCGGTATGTCCGGTTCAGCTCGCTCGCACCTCGCGTCCGAGGGCGTGGAGAGCATCGTCCGGCAGATCCCTGACGAGCGACTCCAACTCGCGCCCGATCACCGAGCCGCGCAGCAGCTCTCCCGGAACGGGGCCGCCGGCGTCGGGGCCCGTCGCAGCAGCGTGATAGGCGGCGGCAACCCAGGATCGCGTCGCCGCCGAACGCAGCAGCGATGCGAACTCCGCTTCAAGCGTGCGCAGCCGGTCGAGATCGGCATCGGCGGCGCGGCGGTCGGCGAGCATGGCGAACCTCTTTGCAGCACATTCTCAAGTGCGCAAGATCGCAATGTCGCCGCCGGATACCAACCGGATTCAGTACGGATTCGTCTCAAATGCCGTGTACAGGCTCTAAACCGGCCAGTGGCGGCTGAGCTTGGTGAAGACGCCGGCGGCGCTGCGCGCCCCGACAACCCGGCTCGCACGGCGAACCGTCGGAGCGGCAATGCATTCCTCATCGCCAGTGCGGATATCGCGCACGATCACATCGTGTACGCCGGTGCAGACGAGTTCGGCGACACGCGGAACACTTGCGGGACCGACTTCAAGGAGAGCGAGGTCTCCAGGACGCGGATGTTGTTCCACATACTCGATTTCGTCGCCCACCGACAATAAAGGAGCATAGGAGTCGTCTCCGACTCGCCAGACGAAGCGGCAACCCATCGTGTCCTCCCCACTGAGGCGAGTTTTCAAATCGGTGAATCACTTGTCAAGCGGATCGATTTCTCTGCGCGAAAGGAGCTAATGCAGATGACGAGCGTTTGCCGCTCGGTTGCCGACAGCCGTCGACGGAGGCGCCGATGGACGCGATCGAGAAAGCCGCGATGGAGGCTTTCCTTGCTGCAGCGACGCGCGACCAGTCAACGCAGAACTGCATCGCGGAAGCGGTCGAGGCTTACCGCGCGGTTTCGGCCGAGCGCGATCCGGCGCGTGCCCGGCGCATCGTCACGGAAACGCTGGTCAGGCTGCGGCTGCTGCCGTCCGCGTCGATGAATGAAGACGACGCGTCGGAAGAAGCCGAAGCGATCGTTGCCGCGTACCGCTATGCGGTTGCTGCCGGCCTGCATCCGGAGAGCGGAAGGGCGCATGCCGTCGATCTGTGGCTACGCCGGCATCCGGACAGCGATCATGCAACCGCCGAGCAGCGCGTCGCACGGATCCTTGCGGACCCTGCGCCAAGCCGCAGTTCCGCTGGAGAAGAGCCGAGCAAGGGTTGAGTTTAGAGCCTACTGAGACAACTCCAAGCCGCAGCCGGGTCAGCTGAAGCGGTCGAGGACGTCGCGACAGGCGGGGGTCGCCAAACCGACGAGGAGCAGCCGAACGTCGGCGACGCCCAGGCTTTCGGCAAACGGCAACCAATTGCGGCAAGGCTCTGCCAAGCTTTCGATCATGGCATCCGAGCCGATCGGGAAGGTGAGGCCGACGAGCGCCTTCGGCGGAACCGCGAAGCATGCCTCACGCAGCAACCGCAACGCGTCGGCAGCCTTGGCATGACGGTCATGCTGCGCCGCCAGTGCCGCGGTGGCGGCTGCTGCCAGGGCCGTCCGCGGCGCGTCAAGCTCGTCCGCCGCAACATCCCAGCGCGGGGTGAAGAAGCCCGGATCCGTTACCATCGCTCGCCTCCCTCAGTCGCAACCGGTTTTTTACCTGCAACCGCCATGCCGACGCGAAGGCTCTTTGGAGTGAATCCCGAAAGAGTCGGGAAGCGTCAACGGTGAGGCTCCCGTCCGGCGGAGTGGCAGATGCTGCATTCTCTCATCCGCTTGCGACGACATTATGACGGATGCCGTCGCGCCGGCTGATCCGAAGTGGACGCGTTAAGGGTAAGAATCTCCGCCGATGCGCAATCGGGCGTTGACAGTCCGGAAGTGAATTGGTACAAGGTGGTCATTCTCGATGATTGCGCCCGCCCGGCACCGCCGCGGCGGGTTTTTCGTTGCAGGCTTCGCTATGGCGCACACCGGCAAGACCTCGTCCGACGGCTCGGATTCGCGATCCCGGCCAGGGAGCACACGGCGAAAGCGCAGCAGCACCGCGACGGGCGCGACCGACCGATCGCCGACGCCCGCGCGGAAGACCTCGAGGAGACGGAGCGCGGCGTCGTCCGCAGGCGCCGTCCCGCCGCCGCCCCGCTCCGGCACGGATGTTCTCGCGGCGCTCGCCGCAGACTTCGCCCAGCACGGTCCGACGGTCATCGCCGCGATCCGGGCGGAGAAGCCCGTCGAATATTTGAAGCTGCTGGCCTCACTGCTGCCGAAAGAGCCGCCGCTGCCGCCGCCCGTGCCGGACCCGATCGATGGATTGACCGACGATGAGCTTACCGCCTGCATCGCCGAGTTGCGCGCGCAGATCGCCGCGGATCGTCAACCCGCTGGTGCTCAGCCGGATGGATCGGAGGGTAGCGGAACGAACGAACCTGAACCGGTTGGCGCATTACCGGCCGTATCCTAAACAGGCGGAGTTCCACGCCGCGGGCGACGGGCATCGCGAACGCCTCTTCATGGCGGGGAATCAGCTCGGCAAGACGCTCGCCGGCAGCATCGAGGAGGCGGTCCACGCGACCGGACGCTACCCGGCGTGGTGGCGCGGGCGGCGATTCGAAAGGCCGACCGTTTCGTGGGTCGCCGGGGTTACCGCGGAGTCGACGCGGGACAACGTTCAGCGCCTGCTGCTCGGCCGGCCGGAAGCCTGGGGCACCGGATCGCTGCCGCCGGATGCGATCCTGGAGACGAGCGCGGCGCGCGGTGTCTCGGGACTCATCGATACGATCAAGGTGCAGCACATCTCCGGCGGGACGTCGCTGATCGTGCTGAAATCCTACGAGAAAGGCAGGGAGCGATGGCAGGGCGAGACGCTCGACCGCGTCTGGTTCGACGAGGAGCCGCCGCCGGACATCTACAGCGAAGGGCTGACGCGGACGAATGCGACCGGCGGGCTCGTCTGGCTGACCTTCACGCCGCTGCTCGGAATGTCCGAGGTGGTGCGGACCTTCCTTGAGACGCCCACGCCCGACCGGCACGTGACGCAGATGACGATCGACGACGCCCCGCACTACACGCCGGAGGAGCGGGCGCGGATCGTCGCCGCCTATCCGCCGCACGAGCGCGAGGCGCGGGCGAACGGAGTTCCGGTGCTGGGCTCGGGACGGATTTTCCCGGTCGCGGAGGAGACGGTCGCCGTCGAGCCGTTCGCGATCCCGGCGCACTGGCCACAGATCGGCGGGATCGATTTCGGCTGGGATCACCCGACGGCCGCGGTGACGCTGGCCTGGGACCGCGACGCCGATTGCATCTACGTCACCCGCGCCTATCGCGTGAAGGAAGCGACGCCGGTGATCCACGCGGCGGCGCTTCGGCCGTGGGGCGCCGGACTGCCGTGGGCGTGGCCGCATGACGGGCTGCAGCACAGCAAGGATAGCGGCGAGCAGCTTGCCGAACAGTACAGGCGACAGAGCCTCTTGATGCTGCCGGAGCACGCGACGTTCGAAGACGGGTCGAATGGCGTCGAGGCCGGGCTCTTCGAGATGCTGGACCGGATGCAGACCGGGCGCTGGAAGGTGTTCCGCCACCTCGGGGACTGGTTCGCCGAGTTCCGGCTCTATCACCGCAAGGACGGCCGGGTGGTGAAGCTTGCGGACGACCTGATGAGCGCGTCCCGCTACGCGATGATGATGCTGCGCTTCGCCACGCCGCAGGACGGCGCGTGGGGGCGGCCGCTCAAGTACGGGCCGATGGGCATCGTGTAGGCGCGCGGGCGGCGACGCCTTTCAGAGGAAGACATCTCGGACGGCAGGGACTCGGCGGCGCTTCTCGGAAGCGCGAGGCCGCTCCTCGCGTACGCTGGGCCGGGCCGAGAGGACGACAGCAGGAGAGGATGAACGATGCCTTCTTTCGGCTATATGGACGACGAGAGCAATGACGGCACGGCACCGATCCCCGGCGTGGGCAGCACCGCTCCGAGTCCGATCGGCGATCAACCGCCTGCATACAGGCTCAAGGCCGTTCCGCAATCGGACTGGAATCGGTTCCGGA
>DASWRT010000380.1:0-17627 GCA_036403035.1 Allostellaceae bacterium | reverse complement strand
GCAACGGTGCAAGAAGCGGCCCCGGGTGCCGGCACTCTGCGCGTGCGCTATTGCCTGCCAGACCCGGCGCCGCTGGTCAGCATCATCATCGCAACGCGTGATGGCTACACGCTATTGCGTGATTGTATCGACAGCATTCATGCCCGCACCGACTACGCGCAATTCGAGATCGTCGTCGTGGACAACGGCAGCGAAGATCCCGATGTACTGGCCTACCTGCAGGAGCTGGTCGCCAAAAAAAATGTGCGCGTGCTGCGCGACGCGCGACCGTTCAATTACTCGGCATTGAATAACGCGGCGGCGCGAGTCGCGCGCGGCCAATTACTGTGCCTGATGAACAACGACGTGCAAGTGATCACCCCGGGCTGGCTGCAGGAGATGGCCAGCCAAGCCATGCGTCCGGAGATCGGCATCGTCGGCTGCCGGCTGTGGTATCCCGACGATACCATCCAGCACGCAGGCATTATCCTCGGCATCGGCGGCGTGGCGGGTAACGCGCATCACCGATTTAGGCGGGAGCAGGCAGGCTATTTCAGCCGCGCGACGCTGGTGCAGAACTATTCGGCCGTGACCGCCGCCTGTGCCGTGGTACGCAGTGACGTGTATTGGCAGGTCGGCGGTTTCGACGAATCGCTACCTGTTGCGTTCAACGATGTCGATCTTTGCCTGCGCATCCGCGATGCGGGCTATCGCAATCTATGGACGCCGTATGCCGAGCTGTATCACCTCGAGTCGGCCAGCCGCGGACTGGAAGACACGCCGGCGAAGAAGGCTCGGTTCGCCGCCGACACGGAATTCATGATCTGCCGCTATGGCGATGCCCTGCTATACGACCCGGCTTACAACCCGAATCTGGCCTTGCGGATGCAGGACTACACCCTGGCCCATCCGCCGCGCATTGAACGTATTGGCATTACGCCGGCGGCTCTCTAATGCGACGGCGAGACAGTTCGCCCGTGCGTGCCGCATTTTTCTCGGCGACGACAAAAGGGCATCTGCGAATGTGGTGGGCCCGGCAGGATTCGAACCTGCAACCAAGAGATTATGAGTCTCCTGCACTAACCGTTGTGCTACAGGCCCCGCTTCAATCAAACACCGATGTCGCGCACAGCGCGACGATCACTCCCCCTCTCCCGCCGGCGGGAGAGGGCACGGGGTGAGGGTGGCCTGCACGCGCCCGCCACCTCACAACTTGCAACACCCCGTGCGACGCGCCCGCCGCCTCGCAACGCGCTATACCCCGCGCGACGATCACTTGCTTCCTCGCGAGGCAATGCGGTGACATTTCCCTGCACAGTGTATCGATTGCCGCCGCAAACGAAAACGCCCGCATAACGCGGGCGTTTTTATCGCAACCTGCCGAAGAACTATTCCAGATCCAGGAACGAACGCAGCTGTTCGCTACGCGACGGGTGGCGCAGCTTGCGCAGCGCCTTCGCCTCGATCTGGCGGATGCGCTCGCGCGTGACGTCGAACTGCTTGCCGACTTCTTCCAGCGTGTGGTCGGTGTTCATGTCGATGCCGAAGCGCATGCGCAACACCTTCGCCTCGCGCGGCGTCAAGCCGCCGAGCACGTCGCGCACGGTTTCTGTCAGACCCGTGCCGGTCGCGGCTTCCACCGGCGATTCGACATTGGTGTCCTCGATGAAATCGCCCAGATGCGAATCCTCGTCGTCGCCGATCGGGGTTTCCATCGAGATCGGTTCCTTGGCGATCTTGAGCACCTTGCGGATCTTGTCCTCGGGCATTTCCATTTTCACCGCGAGCTCTTCAGGCGTCGGTTCGCGGCCCATCTCCTGCAGCATCTGGCGGCTGATGCGGTTGAGCTTGTTGATCGTCTCGATCATGTGCACAGGGATGCGGATCGTGCGCGCCTGATCGGCGATCGAGCGCGTGATCGCCTGGCGGATCCACCACGTGGCATAGGTCGAGAACTTGTAGCCGCGGCGGTATTCGAACTTGTCGACCGCCTTCATCAGCCCGATGTTGCCTTCCTGGATCAGGTCCAGGAACTGCAACCCGCGGTTCGTATACTTCTTCGCGATCGAGATCACGAGTCGGAGGTTGGCCTCGACCATCTCCTTCTTGGCGCGGCTCGCCTCGCGCTCGCCGCGCTGCACGGTCGCGACGATGCGGCGGAACTCGCCGATCGGCAGCCCCGACTCGGCCGAGATCGCGGCGACGTCGCCACGCAGCCTCGTCACGTCGTCCGCGAATCTCAGGGTGAGGTTCTGCCAGCCCTTGCCGGACAGTCTCCGCACCATGTCGAGCCAGTTCGGCGTCAGCTCGCTGCCGAAATAATGCTGCAGGAAGTCGGCGCGCTTGACGCCGGCGGATTCGGCGAGGCGGAGCAGCCTGCCCTCGACGCCCATGAGGCGCCGGTTCAAATCGTAGAGCTGCTCCAGGAGGTGCTCGATCCGCCCGTTGTTGAGGCGGACGCGCTGCATCGCCTCGACCATCTCGGCCTTGAGCTTCTCGTACTTCTTCTCGTTCGGCTTGGGGATGTCCTCGCCTTTGCGGATCGCCTCCAGCCGCTCTGCCTGCACTGCGCGCAGCTTCGCGTACACCTCGGCGATCGCGTCGAGGTTGGCGAGCACGCCGGGCTTCAGCGCGGCCTCCATCGCGGCGAGCGAGATCGAGCTTTCCTCGCCGTCGCCCTCGCCGTCCTCGCCGGCCAGCTCGGCCTCGATGTCGGGAATTTCCGGCTCCGCCTCGCCTTCGGCCCCGCCCTCCTCGCCGCCACCGGCGGGCAGCGCCGCGCCGGCCGCCGCCGCCGCGACGGCAACCGTCGTGGCGGACCCGTCGCCGTTGACGGCAATGCCGGCCGCCGCCGCGACGACGGTGATCTCGGGGCCTTTGGCTGCGCCGCCATCGGGAAGCGGCGGCGGCTGTTCGCCGAAGGCGGCGGCGTTGCCGTAGGTCGCGTCGAGGTCGATCACGTCGCGCAGCAGCATCTTGCCGTCGAGCAGCGCGTCGCGCCATCCGACCAGGGCGCGGATCGTCAGCGGGCTTTCGCAGATGCCGCCGATCATCATCTCGCGGCCGGCCTCGATCCGCTTGGCGATCGCGATCTCGCCCTCGCGCGACAGCAGCTCGACCGAGCCCATCTCGCGCAGATACATGCGCACCGGGTCGTCGGTGCGGCCGATATCCTCCTCGTCGAGGTTGCCGGAAGCGCGCGCGTCCTCGCCTTCCTCGGCGTCCATCAGGCCGGCGGCGTCCTCGCCCTCCTCGCTCTCGACGACGTTGATGCCCAGCTCGGAGAGCATCGTCATCGTGTCTTCGATCTGCTCGGACGACACCTGATCGGGCGGCAGCGCGGCGTTCAACTCGTCATAGGTGACGTAGCCGCGCTCCTTGCCGCGCGCGACCATCTTCTTGATGGCCGCGGCAAGCGAATCGAGCAGCAGGCCCTCCGTCGCCTCTTCCCGTGTCTCAGCCGCTTCCGACGTGCTCGCCGATTTCGTCGCCATACCGTCGCAAACCTCTAGGCAATGGGTATCGTTGGGCCGCAGACGGCGATGCGCCGCCGCGCCGCGAGATCAGAACCGAATGAACAATGGAGAGGAACGCACGCAGGGAGGATGCTCACTCGAGCGGCTCCTCCGACGTGCCGTCAAGCCGCTGCTTCTGCAGCAGCATCAGCCGGGCCAATTTCTCTTCCGTCATATCGTCGGCGAGATCCCGCTCCGCCTGATTGAGTTCGAGCTGCCGTTGAGGCGCATACAGCCACGTCAGCGTATGCATCCATCCGCGCCGTACCTCCTCGGCATCGACGCCGGGCCGGGCAAAAGCAGCGTGGTCATCGACTTGGCGACTCAATATCGCATCCACGATCTCGCTAAGCCCTCGGTCAGTCAGGTGGACCCGCAGGGCCGCGGCGTCAAGGTCGGAACGCCCGGCGGCGGTGTTTAGGATCTCGGCCCGCAGCCTGTCAAGATCGGGAGCCGATAATTCAAGTGCTGCAAGGTCTTCGACAAAGTGTTCGATGAGATTCGGATGATTTAGCACCGCCGCGAATAGGATTTCCTGCTGACGGCGGCGCGACACCGCCTCCGGGTCGGGTCGGGTCACCGCCGGCAATACGGCCGGAAGCCAACCCGGACGGCCATGCGCGCCGCCGGACCGGCCGGCGAATCCGGGGCGCGACGGCCTGCCGGCCGCGCCACCGGCGCCGCGGAACGCGGCGCGCTGCGGCCGGAAGGTCTGGTAGAGGCGCTCGCGCATGAAACGGCGGTAATGCTCCTGTACGGTGCGGTCGGCGATCGTGCGGACGCGCTCCTCCAAGCGGTGCTCGAAGGCGGCGCGCCGCTCCGGCGTGGCCGGCCCGCCGCTGCCGCCGCCGGCCGCCGCCCATTCCAGCGACCACAGCATCTCGGCCATCGGCCGCGCGCCGTCGAGCACGGCGCGCATCGCGTCGGGCCCCTGGCGGAGCGTCAGGCTGTCGGGGTCCTCCCCCTGCGGCAGCGTCGCGAAGCGCAGGCTGTAGCCCGGCTTGAGAAGCGGCAGCGCGCGCAGCAGCCCGCGCACTGCCGCGCGCATGCCCGCGGCGTCTCCGTCGAAGCAGAGCACCGGCTCGGGCGCCAGCTTCCACACCTCCTCGATCTGCTCCTCGGTCAGCGCGGTGCCGAGCGGCGCGACCGCGGTCTCGAAGCCGGCGCGGTGCAGCGCGATCACGTCCATGTAGCCTTCGGTGACGATCGCCGACGGCGGGGCCGTGCGCGCCGCCGCGGCGCGCGCCGCCGCCCAGCCGTACAGCGTGCGCCCCTTGTGGAAGATCGGCGACTCCGGCGAGTTGAGGTACTTGGGCTGCCCCTCGCCGATGATCCGGCCGCCGAAGGCGATCACCCGGCCGCTGCGGTCGCCGATCGGGAAGATCACCCGGTTGCGGAAGTAGTCGAATACGTCTCTCCCGTCCTCCGGCTTGCGCAGCAGCCCGCCCTCGATCAGCAGCGCCTCGGGGAAGGCGCCGCCGCCCAGCGCGCGCTTCAGCGCATCGCGCGACTCCGGCGCGAAGCCCAGGCGGAAGCGCCGGATCGCGGCGTCGTCGAGGCCGCGCCCGCGCAGATAGGCGAGACCGGCGGCCCCCGCCGGCCTGAACAGCGTCTCGGCGAAGAAGACGGCGGCGGCCTCCATCGCCTGGGTCAAGGTCGACTGCCGCTCGGCGCGCGCGCGCTCCTGCGGCGTCTCCTTGGGCACCTCCATCCCGGCCTCGGCGGCGAGCTGCTCGACCGCCTCCGGGAAGGACAGGTTGCCCGTCTGCATCAGGAAGCCGATCGCGTCGCCGTGGGCGCCGCACCCGAAGCAGTGATAGAAGCCCTTGTCCTCCACGACGTGGAAGGACGGCGTCTTCTCCTTGTGGAAAGGGCAGAGGCCGGTATGCTCGCGGCCGCGGCGCGTCAGCCGCACGCGCCGCCCGACGATCGATGCCAGCCCGACCCGGCTGCGCAGCTCGTCGAGGAATTGCGGCGTAAAGGACATGCGTGCCGGTCGAACTTAACTGGTGTCGCGCCGGCCGAAGAACGCGTTCGCCCGGGGCGCGGAGTGTAGCGCGAAGCCGCATCGATTCCGAGTCGCTTCGCACTGCCGGGCAAACAAAGTTCCGCCATCGGAAACCGAAGCGTGTGCACGGCCTGTCGCCGGCTCCGGACGGGGGAGATCGATGCCGCCGCGACGCATAGCGATCATCCAGGGGCACCCGGCAGCCGGCGGCGGCCATTTCTGCCACGCCCTGGCCGACGCCTATGCGCAGGGCGCGGCCGACGCCGGACACGAAGTCCGGCAGGTCGCCGTCGCCGATCTGGACTTCCCGCTGCTGCGGAGCAAGGAGGAGTGGGAGACCGCTACCGCCGTGCCGGCCGCCATCCGGCAGCCGCAGGAGACGATCGGCTGGGCCGATCACCTCGTCATCCTCTATCCGCTGTGGCTCGGCGACATGCCGGCGATCCTGAAGGGCTTCCTCGAACAGGCGCTCCGTCCCGGCTTCGCGGTCGGCGCAGCCGCCGGGCCGGGCGGCGAGCTCGGCCGGAAGCTGCTGACCGGCAAGTCGGCCCGGATCGTCGTCACGATGGGCATGCCGGCCTTCCTGTACCGCTGGTACTTCGGCGCACACAGCCTCAGGAGCCTGAAGCGAAGCATGCTCGGCCTCTGCGGCGTCGGGCCGATCAGGGACACGCTGATCGGCGGCGTCGAGGCGATCGGCGACGCGCGGCGGCAGCGATGGCTGCGGAACCTGAACGGACTCGGGCGGCGCGGGTGCTGAGAAACTACCCGAGCAGCCGCTTCACCGTCGCGCTGGCCAGACCGAAATCCATCTGGCCGGCATAGCGCTCGCGCAGCGCCGTCATCACGCGGCCCATGTCCTTGACGCTCGCGGCGCCGACCGACGCGATCGTCTCGCGGATCGCCTGCTCCGACGCCGCGGCGTCGAGCTGCTGCGGCAGGAAACCCTCGATGATCGCGATCTCGCCGCGCTCCTTCTCGACCAGCTCCTGCCGGCCGCCCTGCTCGTACAGCGTCATCGCCTCGCGCCGCTGCTTCACCATGCTTTGCAGCATCTGCTGGATCTCCGTGTCGGAGATGCCCTCGGCGTTGCCCTTGCCGCGGGCGGCGATGTCGCGGTCCTTGAGGCCGGCGAGGATCATCCGGACCGTCGAGACGGTCGCCGTGTCCTTCGCCTTCATCGCGCCCTTGAGAGCCTCGTTGAAACGCTCGCGCAGCATGTTCCACCTCGTTCCGTCAGGAGTGAAAACCTAGCGGCTCCGCCGCGGCAGCGCAATTTGCCGGGCGCCGGACGGTGCCGTGATCCGTCGGCAAAGCGCCGCCGCCAAGCTTGACGGTAACGGGCCCACCGTCTATCTGGGGATCGTTTGACCGGCCGCTGCACGGGTCAGCCGGAGCGCGGCCATGACTGCCCGGCCAAATCGGCCCTCAAGGAATTCGCTCGTCATGACCGACGCCCTCACACCGCCCGCGCCGGTGCGCCCGACCGCGTGCAATGCCGCCCTCGTGCTCGCCGACGGATCGGTGTTCTGGGGCCGCGGCATCGGAGCGACCGGCGAGTCGGTGGGCGAGGTCTGCTTCAACACCTCGATGACCGGCTACCAGGAGATCCTGACCGATCCCTCCTATGCCGGCCAGATCATCACCTTCACCTTCCCGCACATCGGCAACGTCGGCGCGAATCCCGAGGACATCGAGACGACGACGCCGGCGGCGCGCGGCCTCGTCATCCGCGCCGACATCACGAACCCGGCGAACTGGCGCGCGACGCAGCATCTCGACGCATGGCTGAGATCGTACGGCCTCGTCGGGCTCGCCAATGTCGACACGCGGCAGATCACCCGCCGCATCCGCGACAAGGGACCGCCGAACGGGGTGATCGTCCATGTCGCCGACGGCGCGCCGATCGACGTGCCGGCGCTCGCCGCGAAGGCGCGGGCGTGGCCCGGACTCGAAGGCATGGACCTCGCGAAGGAAGTCACCTGCCGCCAGACCTACACCTGGGACGAGACGGTCTGGGAGATCGGCGAGGGCTACGGACGGCTGGAAAAGCCGCGGCATCACGTCGTCGCGGTCGATTACGGCGCCAAGCGCAACATCCTGCGCATGCTGGCGGCGCACGGCTGCAAGGTGACGGTGGTGCCGGCGACGGCGACGACCGAGGACATCATGCGCCACCGGCCGGACGGCGTGTTCCTGTCGAACGGTCCGGGCGACCCGGCGGCGACCGGCGAGTACGCGGTGCCGGTGGTCCGCGACCTGATCGAGAGCGGCAAGCCGGTCTTCGGCATCTGCCTCGGCCACCAGCTCATGGCGCTGGCCCTGGGCGGCCGGACGCACAAGATGGAGAAGGGACACCGCGGCGCCAACCAGCCGGTCAAGGACATCGAGACCGGCAAGGTCGAGATCACCAGCCAGAACCACGGCTTCGTCGTCGACACGGACAGCCTGCCGCCGGGGGTCACGCCGACCCACGTCTCGCTGTTCGACGGCACCAACGAAGGGCTGAAGGTCGAGGGCAAGCCGGTCTTCTCGGTGCAGCACCACCCCGAGGCGAGCCCCGGGCCGCAGGACAGCCATTATCTGTTCGAGCGCTTCGTCAAGCTGATGGATGGGGCGAAGTGAACGCCTCCGCAGCAAGCATCGTGAACCCCCTCCCCCCTTGCGGGGGAGGGTCGGGGTGGGGGGGCTATGCATGGCGAACGCGCATGCCCGACAACTCCGAAGCAACCTCACTGACGCTGAGGCGCGGCTGTGGCGCTGGCTGCGGCGACGCCAGCTTGGGCAGCGATTCCGGCGGCAAGTGCCGCTCAGTCCGTATATTGCCGATTTCGTCTGTATGGAACGCCGCCTCGTCATCGAAGTCGATGGCGGTCAGCACTCGACTGATGTCGCACGAGACACTCGGCGGACGGCTTGGCTGGAAGCCCAAGGCTTTCGGGTTCTCCGCTTCTGGAACAACGAGGTTCTCGGAAACACGGAGGGCGTGCTGTCGACGATCGCTGCGGCGCTCGGCGAGCGCGTCCCCCCACCCCAACCCTCCCCCGCAAGGGGGAAGGGGGTTTAGCGGCGGCGACGCTACCTGCGTCGTCTCTCCTCTTACCGACAGCGATCATGCCTAAGCGCACCGACATCCAATCGATCCTCATCATCGGCGCCGGCCCGATCATCATCGGACAGGCGAGCGAGTTCGACTATTCCGGCGTGCAGGCGTGCAAGGCGCTGCGGGACGAGGGGTACCGGGTGATCCTGGTCAACTCGAATCCGGCGACGATCATGACCGACCCGGAGTTCGCCGACGCCACCTATGTCGAGCCGATCACGCCGGAGATGGTCGAGAAGATCATCGCGCGCGAGAAGCCCGACGCGCTGCTGCCGACGATGGGCGGGCAGACCGCGCTCAACACGGCGATGGCGATGGCGAAGAGCGGCGCGCTGGCCCGCCACGGCGTCGAGCTGATCGGCGCCAAGGAAGACGCGATCGCCAAGGCGGAGGACCGCCAGCTCTTCCGCGAGGCGATGGACAAGATCGGGCTGCAGTCGCCGCGCTCCCGCCTCGTCCGCACGCTCGACGAGGCGCTGGAAGCGCTGCCCGTGATCGGGCTGCCGGCGATCATCCGCCCGTCCTTCACGCTGGGCGGCACCGGCGGCGGCATCGCCTACAACAAGGAAGAGTACGAGGACATCGTCCGCGGCGGCCTGCGCGCGTCGCCGACGAACGAGGTGCTGGTCGAGGAATCGGTCCTCGGCTGGAAGGAATACGAGATGGAGGTGGTCCGCGACCGCGCGGACAACTGCATCATCATCTGCTCGATCGAGAACGTCGACCCGATGGGCGTGCACACCGGCGACTCGGTGACGGTCGCCCCGGCGCTGACGCTGACCGACAAGGAATACCAGCTGATGCGCGACGCCTCGATCGCGGTGCTCCGCGAGATCGGCGTCGACACCGGCGGGTCGAACGTGCAGTTCGCGGTCAACCCGGCGGACGGCCGCCTCGTCGTGATCGAGATGAACCCGCGCGTCTCGCGCTCCTCGGCGCTGGCCTCAAAGGCGACCGGCTTCCCGATCGCCAAGGTCGCGGCGAAGCTCGCGGTGGGCTACACGCTCGACGAGCTGAAGAACGAGATCACGCAGGTGACGCCGGCCTCGTTCGAGCCGACGATCGACTACGTCGTCACCAAGATCCCGCGCTTCGCCTTCGAGAAGTTCCCCGGCGCCGAGCCGCTGCTCTCCACGTCGATGAAGTCGGTGGGCGAGGCGATGGCGATCGGCCGCAGCTTCGCCGAATCGGTGCAGAAGGCGCTGCGCTCGATGGAGACCGGGCTGACCGGCTTCGACGAGGTCGAGATCCCGGGCGCGTTCGGCGACAACAAGGACGCGGTGCGCGCCGCGCTGGCGAGGCCGACGCCGGACCGGCTGCTGGTCATCGCGCAGGCGTACCGGCACGGGCTGACGACCGCCGAGATCCATGCCGCCTGCAAGTACGAGCCGTGGTTCCTGGAGCAGATCGCGGCGATCGTCGCGACTGAGGAGACGGTGCGGCGCGACGGGCTGCCGACCGACGCTGCGGGCTTCCTGCGCCTGAAGAAGATGGGCTTCTCCGACGCGCGGCTCGCGACGCTCGCGGGGACGAAGGAGGCCGAGGTGGCGCGCCGCCGCCGGGCGCTCGGCGTCCGGCCGGTCTACAAGCGGATCGACACCTGCGCCGCCGAGTTTCCGTCGCTCACCCCCTACATGTACTCGGCCTACGAGGGCGACGGCGTGTCGCCGCCGGAGTGCGAGGCCGACCCGTCCGACCGGCGCAAGGCGGTGATCCTGGGCGGCGGGCCGAACCGCATCGGCCAGGGCATCGAGTTCGACTATTGCTGCGTCCATGCCGCCTACGCCCTCAAGGAGGCCGGCATCGAGACGATCATGGTCAACTGCAACCCGGAGACCGTCTCGACCGACTACGACACGTCGGACCGGCTCTATTTCGAGCCGCTGACCGCCGAGGACGTGGTCGAACTGGTCGCCGTGGAGCAGCGGCGCGGGACGCTGCTCGGCGTCATCGTCCAGCTCGGCGGGCAGACGCCGCTGAAGCTCGCGGCGGCGCTGGAAGCGGCCGACATCCCGATCCTCGGCACCTCGCCCGACGCGATCGACCTTGCCGAGGACCGGAAGCGGTTCCAGCAGCTCCTCAACCGGCTCCGCCTGCGGCAGCCGGACAACGGCACGGCGACGTCGTCCGCCGAGGCCGAACTGGTCGCGGCGCGGATCGGCTACCCGGTGGTGATCCGCCCGTCCTATGTGCTCGGCGGCCGCGCGATGGAGATCGTGCACGACCCGAAGGGCCTGCACCGCTACATGACCCATGCGGTGCAGGTCTCCGGCGACAGCCCGGTGCTGATCGACCGCTACCTCCAGGACGCGACCGAGGTCGACGTCGACGCCGTCGCCGACGGCGCCGGCAACGTCCACATCGCCGGGATCATGGAGCATATCGAGGAGGCGGGCATCCATTCCGGCGACAGCGCCTGCTCGCTGCCGCCCTACTCGCTTGCTGCCGACGTGATCGAGGACATAAGGCGGCAGACGGCGGCGCTGGCGCGCGGGCTCGGCGTCGTCGGGCTGATGAACGTGCAGTACGCGGTCAAGGATCGCGACGTGTACGTGCTGGAGGTCAACCCGCGCGCCTCGCGCACCGTGCCGTTCGTCGCCAAGGCTACCGGCGTGCCGATCGCCAAGATCGCCTCGCGCGTGATGGCGGGCGAGAAGCTGTCGCAGTTCAAGCTGGCGCCGAACGGGCGCGGCCACGTCGCGGTCAAGGAAGCGGTGTTCCCGTTCGCGCGCTTCCCCGGCGTCGACCTGATCCTCGGGCCGGAGATGCGGTCGACCGGCGAGGTGATGGGGATCGACACCGAGTTCGGCCGCGCCTTCGCGAAGTCGCAGCTCGGCAGCGGCGTCGCCCTGCCGCGCCGCGGCACCGTCTTCGTCTCGGTCCGCGACCGCGACAAGCCGCAGCTCGTCGAGCCGTGCCAGCGGCTCGCGGCGCTCGGCTTCAAGCTGATCGCCACCTCGGGCACGGCATCGTACCTTGCCGGCAAGGGGATCGAGATCGGGCGCGTCAACAAGGTGATGGAAGGAAGGCCGCATATCGTCGACCTGATGCTGAGCGGCGAAGTGCAGCTCATCTTCAACACCACCGAGGGCGCGCAGGCGATCGCCGACAGCTTCAGCCTGCGGCGGACCGCGCTGACCAACGGCATCCCGTATTACACGACGGTGGCCGGCGCGCGCGCCGCAGTGCAGGCGATCGAGGCGCTGGAAGCCGGCAGCCTTGAAGTGGCGCCGTTGCAATCCTATTTCTAACGACCTCTTTTTACGATCGGCGCGCATCGATTCGGATCGACGCGCGCCGATCGGTGTTTGCGTCCACGATCCACGACCGGAGCCGATAACGCCGCGATGAACAAGGTCCCGATGACGGCGGCCGGATATAACCGGCTGGTCGAAGAGCTGAAGCGTCTGAAATCCGTCGACCGCCCCGCGATCATCAAGGCGATCGCCGAGGCGCGCGACCACGGCGACCTGTCCGAGAATGCGGAATATCACGCCGCGCGCGAGCGTCAGGGCTTCATCGAAGGCCGCGTGATGGAGCTGGAGGACAAGATCGCCCGCGCCGAGGTGATCGACGTCTCGAAGCTGAACGGCTCGGTCGTCAAGTTCGGCGCGACGGTGACGCTCGCCGACGAGGAAACCGACGAGGAGCAGACGTTCCAGATCGTCGGTGAGGACGAGGCCGACGTGACGAGCGGCCGCCTGTCGGTGACCTCGCCGCTGGCGCGCGCGCTGATCGGCAAGAGCGTCGGCGAGAGCGTCGAAGTCTCGACGCCGCGCGGCGCCAAGGCGTACGAGGTCGTGACCGTCGCCTTCCAGTAGGGCTGGTTGTCAGCTCTCAGCCGTTAGCTTCAGCTAAACAGCCCCTGTTTTCCTGATAGCTGACGGCTATTCCGCGTCCACGTCGATCGGCACGCCGGGCGCGTATTTCGACGTGCGGATCGCCAGGGCCGATTTCACGTGACTGACGTTGGGCGCCGCCGTGAGCTTCGTGGTCAGGAACCGCTGATAGGCGTCCCAGTCCTCGGCCACAACCTTCAGCAGAAAATCCATCTCGCCGGCCAGCATGCTGGCCTCGCGTACCTCCGGCCAGGTATTGACCAGCGTTTCGAACGCCTTGAGGTCGCTTTCCGCTTGGCTCGACAGCCCTACCTGCGCGAACACAGTGACGCCGAACCCGAGGGCCTCCGCATTGATGTCGGCATGGTAGCCGCGGATCAGGCCCGCCTCCTCCAGCGCCCGCACCCGGCGCAGGCAGGGCGGCGCCGAGATACCCGCGCGCTTCGCGAGGTCGACGTTGGTCATGCGCCCATCAGCCTGTAGATCGCGTAGGATGCGGCGGTCAATCCGGTCAAGCTTGATGTGACGCATTCAACAACGCCTCCCGGTGCTTCTTTTTCCGGTAACTAACGGAAATGAAATTATATTACAAGCAGCGACCGGCTACACGGCTGCTGATGGAACTGACATGCCGCTTTCGCCATCGTGCCGATGCCCCCGACATCTGATCCTGCCGAGATGAACGCCACGTATACCGACACGGCGCGAACGGTCGCCTGGGCGCTCCATGACGGTCGGATCGGCATCGCCAACCAAGTGCTCGGGCTGGCCGAGGCGGTCGGGCTGCCGATCGTCGAGAAGCGCCTCGCGATCCGCTTTCCCTGGTCGGCGCTGCCGGCGTCGCTCTGGCTGCAACCGCTGCGCGCCGCCGGTCCCGGCGGCGCCGATCTGACGCCGCCCTGGCCGGACCTCGTGATCGGCTGCGGCCGCACGACCGCCGCGCCGGCCGCCGCGATCCGCCACGCCAGCGGCGGACGGAGCTTCGTCGTCCACATCCAGAACCCGCAGCTTCCGCCGTCGCTCTTCGACCTCGTCGTCGCCCCGGAGCACGACGGCATGGCGGCGGCCGGGAACGTGCTGACGACGCGAGGCGCCGTGCATCGCGTCACCCCGGCGAAGCTCGCCGACGCCGCGGCGCGCTTCGCCGACCGATTCGCCGACCTGCCGCGGCCGCTTGTCGCCGTGCTGCTCGGCGGCAACAACCGCGTCTACCGCATGACCGAGGAGCGGCTCGCCGAACTGGCGGAGCAGCTCGCCGGCCTGTCGCGCCGCCACGGCGCCGGGCTGCTGGTCACGCCGTCGCGGCGCACCGGCGCCGCCGGCGAGGCGATCCTGCGCGAGCGGCTCGCCGGGCTGCCGGCGCGGATCTGGGACGGCAGCGGCGAGAACCCTTACTTCGCCTATCTGGCGCTCGCCGACGCGGTCGTCGTCACCGCCGATTCGGTGTCGATGATCAGCGAGGCCGCCTCGACCGGCAAGCCGGTGCTGGTCGCCGAGCTGCCCGGCGGATCGGGCAAGTTCCGCCGTTTCCACGACGCGATGCGGGCGCACGGCGCGACCCGTCCCTTCACCGGCGAGCTGGCGGCGTGGAGCTATCCGAAGCTCGACGACACGGAGCGCGCCGCTGCCGAAATCCGGCGGCGGATGGCGGCCGAGCGCCGCCCGCGGGCCGCCGCGGCCGAATGATCCGGGCCGCCGCCCTCCTGACCGCGGCGCTCGCCGCCGTGGCGCTGTTCGCGCTGGCGCCGGGCCTCGATCTCTGGGCGAGCGGCCTGTTCTACCGGGCCGGGGCGGGCGGCTTCTTCCTGGCGGACTGGGGTCCGGTGCGGCTCGTCTACGACGCCGTGCCATGGGTGACGCAGGCGGTGCTGCTGCTGGCGGTCGCCGCGCTGGCGTGGCGGCGGGTGAGGGGAACGGCGCTGCTCGGGCTCGACGGCAAGCGCGTCGTGTTCCTGCTCGCCGCGCTGGCGCTCGGTCCCGGCATCCTCGCCAACACGGTGCTCAAGGACCATTGGGGGCGCGCCCGGCCGTCGCAGGTGGTCGAGTTCGGCGGCACGCACGGCTTCACCCCGCCGCTGATCCCGGCCGACCAGTGCGAGCGCAACTGCTCCTTCGTCGCCGGGCACGCCGCGATGGGGTTCTACTTCGTCGCCTTCGCCTTCCTGGTGCGCGACGCGCGGCGGCGCCGGCAGGCCGAAGCGGCGGCGCTCGGCTTCGGCGCGCTCGTCGGGCTGGTCCGCATCGCGCAGGGCGGGCATTTCCTGTCCGACGTGATCTGGGCGGGCATCCTCGTCTACGGCACGTGCTGGGGGCTCTACGTCTGGATCGTCGAGCGCGACGGGCTTGAGGCGCGGCCGATCCGGCGGCTGCGCCTCGCGATCCGGGAGGCCGCCGCCCATGTGCCGGGCGGGCTGAGGCTCCTTGCGGGACGCACGCACGGTCGGCTCTTCCTCGCCTCGGCGGGAACCGCGGCGGCGGTCGCCGCCGCGATGGCCTGGGTCGACCGGCCGGCCGCGGTCTTCTTCAAGGGGCGCGACCACGACTTGCTGGCACTGTTCGGCTTCATCACCAATTTCGGCCTGTCGGAATACTACCTCGTGCCGAGCGCGCTGCTGTTCGCCGGGCTGCATGCCGCGGCGCGCTCCGAGCGGTTCGCTTTCGAGGCCAAGCGGCTGCGCGCCTATGCCGGCGTGCCGCTCTTCCTGTTCGTCGCGGTCGCGGCATCCGGCCTGACGTCCGACATCATCAAGATCGTGTTCGGCCGCCTGCGGCCGAAGCTGCTGTTCGTCGATGGCGCCGCGGCCTACGGCTTCGGCTGGTGGTCGCTGCGCGCCGACCACTGGTCCTTTCCGTCCGGCCACTCGACCACGATCGCCGCCGTGATGACGGCGCTCTATTTCCTGTGGCCGCGCCACGTGCTGGCCTACGCGATGCTGGCGCTCCTGGTCGCGTCGAGCCGGGTCGTGCTGGCGCAGCACTATGTCAGCGACGTGATCATGGGCGGCTTCGTCGGCGTGCTGGTCACGGTCTATGTGCGCGACGTGTTCAGCCGCAGCTTCATCGACCTCTCGCTGGCGAAGCGCGGCCTGCCGTCGCCGGACCGGAGCGGCGCCGCCGTGCCGCCGTCCTGGCGGGTCCGGCTCGGGCTGCCGGCGCTGCCGCCGCGCCTGCGCCGCCAGCGCCGCGACGGCCCGTCCTATCAGTAGCCCCGTCCTACCGGTAACCTTTGAAGCCCTTGAGGTCGAAGACCGAGTAGCGCCGCGCCCGGTCCGGACCGAGCGGGATCATGACGTGCCCGACCGACTGCACCGCATCGAAATAGGGCGCCAGCGACTGCGCGGTCTGGTCGCGGCTGACGAACAGGAACTCCTGGTCGGCCTGCCCGCGATAGCGGTCGAGGTCGGACGTCATCTCGTAATGGTCGTGCACCCCGCCGTCGGGGTTCCATTCGACCGCGTCGAACGGGTGCGGCCTGACGTAATAGATCAGCGCGGCGATGTCCTCTCGGCCGTCGACGACGAGGACGGCGCCGGGGTGCTCCGCGAGCTGCATCGAGACCGAGCGGCCGAGCGGCGCCCAGCCGCGCAGCCGGTGCAGCGGCTCGTACTTCGCCGGCAGCGTCACGTGCAGCGCGCCCGCGATCTCGCGCGCGTCGAGCAGCAGCACCGCCGCGGCGACGTGCAGCGCGACCGAGCCGGAGACGAGCGCCGGCCCTCCGTGCCGCAGCAGGAACGCGACGACGAGCACGACCGCGGAGACGTAGGTCGGCGCCGACCAGTTCGGCTGCGCCCGCGACAGGAAGGCGACGATCAGCATCATCGCCAGCGTCGGCAGCGCGAAGACCGCGAGGAGCTGCTCGCGCCGCCCGGCGAGCGAGCGTCGCGCCGTCGCCGCGACGACGATCAGCGAGCCGAAGAAGACCGGGCCGAACACGCCGAACTGCGAGCCGAAGAACTCCAGGAACGCGGTCGGGTGGAACAGCGGGCCGCCGAGGTTCGCGTTCGCCTCGGTATGGGCGTAGCTGACGAACCGGTGGCTGAGATTCCAGAAGAAGTTGGGAGAGTAGATCGCGAGCGCGAGCGCCGTGGCCCCGAGGAGGCGCGGCAGGTGGCGCCGTTCCTCGCGGAACGCGAGCACGAAGATCAGCGCCGAGAGGAGCCAGTACGCCATCGCGTACTTCGCCAGCAACCCGACGCCCGCCGCGACGCCGACCGCGATCCACCAGCGCCACGCGGCGGCTGCCCCGGCGCCGTCTTCCTCCCGCGCGCGGATGAAGGCGTAGAGCGCCACCGCCCAGCACAGCAGCAGCGGCACGTCCGTCGAGATGATCCCCGCCGAGATCGAGACCGCGGGCAAGGTGACGTAGGCCACCGCCGACCAGCAGCCGGTTCGCGCGTCGTAGAGCCGCCGTCCGACGGCGAGGATCACCAGCGCGGTGCCGGCATGCAGGAACGGTGCGGCAAGCCGGATGCCGAACGGCTCGTCGCCGGCGAAGAGGGTCGTCGCGGCGATGATCCAGGCGACCAGCGGCGGCTTCGAGTAGTAGCCGAAATCCGGCGTCCGCGACCACAGCCAGTACTGCGCCTCGTCCGGGTAGAGGTCGGTCGTGCCGGCGGCGAGCCAGAACAGGCGCAGCAGCGTGACGCCGAACACCGCGACGGCGGCGAGGCGGAGATAAACGTCGTCGGGCGAGACGTCCGGAGCGGCGGGACGGCGGACGATGGTGCGGGCGGCGGCGGCGGTCTGCGGCGGCCGGCCGCGGCGCGGCGGCAAGGGGCGGTCGGTTTTCACGGCGCGCGACACTAGCGATACGCGTGGCGAGCCGCCACGGGTTTCGAGCGGCGCGCCCCGGGGCCTCCTCGCAACCCCTTCCCCCGCCTGCGGGGGAAGGTCGGGATGGGGGCACGGCTGCGTGGCGCCCAGCGCTAAGCTGCTAACGTCAAACGGAAAATGCCCCCACCCCGACCCTCCCCCGCCGTGCGGGGGAGGGAAAGAGAGTGCCGGATCTGGGGCGTGGCAGCCACAGCTTGCGGCGATCACCTGACAGACGCAGAGATTGTTGCGGTGCAAAGCTCCGCTTGCCGGGGGTGGAATCCATATAGTATCGCTGGCGCGGCCGGGCCTGTCGGACGCCGCCGCCAAGAACTGCCGACGAGCGAAGACGCAACCCGGCGCGAGCGACG
>DASWRT010000379.1:0-2785 GCA_036403035.1 Allostellaceae bacterium | reverse complement strand
GATCCCCAACCATCCCCCCGATCCCTTTTAAACGTTTCTCGTTTCTACGGAGGGCGGGCCAATGGATGCGTCGGGTTTCGCGCTCAGCGGTCGGGAGAGGGAACTGATCGAGCTTGCCGGGAGGCTCGGGCGCGAGAAGTTCGCGCCGCGTGCCGAACGTTACGACCGCGAGGCGAGCTTCCCGTTCGAGAATTACGACGACCTCCGGGCCGCTCGTCTGACCGCGCTGTGCGTGCCGGAACGCCATGGCGGGCTGGGGGCCGGCTTCCGCGCCTATTGCCTCGTCTCGGCGGAACTCGGCCGCTGGTGCGGGGCGACGGCGCTGACCTTCAACATGCATGTCTGCTCCACGCTGTGGACCGGCACGCTCGCCGACGATCTCGACATGACGCAAGCGCAGCGCGAGCGGCACGAGCGGCATCGCGCCGAGCATTACCGCCGCATCGTCGAGGACGGCGCGGTCTATGCGCAGCCCTTCTCCGAGGGCGGCGCTGCGGCGGCCGGCAAGGCGCCGTTCGGCACGCTCGCGACGAAGGTCGACGGCGGCTATCTCCTCAACGGCAAGAAGATCTTCGCCTCGCTGTCGGGCGCGGCGGACTATTACGGCGTGCTCTGCACCGAGGAGAAGCCGACGCTGTCGCGCGCCGACACGCTGTATCTCGCGGTGCCGGCGGACGCGGCCGGCGTCTCCGTCGTCGGCGACTGGGATCCGCTGGGCATGCGCGGCACCGTTTCGCGCACGCTGCTGATGAAGGACGTGTTCGTGCCCGAGGCGGCCGAGCTGATGCCGCGGGGGATCTATTTCCAGGCGGCGTCGCGCTGGCCGCACATGTTCATGACGCTGGCGCCGACCTACATGGGAATCGCGCAGGCGGCCTACGATTTCACCGTGCAGTACCTGCGCGGCGAGGCGCCGGGGACGCCGCCGGTCAAGCGCCGCATGTACCCGACCAAGCAGATCGCCGTCGCCGAGATGTTCGTGAAGCTCCAGCAGACGCGCGCACTGTTCCTCCAGGCGATCTCGGAGGCGCGCGTCGATCCGTCGAAGGAGGAGCGGCTGCGCGCCTACGCGGCGCAATACACGATCATGGAGAACGCCAACGACCTTTGCCGGCTGGCGATCCGCACCTGCGGCGGGCAGGCGATGCTGAAGTCGCTGCCGCTGGAGCGGCTCTACCGGGACAGCCGGTGCGGCTCGCTGATGCTGCCCTGGACGGCCGAACTGTGCCTCGACCGGCTCGGCCGCGAGACGCTCTACGAGCCGGGCGAGACGGACGACTGAGATGAGTCCATGAACTTGTCGTCATGGATCGAGCGCCGGGCGGATCTCTCGCCTGACCGCGCGGCGATCCTTTTCGAAGGAGAGGCGCTGAGCTGGGCGCGGTTCTTCGAGGAGGTGCGATCGATTGCGCGGGTGCTGCGGGGCGGGCTGGGCGTCGAGCCGGGCGACCGGGTCGCGCATCTCGGCTACAACACGCCGTCCTATCTCGCGCTGCTCTTCGCCTGCGCGCGGGTCGGCGCGATGCTGGTCCCGATGAACTGGCGGCTCGCCGCGCCGGAGCACGCCTATATCGTCGCCGACGCGGCGCCGCGCGCGCTGATCCACGACGCTGCGTTCGCCGGCCGGGTCGCCGAACTGGTGGCGTCCGGGGCGCTCGACGGCATTGCCGCGCTTGCGATCGAGACCGGTCTTCGCGTCCTTGCGGCAGATGCGGTCGCCGCACCCGACGCAGCGCCGGGCATCGGCTACGAGGCGCCGGTGCTGATCGTCTACACGTCGGGGACGACGGGACGGCCGAAGGGCGCGGTGCTGACGCAGGAGGCGCTGTTCTGGAACGCCGTCAACGGGACGGCGATGCACGACCTGACGAGCGTCGACCGTGTGCTGACGACGCTGCCGATGTTCCATGTCGGCGGGCTCAACATCCAGACCCTGCCGGCGCTGCATGCAGGGGGCACGGTGTTCCTGCACCGCCGCTTCGATCCCGACGCGACGCTCCGCGCGCTCGCCGAGGACCGGCCGAGCCTCACCGTCCTCGTGCCGGCGCAGATGTCGGCGCTGATCGGCCATCCGGCGTGGCCCGCCGCCGATCTGTCGAGCCTGCGGCTGGTCTCGACCGGATCGATGATCGTGCCGGTCCCGCTGATCGAGGCGTTCCATGCGCGCGGCGTGCCGGTGACACAGGTCTACGGATCGACCGAGACGGCGCCGGTCGCGGTCGCGCTGCCGGTCGCCGACGTGGCGCGCAAGATCGGCTCCTGCGGCAAGCCGGCGTTGCATTGCGAGATCCGCGTCGTCGGAAGCGACGGCGAGGACATGCCGGCGGGCGGCGCGCCGGGCGAGATCCTGGTGCGCGGACGCAACGTCATGCGCGGATACTGGCGCGACGCGGCGGCGACGGCGGCGGCGCTGGACGAAGAGGGCTGGTTCGCGACCGGCGATATCGGCCATCTCGACGAGGAGGGTTATCTCTACGTCGACGAGCGCAAGAAGGACGTCATCATCTCCGGCGGCGAGAACATCTATCCGGCGGAGCTGGAGGCGATCCTCGCCGGGGCGGCGGGGATCGCCGAGGCGGTCGTCGTCGCCCGGCCCGATCCGCGCTGGGGCGAGGTGCCGGTCGTCGTCTGCGTTGCGCGGGGCGGCGGACCGGAGACGGTCGGCCGCGAAGCGATCCTGGCGCTGTTCGAGGGACGGATCGCACGCTACAAGCATCCGCGCGATGTCGTCTTCCTGGAGGCGCTGCCCAAGAATGCGCTCGGCAAGGTCATGAAATACGAGGTG
>DASWRT010000378.1:0-2338 GCA_036403035.1 Allostellaceae bacterium | reverse complement strand
GTGATGGCAGGCAACGACGGTAACACCGCGCGCTCGACCCTGCTGAAGGGACAGACGGCGATCGTCACCGGCGCCAACTCCGGGATCGGCGCCGCGGTCGCGAAGGCACTCGCGGCGGCCGGCGCCGTCGTCGGCGTGAATCATTCGGGCCGGCCGGGTTCGGCGGAAGCGGCCGAGGCGGTCGCGAACGAGATCCGCGAGGCCGGCGGCACCGCCGTAGCGCTCGCCGCCGACGTCTCGAAGGAGGAACAGGTCGTCGCGATGTTCCGCTCCTTCGTCGCGGCGCAGGGCGGCCGTCTCGACATCCTGGTCGCGAATGCCGGGCTGCAACGCGACGCGCCGTTCCACGAGATGAGCCTCGCCGACTGGCAACTCGTCCTCGACACCAACCTGACCGGCCAGTTCCTCTGCGCCCGCGAGGCGGTGCGGTACTTCCTGCGGCAGGGCGTCGTCGAGGACGTCTCGCGCGCCGCCGGCAAGATCATCTGCATGAGTTCGGTCCACCAGGTCATCCCCTGGGCCGGCCACGTCAACTACGCCGCGTCCAAGGGCGGGGTGATGCTGCTGATGCAGAGCCTGGCGCAGGAGGTGGCGCCCCACCGCATCCGCGTCAACGCGATCGCTCCGGGCGCCATCAAGACCCCGATCAACCACGACGCCTGGGCGACCAAGGCGGCCGAGGAGAAGCTCCTGACGCTGATCCCCTACGGCCGCGTCGGCGAGGTCGAGGACATCGCCAAGGCCGCGGTCTGGCTCGCCTCGGACGAGAGCGACTACGTCACCGGCGCCAGCCTCTTCGTCGACGGCGGCATGACGCTCTATCCCGGCTTCGCCGACAACGGCTGACGCGCGGCTTATGACGTGCGACACCGCACGTGCCGGTTGCAGTTTGACCGCGATTTCGTGTATAAGATGCAGGCGGCCGGACGGGGTGCGGGAACACCCCGCCCGGCCTGACCACAACCCCGACTACATCGGAGTCAGGATCATGGCTAAAGCCGACAATAGCACGAGTGCATCCGCCTATCCGCCGCCGGACGGCGGCGCCATCGCGGCCCTGTTCCGCACCGTCGACACGAGTTCGCTGCGCGACCTCGTCGCGGTCGCGGACAACGCGATCGGCGCCGCCGGCCTGCATGTCGACGGCGACGCTCCCTCGCCGATCCCCGCCGCCGGCCTCGTCAACGCCCTCTGGATCGCCGAGACCGCCATCGGCCGCATGCTCGACCTGCTCGGCCGCCCCCGCGACCGCACCCACCCCTGGCTCGCCGGCCGCCCGGACTGAGCCCCAACGCCACCCGCGGACCATCGTAAAAACGCAAAACGGCCCCGTTCGCATATCCCCTCTCCCGCCTGCCTGCGGGAGAGGGTCAGGGTAAGGGGACCAGCGAGCGCAGCGCGCTGCGCCGCTGGTGACGTCCGTCGCTCCGCCTTGCAAGTCGTCCATTTCGGACATACACTGTGACCGGCGGCGCCCGCGCCGTATCGCTCTTTGACATCGTGAAGAGGTTCGATCCGGTCCCGCTGCCCGGCCGGCGGCGAGAGGCGGGCTTATGGGCAGGCCTGCGCCGGAAAACAGAGAAAAACAGGCGAGGAACAGGAAAATAACAGGAGCGATTTCCTGTTTCCGTCCTGTTTTTTCGGAGCGTGTTTCCCGCACTATCAAACACTTGCTCTCGTTCCACGGCCTGTATTTTCCGAACGCGGCCTGGAGCGCTGCCTCCCGTGCCGCCTCAGCAAGCGCCGGCAAACCCTTGGTTGCAAAGAAGAAACCACCGCGCGAAGGACACCGCCGCCGTTCCCGCGCCAAAATCTCCCTCTCCCCTTGCGGGAGAGGGACGGGGTGAGGGGTCCAAATAAAGACTCCGGCGCGTAGCGCCGTCACCCCTCACCCTCCCGTTGCTGCGCAACGGGCCCCGCCCTCTCCCGCAAGGGCCCGCAAGGGGAGAGGGAAAGAAATTTGACACGGGAGAAATTTGCAAAACGCTGCCGCTTTGGGGTACGCAGCGCGGCGAGACCGCGGGGCCGGTCGGCTGCCGGCCGGTCCCGACCTCCGACGATCGGGTGTTTATTGATGATGAGTACCGCTTATTTCTCCGCCGTTCCGGCCTCGATCCGGAAGGCTTCCGCCTCGTTGCCGTCCCCGACCGCGGCGCTCGCGCTACTGGCCGCCGCCGGGCTCGCCGCCTGCTCCTCGTCCTCGGACAAGCAGCCGGCGCCGCCGCCCGCGGTGCCGCCCGGCCCGTCGGCCGCCGCGGCGACGCCGCCGGTCCTTCCGGTGGTGCCGGGCGCCGTCGTCACCGCGCCGAGCGTCGCGATCCCGCGGAACTCGGGCATC
>DASWRT010000377.1:0-4190 GCA_036403035.1 Allostellaceae bacterium | reverse complement strand
AAAGTGCTTGCCGGGCTTGGTGTCGACCGTTTCGCGATCGACCAGCCGGAAGAGCTGCGCGTGCGTGTTCGGTATGAAGCACGGCGCGGTCCGCTCGATGCCCACGGCCGGACCGTACTTGAGGCTGTGCTTCGGCGCACTTTCGGACCGGATGCGGCCATCGAGATTGTCCGCTCCGAAGCGGCAGCGGAAATTGGCCACGGCGGTCCTGCGCCACATCGTACGCAGAGCCCAATGCGCGGGACAACTCCGCTGCCGCCGGTCGGGCCGGTGGAGCCGGCAGGACCTGCCCTGCGAGAGATCGCCGGATGGATTGCTGAGCGCCTGCGCGGCAGCGAGCAGGCTCCGTCGATCGAGGCGGCGGTGCTGACGGGATCGGTGCTTTGCGGGGACGCAAGCAGCCGTTCCAGCGACATCGATCTGTCGCTGTTCGTCCGCGACGATCCGGCCGACCCGGAATGGATCGCGTTCGCTAGGCGACTGCGGGCGGGCATACCCGACCTGTCCGTTCACATCGACCGCCTCGCCGGGTTCGCCGACCGCGCCCCGCTTCTCGCCTGCCGGCTCCGCGCCGAGCAGTTGCCGCTGCTCGGCCGGATCGGCGAGGCCGAACTGCCGTGGCCCTCCGTCCGCTGTCTCCGGTCGGCCGGGCTGATATGGGCGCAGCAGACGGCCAACCAGGTTCAGCAGCGTCTTATTCGCGAAGATCTCCGTGTCGCGGATCCGCTCGCCCTCGCGTGGCAGTGCAGCAAGCTCTGCCTCGATGCGCTCCGCTTCCGCCTGCTTGTGCGCGGCGGGCGAACGACCGACGCACCGGCGCTGGTTGCGCGCGTGACGGCGCATCCGCCGTTGGCGGCAGGGTGGGGCGATGCGTTCCTGGTTATGTACGACATCGCGCGGGAGTTCCGTCCGCCGCCGGCCGACCCTTCGCGGGCGGCGGCGCTTCACGTCGCCGTCGCGATCGCCGCGGTGCGCGGCGCGCAGGACGAATTGACGAAAGCCGGCTGAAGCCGCGCGCCTCTGCGCGCCCGACCTCCATCCCGAACGCGACGCCCCCATGCCGTGCCAGTGCGCGTTGAAGACGAGTATCCCCGCCTATATGATCCGGCCCGCCGCGCCCGGCGGGCTCGCCGTGCGGCCGGCGTAAGAACGACAGAGGAAGACCCGATTGCGATGACCTCCTCGAACGAGATCCTGCTGGACCGGCGCGGCGGCGTCGCCGTCGTGACGCTGAACCGGCCGAAGGCGCTGAACACCCTGTCGCTCGACATGTACCGCACGCTCGCCCCCGACCTCTTCGCCTGGGCCGACGATCCGGCGGTGCGCTGCGTCGTGATCCGTGGCGAGGGCGGCAAGGCGTTCTGCGCCGGCGGCGACGTGCGCGCGATCTACGATGCCGGCGCGGGAGCCCCGCAACCGGGCGATCTCGGCGCCGACTTCTTCCGCGAGGAGTACATCCTGATCCAGCGGGTGCATCGGTTCCCGCGCCCCTACGTGGCGCTGATCGACGGCATCACGATGGGCGGCGGCGTCGGCATGTCGGTCAACGGCTCGCACCGCATCGCCACGGAGAACACGATGCTCGCGATGCCGGAAACCGCGATAGGGCTGTTTCCCGATGTCGGCGCGACGCACTTCCTCAGCCGCTGTCCGGGGCAGCTTGGGATGTATCTGGCGCTGACCGGCGCCCGGATGCGGGCCGCCGACCTGCTTTACTGCGGCCTCGCGACCCATTTCGTGCCGCGCGAGCGCCTGCCCGCGCTGATCGACGCGTTGACCGGCCTGCGCTGGATCGACGGGCGCGAGCATGCGCAGGTGAATGAACTCCTCGCGTCCGACTTCGCCGGAGAGCCCGAGAGTACGCCGCCGCTGGCCGCGCATCGCGGGGAGATCGACCGCTGTTTCGCCGCCGGCTCGGTCGAGGGTATCCTCGACGCTCTGGAGCGCGAGCGGACGGAGTGGGCGGCGGCGACCCGCGACGGGCTGTTGCGCATGTCGCCGTCCAGCCTGAAGGTCACTTTCCGGCAGATCCGCACCGGCGCCGCGACGCTGGAGGAGGCGCTCGCGCTGGAGTACCGCCTGACGCAGCATTTCATGCAGCGGCCGGACTTCTTCGAAGGCGTCCGCGCCCTTCTGGTCGACAAGGACCAGTCGCCGAAATGGCGGCCGGCCACGGTCGCCGAGGTGAGCGACGCCGACGTCGCGTGGTACTTCCAGCCGCTCGGCCCGCGCGAGCTGACCTTCGATTGACCTGAACGATACGAACGACAGAGGGGAGAGGACGGATGACGGCGATCGGATTCATCGGGCTCGGCAACATGGGCGGGCCGATGGCGGCGAACCTCGTGAAGGCGGGACACGACGTGACCGGCTTCGACCTGTCGGAGGTGGCGCGGCAGGCGCTCAAGCAGGCCGGCGGCCGCGTCGCCGGCAGCACGCTGGAGGCGGTGGCGAACGCCGACGTGATCGTGACGATGCTGCCGGCCGGGCCGCACGTCCGGCAGGTCTATGCCGGTCCCGACGGGTTCCTCGGCAAGCTCCGCGAGGGGGCGCTGCTGATCGACTGCTCGACCATCGACGTCGACAGCGCGCGGGCGGTGGCGAAGGCGGCGGCCGAGGCCGGGCATGGGATGCTCGACGCTCCGGTGTCCGGCGGCACCGGCGGAGCCGCCGCCGGCACGCTCACCTTCATGGTCGGCGGTCCGGCCGACGCCTTCGCACGCGCCGAGCCGATCCTGCAGGCGATGGGCAAGACGATCGTGCATGCGGGCGACGCCGGCGCCGGGCAGGCGGCGAAGATCTGCAACAACATGCTGCTCGGCATCTCGATGATCGGCACCTGCGAGGCCTTCGCGCTCGCCGAGAAGCTGGGCCTCGACCCGCAGAAGCTGTTCGACATCAGCTCGAAATCCTCCGGCCAGTGCTGGTCGCTGACGACCTACTGCCCGGTGCCGGGTCCGGTGCCGACCTCGCCCGCGAACCGCGATTACCAGCCCGGCTTCACCGCGGCGATGATGCTGAAGGATCTGAAGCTGGCGCAGCAGGCGGCGCAGTCGTCGAACGCTTCGACGCCGCTCGGCGCCGCCGCGGCCGCGCTGTACCAGCTGATGGCGCATGCCGGGCACGCCGAAAAGGACTTCTCCGCGGTAATCCGCTTCCTCCGTGGGGAGTGAATCGCATTAATCAAAAATTCAGCGGCTCGCCTCTAGGTTGACGGCTGGACTTCTCATTCGCGAGACGAGGCATGAAGGCCGCCTACTTAGACACGATTTCGCTCATCGAGCGCCTGCACCGTCACTTTCTTGAGATCGTCAAGCTCGAACTTGACGGCATGGGCATCCATGACATCAACAACGTGCAGGCGCTGATCCTCTTCAACATCGGCGATGCCGAGATGACCGTCGGCGAACTGACGCTGCGCGGCTGCTATCTCGGGTCGAACGTGTCGTACAACGTCAAGAAGATGGTCGAGAACGGCTATCTCGTGCAGGAGCGGTCGGCGCACGACCGGCGCTCGATCCATGTCCGCCTCACCGAAAAGGGGCAGACCCTGCGCGACAGGCTCGACGCGATGCACGACCGGCATCTCGTCATGCTTGGCCAGACGAATATCACGATCGAGGATCTGCACGCCTCGAATACGACGCTGAAGCGCCTGGAGCGGTTCTGGACCCGCGCCAGCGACCTCGTGCAGCGTCCCGGCGCCTTCGTCTCGGCGGCCTGACGCCCGCCGCCGACGCGTCTCGCCTCGCGGCATCCCGGCCGGCGGCGACGGCCCGACCCGGCGGACCCAGAGCCTATTCAGATAGGCTCTTACGTCCGCGGGCCGGGTTCGTCGCTGTCGACGCCGGATCAGCTGAAGGCGGCGATCCCGGTCTGGGCACGGCCGAGGATGAGGGCATGGATGTCGTGCGTGCCCTCGTAGGTGTTGACCGCCTCCAGGTTCATCACGTGACGGATCACGTGATACTCGTCAGAGATCCCGTTGCCGCCGTGCATGTCGCGCGCCACCCGCGCGATCTCCAGCGCCTTGCCGCAATTGTTGCGCTTCATCATTGAGATGATCTCCGGCGCCGCGCGGCCCTCGTCCTTCAGACGTCCCAGCCGCAGGCAGGCATTGAGGCCGAGCGCGATCTCGGTCTGCATGTCGGCGAGCTTCTTCTGAACCAGCTGGTTCGCCGCCAGCGGCC
>DASWRT010000376.1:0-1865 GCA_036403035.1 Allostellaceae bacterium | reverse complement strand
CAGCGGCAACATCCTGGTGCGCCAGCGCGGCACCAAGTGGCATGCCGGCGCCAATGTCGGAATCGGCACCGACCACACGCTGTTTGCGCTGATCGACGGCAAGGTCGAGTTCAAGACGCGCGGCAAGGGCCGCTCGGCGGTATCGGTCGTGCCCGTGGCGCCGCAGGCGGCGGAATAGTCACTCCCTCATCCTGAGGAGGCCCGCAGGGCCGTCTCGAAGGATGAATTCCCCGACGCGCCCTTCGAGACGCTTGCTTCGCAAGCTCCTCAGGGTGAGGGTTGCAGCCTCCGCCTCCGGAGGGAGGCGATGAAGTTCCTCGATCAGGCCCGTGTTTTCATCCGCTCCGGCAATGGCGGGGCCGGCGCGCTGTCGTTCCGGCGCGAAAAGTTCATCGAGTTCGGCGGCCCTGACGGCGGCGATGGCGGCCGCGGCGGCGACGTCGTGATCGAGGTTGCCGACGGCCTGAACACGCTGATCGACTTCCGCTACCAGCAGCATTTCAAGGGCAAGACCGGCGGTCACGGCATGGGCAAGAACCGCGCCGGCGCGCGCGGGGCCGACGCCGTTTTGCGGGTGCCGGCCGGGACGCAGGTCTTCGAGGAGGACGGCGAGACGCTGATCGCCGACCTGACCGAGGCCGGCGAGCGGGTGGTCATCGCGCGTGGTGGTAATGGTGGTTTTGGCAACGCGCATTTTAAGTCGTCGACGAACCGCGCCCCGCGCCGCGCCAACCCGGGCCAGGAGGGCGAGGAGCGCACGATCTGGCTGCGCCTGAAGCTGATCGCCGATGCGGGGCTCATCGGCCGGCCGAACGCGGGGAAGTCGACGTTCCTGGCGACCGTTTCGGCGGCGAAGCCGAAAATCGCCGATTACCCCTTCACGACGCTCGATCCCGGCTTGGGCGTGGTGGCGGTCGACGGCCGCGAGTTCGTGCTCGCCGACATTCCCGGCCTGATCGAAGGCGCGCATGAGGGCGCTGGACTTGGCGACCGCTTTCTGGGTCATATCGAGCGCTGCCGCGTGCTGCTGCATCTCGTCGAGGCGACGAGCGAGCACGCGGGCAAGGCCTACAAGACCGTGCGGCGCGAACTCGAGGCCTACGGCGCCGGGCTGGCCGAGAAGCCGGAGATCGTTGCGCTGTCGAAGATCGACGCCCTCGATGCGGAGACGCTGAAGGCGCAGACGGACCGGCTGAAGCGTGCCGCCAAACGCAAGCCGCTGCTCTTGTCTGCCGTGGCGGGTGCGGGGATGACGGAGGCGCTGCGGGCGGTCTTGGCTGTAATCGACGAGGCCAAGGCAGGCGAAAAGCAAGCAGAGCCGGCGCCGGCCTGGGCGCCGTGATGTCCTCCCTCTCCTCCTTCCGCCGCATCACGATCAAGGTCGGCTCGTCGCTGCTCGTCGATCACGATGCCCAGGACGTGCGGCGCGACTGGCTCGCGGCGCTCGTCGACGATCTCGCCGAATTGCATCGCGGCGGCGCCGACATTCTCGTCGTCTCCTCCGGCGCGATTGCGCTGGGGCGGAGCGTGCTCGGGCTAGCGAAAGGCGCGTTGAAGCTCGAAGACAGCCAGGCGGCGGCCGCCGTCGGGCAGATCGCGCTCGCCCGCATCTGGGCCGAGATGCTGCACCGGCACGGCATCGTCGCCGGGCAGATTCTCGTCACGCTCGGCGATACCGAGGAGCGCCGCCGCTACCTCAATGCGCGCGCGACGATCGGCCGTCTGCTCGACCGGCGCGCCGTTCCGGTCATCAACGAGAACGACACGGTGGCGACAAGCGAAATCCGATATGGCGACAACGACAGACTCGCGGCGCGCGTGGCGACGATGGCGGGCTCCGATCTGCTCGTGCTGCTCTCGGATGT
>DASWRT010000375.1:0-17861 GCA_036403035.1 Allostellaceae bacterium | reverse complement strand
GATGCGGCGATCGCGTCGCTGTGCGACTCCGCGCGGTCGGCGTCCGTGCGCGAGCCGGCGGCGTCGCAGCTCAGAGCGTTGCTGGCCGAACTCGACGCGCTCACATCGGACTTGGCGACCCAGCAGGCGGCGCTGGAGCGCGCCGAGGCCGACGCGGTGCGCCGGCAGGCGAACGCCGCCTACACCCGCCCCTCCTCCGGCGACCAGCCGTAGCCGAGATGTCGATCGACCTTTATCTCCGCTTCCTGTTCACCCTCGCCGGGATCATCGCGCTCATCGTCGTCCTTGCCTTCCTGGCCCGGCGGTTCGGGCTGGTGCGCGGCCTTGCGGGCGGCGGCGGGGCGCGGCGCCTCGCCGTGGTCGAAGTGGCGGCGGTCGACGCGAAGCGGCGGCTCGTCCTGCTGCGGCGCGACGATACCGAGCATCTCGTGCTGCTCGGGCCCGATTCGGCGATCGTCGTCGAGAGCGGCATCGCGGCGCCGACGCCTTCGGCGCCGCGCGACTTCCGGGCGGCGCTTTCGGCCGAGACGGCCGGCGAACAGGCGGAGGCCCGCCGATGACCGGCCGTCGCCGGCTGTGCGCCGCCCTCCCGGTCCTCGCCGGTCTTGCCGCGGCACTCGCGGCTGAGGTGCCGGCGGCGGCGCAGACGGTGACGCTCGACCTCGGCGACGGCGGCGGCTCGTCGACCGGCCGCATCGTCCAGCTCATGGTGCTCGTCACGGTGCTGAGCCTCGCGCCGGCGATCCTCGTCACCGTGACCTCGTTCACGCGCATCATCATCGTGCTGTCGTTCCTGCGGAACGCGCTCGGCATTCAGCAGACGCCGCCCAACACGGTGCTGATCAGCCTCGCGCTCTTCCTCACCGGCTTCGTGATGACGCCGACCTTCGAGACGGCGTGGCGAGACGGCATCTCGCCGATGATCGAGGAGAAGCTGCCGGAAGCGGAGGCGATGCAGCGCGCCGTTGCGCCGCTGCACGCCTTCATGATGCACAACGTGCGCGAGCAGGATGTGAAGCTGTTCGCCGACATCGCCAAGATCGGTCCGGTCGCCGAACCGAAGGACACGCCGTTGCGCGTCCTCGTGCCGGCCTTCATGATCAGCGAGCTGCGGCGCGCCTTCGAGATCGGCTTCCTGCTGTTCCTGCCGTTCCTGATCATCGACATGGTGGTGGCGAGCATCCTGATGTCGATGGGCATGATGATGCTGCCGTCGGCGATGATTTCGCTGCCGTTCAAGCTCGTCTTCTTCGTGCTGGTCGACGGCTGGTATCTCGTCGCCGGGAGTCTGGTGCAGAGCTTCGCCGGCGGGTGACCGGGAGGTAAGTGGCTGAAACGAGGGCCGAACTCAAAACTCGGGCCGGCGAGAGAGCCGCGCATCCGATTGCACGGCCCTCTTGATCTCGCATAGGCTCGACAAGCGAAGATGGGAGGGCGGGCATTGATGTTCTTCAACAACCAAGCTGCCGGCATCCCATCGGCATGGTTTGACCGTATAGGCAGTTTGAGCATTTATATAAAATGCATTTATATAAAATACTGTGCGAGAACTCGCGCCGGACTATGCAGATCGCGGCGAATCAGGTTAGCGTGCCCGCGGAAACACGTCCGCTAGCAACGATCCGGCGGACGATGCACATAGAGGATCATGATGGCCGTGAAGAAAACAGAGGATAAGGCGACGTCGAAGACTGCCGGGGAGAAGAAGGTCAATCCTGCTCTTCTCAAGCCGCTCCAGCCCTCGAAAGAACTGGCCGAGGTCGTAGGGTCGAAGCCCCTGCCGCGCCCGGAGGTGGTGAGCAAGGTTTGGGAATACATCAAGAAGCACGACCTGCAGAACCCGAAAAACAAACGCGAAATCCTGGCCGACGACAAGCTGGAGGCGGTTTTCGGCAAGAAGTCCGTGACGATGTTCGAGATGAACAAGCATCTGGCGCAGCATCTGAAATAAGCCGCGTCGGGCGTTGCCGACGATGTGAACAGCCGCCCTGCCCCGCTCCGCGCCTCGGCACCGATCCGTGTCGAGGCTGCGCGGAGAGCGCCCGCGCTCAGGCTTTCGCGGCCGCTCTCCGGCGTGCGGCTGAGCCGGGCGCCTTGGCTTTGGGCCGGTTTTCCGTTACCGCACGTACCGCACGCCGACCGAGCGCTTCGCGGGCCGCGGCCCCGTCCGGAAACGTGCCGAGCCTGGAATAGCCGCTGCTCTCGACCCTGTTCCAGGCTTCAAAACCCGCCCCCACTCTCACGACTCGGCCAACCTCCTCGGGTCTCCCGGTCGCGCTGATCGACGGCGCGTCGCAGACGATATAGCCGCCGGGATCTGGAGTAAGGTCGGCCGGAGGCGCCGCGGCTTGGCGTTCAGCAGGACGGGTCTCGACCGGCGAAGCGGTGGTCGCAGCGGGTTTGCTTCCCTGCCGGTGCTTGCGGTGCGCGGGCGTCGCAGGTTCGCGCGCCGGATTCGCAGTCGGCAATGCGACGACGACGCGGCTGCGGGCCGGGTTCGAGGCCGCGGGCGCTCCGGTGGTGGAGCGGTCGCCGCCGGGACGGACGGGATGGCAGGTCGAGAGTTTTGCGCGAGGCACGGCCGGTTGCTCCCAGGACGCAGCAGATCAGAACAAACAGGGAACATACGACGCACGGTTCATGTGCGCAAGATTCAACGCGCCATGCTGTGGTGTTGACGTAGTACCGTCAGCCCCGGTCTTCGGCCGATGCCGAGCGGGTTTCACTCGGATGCCGCGCGGGCTCGGCCAACGGCTGCCGGTCAGTTCGTCGCGCTCGGTTTCGGGCTCGCGAAGCGCTGGCGGTAGTCGTTCATGAAGCTCTGGAGGTCGCCGACCTGGGCGACCTTCGCGGCGTCCGTGCGGGGATCGCCGGCGGTCGCGTCGGCGGCGACGACGCGGAACGCGTCGCGATAGGGACCGGCCTCCATCGCCCGCCCGTAATCGTCGCGCAGCTTCGCCAGCTGCAGCGCATCCTTGGCGAGGGTCAGCGCGGTCGCCCAATCGAGGACGATGCGCGCGTTGCCGTCGTCGAGCTTGCCGCCGGCCGGCGGAGGCGGCGGGACGACGCGCGCGAACATCGCCGCGGCGCCCGTCCAGTCCTGCGCCTTCCAGGCGACGTCGGCGCGCAGCCGGTCGGCGTCGCGGCTCTTGTCCTCGGCGATGAGCGCCACCGCCTCGGCCGGACGGCCGGCGTCGATGAGCGCGCGCGCCTGAAGCTGCCGGCGCTGCGTCGCCAACTCGGGCGGCAGCGCCGCGGCCGGGCCGACATCGATCGCGAGCGCTTCCAGTGCGGCATCCGGCTTGTGGTCGAGCAGCCGGACGAGCGCGAGGCGGGTCGCCCCCCGCGCCTTCTCGACTCCGTCGAGGCGCGACGCCACCTGTCCCTGGAGCAGCGCCGCCGCGCGGTCGAGCAGGTCGACGCGGACGAGACGGTCGGCGAGCCGGCGGATGATCTCGTTGCCCTTGTCGCCCGCCGGCAGCAGATCGCGGTTGTACTCGTCGAACAGCGCGAGCGCCTTGACCGGCGGCACGGAATCGGCCTGCGGACCGGTGAAGGCAGCGGCGAAGCCGTCGGCGATCTCCTGCGCGACGGCCGGCCGCTCCGGGTGGTTCGGGAAGGCGGCGATCGCCTGACGCAATCCCTCGATGCCGTTGCGGAAATCGTCGTCGGCAATCTTCAGCTCGCCGAGGCGGCGCAGCACCGCGAATTCGTACTCGTCGCCGCGCCACGCAAAGCGAAGCTGCTCCAGCGTCTTGATCGCATCGGCGCGAGAGATCTTGCCGGTTTCGAGCGCAAGGTCGGTCCTGGCCAGGGCCGCGCGCGCCCGCATCAGCGGATCGCTGCCCTTGGCCAACTCGTCCCAGAGCGTCATCGCGCCGGCCTTGTCGCCGGCAGCGGCGAGGATCCGCGCCTTGAGGAACAGGGCGGCGGCGCGGTGGCTCGCGATCGGATCGTCGTTGAGCACGCCGTCGAGCAGCGACTGCGCGTCGGCGGGCGGCCCGCCGGTCGAGAGCAGCGCGTCGGCCGCCTCGATCGCGAACGGATGGCGCAGCGGCTTCGGGTAGGCGCCGAGCAGCGGCAGGCCCTTCGCGAACTCCCGCGCCGCCGCCGGCCAGCTCTGCTCGCTCGCGGCGAGCGCGCCGCGCCACAGCCCGGCCTCCGGCTCGCCATCAAGGCTGCGCCGGTCGAGTTCCCGATGCGCCGCAGCGCGCTCGCCCGACAGGACGGCGGCGGCGCCGCGCAACGCGCGGAAGGATGGGTCGGCGGCGAAGGAGACGTCGTCGCGCTCGATCGCGTCGAGCACGCCGCGCGCCTCCGGGCCGTAACCCTGCGCGACGTAGAAGCGCGCGAGGTCGAGCCGGGCGCCGGACCGGAGCAGCGCGGGCGCCGCGGCGACCGCGCCCTGAAGGCGCTGGCGGCGGTCGATCTCGCTGCCCTCGCCGCCGGCCGCCTGCCACGCGGCGAAATCGAAGAGCCGCGGAAGCGCCGCCGCTGCCGCCGCGGCGTTGCCCGCCGCAGCGGGGGCGGCTTGCCGCGCCATGCGGTCGCGTTCCGGCGAGAGGCTGAGGCCGCTGGAGCTGGTGACGCCGACGGCGTCGCGCTGCACCGCGACGGTGAGCCCATCGGCGTTCGGGCGCAGCGCGATCCCCTGGGCAGTCGGCAGCGCGGTGAAGTCGGCATAGTCGATCGTGCCGGCGACGCCGCGTCCGACTTCCGCGGTCGGCACGACGAGCAGCGTGTCGCCGATCTCGGGATCGGCGACCGTGACGAGCGGAGCCCCGTCGCGAAGCGCGAAGACGATACGGGGCGGCTGCGACGCGGGCTGCGCCTCGACCGCGACCGGCTGCTCGGCGCGCAGCTCCTCCGGCTTGAGGTCGACGACCCAGGCATTGTCCGACCGCCGCACCGACGGCATGAACCCGTCGAGCACGGCCAGCCGCAGTACGGTCGCCGATGCGTTGGGGATCTGCTCTGCCACCGGCACGGCCGCCCGCCCCTTGCGCCGCAGCTCGTCAAGATCGACCGGCAGCGCGGTGTCGAAGACGACCCACAACGCGTTGCCGCGCGGGAAGATTGCCGCGGCGACCGGCTTTCCCCAGTCGAAGCGGAGCGAGGCATTGCCGTCGACGACGGCGTAGCGGACCGGCAACCGGGTCTGCAACACGATCGGCTGAGCGGCGCCGAGCTTCGTGGGAGCCGCAACCGGCGGCTTGGCCAAATCGTGCGCCGTCGCGCGCTCGGGTTTGTCTTTGGATGGGGTCGGGGGTTGCGGCGCCAGCGATGCGGCGGCGGCATCCGGACCGCTCTCGACGACGACTTCGACGCCGCGCCGCGAGACGCGGAGACCGTCGCTGCCGGGCGGTACGGTGAAGGCCAGCGCGACCCCGCCGCTGCCGCCGTTCGCCTGTGCGTCGCTCGGAACGAGACGCGGATGCAGCTCCGGGGCGAGCCGTTCGAGGTGCTTCGCGTTGATCTCGACGGCACGGTCGAAGCGGATGCGCCATTCGTCGCCATCCTGCTCGGTCGCGAAGCCGACCTCGCGCCGCCAGTGGAAGACGAACCGTCGCGCGCCTTCCTTGCCCTCGACCCCGACCTGCAACGGAAACGTCTTCGCCACGGCCGCTCCGTCCGGCAGGACGGCAACGGCCGTCGTCAGCAGCAGGGCCGGCAGGACGGTCAGGCGACGCCGCTGGCGACGGCTATCGAGCGGCGACGGCATCGCGCCCCGTGCGGCAAGAGAGGTTAAGGCGGTTCAGCCGGTCCGGCGCGCGGCGTCGTCCGCCGCAGGCAGCGGCCCGGCCGTGCCGGCGCTCCCCGCCGACGCCAGTCGCGCGATCAGGCGTGCCGCGCCGAGCGTCGCCTCGGCCGCGGCAGGCGCGGCTTCGATAGCGTTGGAGTCGGCAGCCGTTTCGGCGATGAGGTCGCCGAGGGCGGCGAGCACGTCCGGGGCGATCCGGGGCATGGCGGCGGAGCGCAGCGCCGCGGCGGCGGCTCCAAGCTGGTCGGGCATGGACAAAATCTTCTCCATCGAACGGCCTCAGGTCAATTCGCCGCCGAGCGCGCGGGCGCGGGCGCGGGCGCTGCGGACGCCGTGGCGGCGGGTTTGCGGTCGGCGAGCGCCAAGGTGGCGGCCTTCGCCTTCTCCGGGTCCATGGCGGCGAGGATCGGCGCCGCCTTGGCCTCCTTCATCCGCTCCATCACGTTGAGCAGGACCGGCATGTCGAGCTGCTCGAAGATGCGGGCGGCTTCCTTCGGCTTCATCGTCTCGTAGATCTTCACGAGACTCTTGAGCCGCGCCTCCTCCTGCTCGTCGACCTTCTTGATCACGTCGCCGATCGAGGCCTGCATCGCCTGGAGCTTCGCGATCTTCTCGTCGATGCGCTGCTCGGTCGCGCGCAGCAGCGCGTCGCGCTGCGCGAGGTCGTCGGCCTGCTTGTCCAACTCGGCGCGGCGCTGCGACAGCGATTGCAGCACCTCCATCTCGGCGGCGCTCGGCGCAGGCGTCGCTGCGGCGGGAGGCGGCGTCGACGGACGCGGCGGCTCGGGCGCCGCTTGCGGCGCGGCGGCAACCTTCATATCCGGCTGCGAGCGGGAGGGCTGCTGTTGCGGCGGCTGCGCCGCCGTCTTCACGGTTTCCGCGATGGCCGGCGTGTTCAGCGCCATCGCGATCGCAACGAGCTTGACGCAGAGCAGTAGCGCGGCGGCGACGCAGAACGCCGGCAGGATGCGCGGGACGAAGCGCATGAACTACAGCCGCCCGTCGAGGGCACGGCGCAGATCGCGCTCGGCGCGGGACGGAAAACCGGTGATGCGGGCATCGTCGTCCGGCGACGACGCCGGGCCGATCGGGTCGGCGCGCCGCAGCAGATCGCGCAGGCGGGTGGAGAGCGGCTCGTCGGCCGCCCCGGCGGTCGCGCCATCGCCGCCGGACGGCGCGGCCGAGGCGCGGGGAGCGGCGACGGCCGGCGCGGCGGCGCGAGCCTCGTCGCGTCCGCTGCGGATCGCCCCCTCCAGCCGGTCGGCGAGGCCGGTGCCGCGGTCGACCATGTACGCGAGATCCTCGCGCAGCGACTGTGCCGCTTCGATCTTGTGCTGGAGGCCGCGGCCGGCCTGATCCGCGGCGGCGCGCAACGCGGCGATGCCGCTTTCCGCGCGGACCGACGCGTCGTGCAGGCCGCGCACGACGGTCTCGAGCTGGCTCTTGTCGGCGCGCAACGCGCCGAGACGCTTGTTCAGCACGATCGAGTAGCCGATCGAGGCGATCAGCAGCAGCGAGACGACGATGTCACCGAGGAGCGACAGGATCATGAGATCCCTCCCTTGTTCTTCTCGACCTTCTCATCGATCCGGATCGCGATGTGGCCGCCCTTGCGGCCCATCTTGCCGGTGAACATGGCGACGTCGCCGCACATGAGTTCGATGTTCGACTGCGGCGTGGCGTTGAGCGCCAGCCGCGTCCCGACCTTCCAGTTCATCACGTCCTTGAGCGACAGCTCGAAGCTGTCGAGCACCGCCTGGATCTGGACGTGCGTGTTCCACAACTCGCCGGCGAGGTGCGCCTCCCAGATGGAGTCGCGGCCGAACTTCTCGCCCATGAACATCTGGAGCAGCAGCTCGCGGATCGGCTCCAGCGTCGCATAGGGGATCAGCAGCTCCAGCCGCCCGCCGCGATCCTCCATGTCGACGCGCAGCCGCGCCAGCACCGCGGCGTTCGCCGGCCGGGCGATCGTCGCGAAACGCGGGTTGGTCTCCAGCCGCTCGAAGCGGAACACCACCGGGCTCAGCGGCTCGAACGCGACGGAGAGGTCCTGCAGGACCACCATCACCATGCGCTCGACGAGGTTGCGCTCGATCGTCGTGTAGGGCCGGCCCTCGATGCGCATCGCCGCGGTGCCGCGGCGCCCGCCGAGCAGCACGTCGACGATCGAGTAGATGAGCGCGCTGTCGACCGTCAGCAGGCCGTAATTGTCCCACTCCTCCGCCTTGAAGACGCTGAGCATCGCCGGCAGCGGGATCGAATTGAGGTAGTCGCCGAAACGGATCGACGTGATGTGGTCGATCGAGACCTCGACGTTGTCCGAGGTGAAGTTGCGCAGGGAGGTCGTCATCATCCGCACGAGGCGGTCGAAGACGATCTCCAGCATCGGCAGGCGCTCGTACGATACGAGCGCGGAGTCGATGATCGCGCGGATGCCGGAACCGTCGCGGTCGCCGGCGTCGCCGTCGGCGAAGCCGAGAAGGCTGTCGATCTCGTTCTGGTTGAGGACGCGGGCGGTCGAGCCGAACTCGCCGCCGTCGCCGGCCTCGTCGTCAGCCTCGGTATTCGCGGGCTCGTCGCCGGCCATCGCCGCCCAGTCCGCGGCGAGCTTTTCATCCTCGGTTTGAGAAACGTCAGCCATCGTCTTATTGAATCAACATTTCCTTGAACAGCACGTCATTGATCTTCACCGGGGCCGCCGCCGCGTTGACGCGGACCATCAGCTCCTCGCGGAGGCGGTACATGCCGGCGGACCCCTTGAGATCCTCGACGCGCAGTTCGCGGAGATAGACCTGGAAACTGTCGACGATGCGCGGCAGCACCGCCTGGAGCTTCGGCACGTCGGCGGCCGAGGCGACCTCCAGGCTGACCGAGATCTTGAGGAAGCTGGTGCGGCGCCCGCTGGCGTTAAGGTTCACGAGCAGGTCCGGGAGGTCGAAGAACGCCGCCGGCTTCCCGGCTGCTTCCCTGTCGCCCGCGGCGCCGTGGCCGGTTGCCTCGTCGCCTTTCGCGCCCTCCTCCGCCGCGCCGCCGCCATGGCCGAGCAGCTTGCCGAGGATGCCGGTCGCATAGAGTCCGCCGCCCGCCGCGAGCAGCAGCACGAGCGGTGCGATGACGAAGAACACCAGCTTCTTGCCACTGAGACGCTTGGCCTTCGCCTGGGCTGGCGTGGCCGGAACGTCGAGATCGTTGGAAAGGGCTTGGTCGGACATCCTGGGCCGCTCAATCAAGACGACAGCCGAATCGGCCATCATCGCCCAACACGTTAGGTGAAAGACCCTTAACAAGTGGTTGCCCAGGCTTCTCTGCGCGGCAGCGGCGCCGTCGACGGCACGGCGGCAAATTGTGCCGGGCAATCGCTGCCGGAACGCCGGGGCAAACCGGCGGCCGGAACCGGCCTGCGACACATAAGTGTCTGATTTTCCTATATCGGCGTCTCTGGCACGGGCTCTGCTAGGGTTCGGCGGCATTATCGACCGCACGAGCGCCATGAGCATCACGAGCTACATAGCCCTGTCCAGCCAGATGGCCCTTCAGCGCCAGATGGACGTCGTCGCGAACAACGTCGCGAACGCGTCCACCCCGGCCTACAAAGGCGAGCGGGTGCTGTTCACCGAATACCTCACCCGCGCCGACGCGACGACCCGCTACTCCTTCGTCGAGGATCGCGGCACGGCGCGCGACACCAAGCAGGGGCCGATCGCCCGGACCGGAAACCCGCTCGACGTGGCGCTTCAGGGCGACGGCTATCTGGCGGTGCAGACGCCGCTCGGCACGCGCTACACCCGCGCCGGGCGCTTCCAGCTCGACCCGACCGGCCAGATCGTCACGGCCGACGGCTATCCCGTGCTCAGCGACAGCAACCAGCCGCTCGCGATCCCACCCGATGCCGGCGACGTGACGATCGACGCCGACGGCACGCTGCGGACGCAGCAGCAGGGCGCAGCCGGCAAGTTCCAGGTCGTGCGCTTCGACAACGACCAGGATCTGAAGCCTGCCGCCAACGGGCTCTATGTCACCACGGCAGCCGGACAGCCCGCCCCCGACACCAAGGTGCTGCAAGGCATGGTCGAGGACTCCAACGTGCAGCCGATCGTCGAGATCACCCGAATGATGGCGGTCTCGCGCACCTTCGCCGCGGCGAAGGAGATGGCCGACGGCGAGGACGACCGCCTCAAGAACGCAATCGACCGGCTCGGCCGGGTCGCCAACTAACGGAGGACCACCCGCATGCGCTCGATGAACATCGCAGCGACGGGCATGCTTGCCCAGCAGCTCAATGTCGAGGTGATCTCGAACAACATCGCGAACCTCAACACGACGGGCTACAAGCGGCAACGCGCCGAATTCCAGGATCTGCTCTACCAGAACCTCCGCCGGGTCGGCGCGACCTCGTCGGACAGCGGGACGATCGTTCCGGCCGGCGTGCAGGTCGGCGTCGGCGTCAAGGCGGCGGCGGTCTACCGCATCAACGAGCAGGGCAACCTGCAGAAGACCGACAACCAGCTCGACGTGGCGATCCAGGGATCCGGCTACTTCCAGGTCCAGATGCCGGACGGTTCGACCTCGTACACCCGCGCCGGCTCTTTCCAGCTGAGCCCGACCGGCGAGATCGTCACGGCCGACGGGCTTGTCGTTCAGCCGGGGATTACGCTCCCCCAGGATACGCAGTCGGTGACGGTCAACTCCAGCGGTCAGGTCGTCGTGCAGATCGCCAACCAGACGCAGACCCAGACCGTCGGCCAGTTCGAACTGGCGCGTTTCGCGAACGACGCCGGGCTGGAGAATATCGGCGACAACCTGCTGAAGGAGACGGCGGCGTCCGGCGCGCCGGTGACCGGCGCCGCCGGCGCGACCGGCTTCGGCACGCTGCAGCAGGGCTTCCTCGAAACGTCGAACGTCAACGTCGTCTCCGAAATCACCGACCTCATCACGGCGCAGCGCGCCTACGAGATGAACTCGAAGGTGATCCAGACCTCCGACGAGATGTCGAGCACGCTCAACAATTTGCGCTGACCGGAAAAGGAAACGACGCGTGATCCGCCCGCCGCCCCGCCCCGGCTTCCTGCCGCTGCTCGCCCACGCTGCGGCCGTCCTGGCTCTCATACTGCCCGGCGCAGCCGGCGCCGAGCCGCGGCTGCGCGCCCCAGCGGTCACGGTCGACGCGCCGGTGATCCGGCTCGGCGACCTGTTCGACGACGCCGGCGACCGGGCCGAAGTCGCCGTCGCGCCGTCGCCGGCGCCGGGCGGACGGGCGGTGTTCGACGCGGTCTGGCTGGCCAACGTCGCCGCGGCGCAGAAGCTCGCGTGGCGACCGGCGACGCGCGCCGATCAGGTCGCGGTCGAACGGGCCTCCCGGGTCGTCACCGCCGATATGATCGCCGCGCGGATCGCCGCCGAACTGCGCGGCCGGCAGGCGGTCGCGGCCGATACCCGGCTCGAGCTGGACAATCCCGGCCTCCGGCTCTTTGCGCCCGCCGCCGGCACATCGCTGTCGGCGCCGGACATCACGATCCGGGATCTCTCGTACGATGCGCGCTCCGGCCGCGTCGCCGCGCTCGTCGTGGCCGGCAGCGGCGGTGGCGAAGGCGCCGTCCGCGTCGGCGGCCGGCTCCTGCGGATGGTCGATATGCCGGTGCTGGCGCGCCTCGTAGCGCCGGGCGAGACGATCGCCGCCCGCGATATCGAGCGCATCGCGGTCCGCGCCGACCGCATCAATCAGGCCTTCGTCGGCGACGCGTCCGATCTCGTCGGCAAGACGCCGCGCCGGGCGATCCGGCCGAACGAGCCGGTGCGCGTCGCCGACATCCAAACGCCGATCGCGGTGCACAAGGGAGAACTGGTCACCATCGTCCTGGAAACGCCGTCGATGCGCCTCACCGCGCAGGGCAAGGCGGTGGAGGACGGGGCTCAGGGCGCCCCCATCCGCGTCAGCAACACCAAGTCCGGCCGGGTGATCGAAGCGGTCGTCTCCGGCCCCGGCATCGTCGCCATTGCGTCGGCAGCGATGGCAGCCGCCGCACCCCCGCCGCAAGCCACTCCCGCCGCCGTGCGATAGGAGACAGCGATGAACTCGTCCGCCGCCGCCCACCGCGCTCCCGCGCTCCCGCTCCCCCGCCTCGCCGCCGCCGTCGCGCTCTGCGCGTTGCTGCCGGCCTGCAACGCGCTGTCCCGCGTACAGCAGATCGGCGAGGCGCCGCCGCTGACGACGATCCAAAACCCGCAGCGCCAGCCGGGCTACCAGCCGGTGTCGCTGCCGATGCCGGCGCCGATGAGCAACGAGCGGCGTCCGAACTCGCTCTGGCAGGCCGGGACGCGCGCCTTCTTCAAGGACCAGCGCGCGGCGCAGATCGGCGACATCCTGACCGTGCAGATCGACATCAACGATCAGGCACAGTTCCAGAACGAGACGGTTCGGACGCGGAACAACGCCGAGGCGGAGTCGGTGGGCAACCTCATGGGCTTCGAGCGGAACCTCCAGCGGATCCTGCCTTCGGCGTCGAACCCGTCCTCACTGGTCAACGCCACCGGCACCAGCTCGGCCGACGGCAAGGGCACGATCAACCGCAACGAGAAGGTCAAGCTCAACGTCGCCGCCCTGGTCACGCAGGTATTGCCGAACGGCAACCTCGTCGTGCAGGGGCATCAGGAGATGCGGATCAACTACGAAATCCGCGATCTTCAGATCACGGGCGTGATCCGCCCGCAGGACATCGGCTCGACGAATACGATCCCGCTGGAAAAGCTCGCCGAGGCGCGCATGTCCTATGGCGGCCGCGGCCAGATCACCGACGTCCAGCAGCCGCGCTACGGCCAGCAGCTCATCGACGTCCTGATGCCGTTCTAACCGCCATCTCAGTAGGCTCTAAGCCGGGCAGGCGCCGCCGCCGCCGCCGGGCCGAGGTCGAGGGATGGTGTCGGCGGCACCTCGCCCCGGCCGCCGCGCGTTTCCGCGCGCGAGGAGCAGCCGGAACGGCGCCAAACGGCGGCGGCCGGCGGATCGATCGCAGGCAGGGCGAGCTTCAACTGCAAGGGCACCCGCTGCAGGCCGCGCGTCTCGACCGGATGACGCGGCGCGAGCGCGACGAAATTCATTCCGGCTAAGACACCGGCTCCTTGCTTCTCCCGCGCCACACGCTCCGCCTCCGCCGATGAACCGGCGAAGAACCGGATCGTCGATCGCTTGCGCCCGTCCGGCGCGGCGTAGGCGGCTTCGAACAGGACGGCGTGCATGACCTTCCCCGATTCGCGAACGGAATCGCCAGCTTAGGGGACGGAATCACAGTTCTGCAAAAGAAAATCGGCAGAACTTCTTCTCATATCGGCAAGAATTCGCCCTGGACGTTCTTACCGCCGCTGCAATTCGGCTTGCGATTCATTGGGAAGCGCGACCGGGTACCGGATCGATGCATCCGGTCGGCGCCGACCACAGGCAATTCGCCAACGGCGCGCCCGCGACACACTCAATCGTAGCGCATATAGCAGCGCACAGTGATCAATCTGTGTTATCCACGACTCCTGTGGGTAACTCTGTGGGCGAGGTCGGGAGTCGGACATCTACCCGAAGGGACTAACGGTTTGCCTATTTTTTAGGCACATGATGCGCGGATCAGTCCGCGCAGCTTTTCCCGAAGAACTCCAGCCCGCTGCCGAGATACTCGGGCAGCCCCGGATCGCCGATCATGAAGTCGGGGTCCTTCGCGTCGATGCGATCGCGCGCCATGTCGAGCGCCTCGTCCCAATCCGCCGCGTCGGCGCGCCCCATATAGATCAGCGCCAGCAGATCGGTCTGCTCCTCGACGTTCAGTCCGGCGATGAACTCGACCATCTGGAGGCGCGTCGGGTCGTCGCTGTGGAGTTCCATGCCCAGCTCGAGCGGGCTGTCGTCGCCGGTCGAGGTGCGATCGCCGGTCGTCGGCGTCGCCCGCCCCGACAGCTCGCGCGCCGCTTCGATGAAATCGCAGACCTTGTCCGGGTTGATGCGAAGCTCGGGCATCGGGTTTCTCGCCTCCGTTGCAGTCGATCGATTGTCGTTCCGCTAACGGAAGCGGCAGGCAAGCCGATCCCTGAGGCTACCCCAGGATCTGCCGCGCGATCACCAGCCGCTGGATGTCGCTGGTCCCTTCGTAGATCTGGCAGACGCGGACGTCGCGGTAGATGCGCTCGACCGGGAAGTCGTTGAGGTAGCCGTACCCGCCATGGATCTGGATGGCGTCCGAGCAGACCCGTTCCGCCATCTCCGAGGCATAGAGCTTGGCCATGCACGCTTCCTTCAGACAGGGCTCGCCAGCGTCGCGCAGCGCAGCCGCATTGAGCACGAGCTGGTGCGCGGCCTCGATCCGCGTTGCCATGTCGGCGAGGCGGAACGCGACGGCCTGATGGTCGGCGATGCGCACGCCGAAGCTCTGCCGCTCCTGGGCATAGGCGAGAGCCGCCTCGTAGGCCGCGCGGGCCATGCCGACCGATTGGGAGGCGATGCCGATGCGGCCGCCTTCGAGATTCGAGAGCGCGATCTTGTAGCCCTCGCCCTCCCGCCCGAGCACCAGATCCGGCGTCAACGTCATCTCCTCGAACACGATCTGCGCCGTGTCCGAGGCGCGCTGGCCGAGCTTGTGCTCGATCCGCGCGACGCGGAAGCCCGGCGTATCGGTCGGCACGATGAAGGCCGTGATCCCCTTCTTTCCCGCCTCGGGATCGGTCACCGCGAAGACGATCGCGATGTCGGCGTTCTCGCCTGAGGTGATGAACTGCTTGGTGCCGTCGAGCACGTACTTGTTGCCGGCGCGGCGCGCCCGCGCCTTGATCGCAGACGCGTCGGAGCCCGCCTGCGGCTCGGTGAGGCAGAAAGCGCCGAGCATCTCGCCGCGCGCCAGCGGCCGGAGGAACCGCTCCTTCTGCTCGTCCGAGCCAAACTTGAGGATCGGCATGCAGCCGACGGAGTTGTGCACGCTCATGATCGTCGAGCAGGCGCCGTCGCCGGCCGCGATCTCCTCCAGCGCTAGCGCGTAGGCGACATGGTCGGTGGCCGCCCCGTCGTACGCCTCCGGCACGAGCATGCCCATCAGGCCGAGCTGGCCCATCTCGTCGATCGCCTCGCCCGGAAATCGGGACTCCCGGTCCCATTCCGCCGCGAACGGCTTCAGCCGGTCCTGCGCGAAGTTCCGCGCCATGTCGCGGACCATCTTCTGCTCCTGCGTCAGCATCATCGACGCGCGTCCTCATGTTCTGCGGGGGAATCCCGGCGGTGCGAACCAACCGGCAGTATTACCACGGGATCGCCGTGCCGTCGTGACCGAAGAACCGGCCGCTGTCGGCATCGCCAGCTCCGGCGATCACCCGCCGCATGCCGGCGACGCTCTCCGCCGGGCTCAGGTCCGCGTTCGGACCGCCCATGTCGGTACGCACCCAGCCGGGGTGCAGCAGGATCGCGACGATCCCCGGATTATCGATCGCGAAGGAGCGCCACGCGGCGTTGAGCGCCGCCTTGGACGAACGGTATGCATACATGCCGCCCTCTCTGTTGTACTCGATCGAGCCGAGACGGCTGGTGATCGCGGCCATCTTGCGCCCGCCGCTGCGCGACACCGGCCCGCGCAGCGCGGCGGCGACCGCGACCGGCGCGATCGTGTTGACGCGGAACGTATCGAGCCATCCCTCGACATCGAGCGCGTCGAGCGTCATGTCGCGCGGCCCGTAAACGCCGGCATTGGCGATCGCGACGTCGATCGCCTCGCCGGCCAGCGCCTGTCCGAGCCGCGCCACCGCCGCCATGTCGGTCACGTCGAGCGCGTGCACCTCGGCCCCAAGCGATTTCAGCTCGGCGGCGCGGCCGGGATCGCGCACGGTTCCGATCACCCGCCAGCCGTCGGCGCGGTACTGGCGGGCGAACTCCAGGCCGAGACCGCGGCCGGCCCCGGTCACCAGAACGGTCGGCATGATCCGGCCCGCCCGCGGCTCAGGCGAGACGCTCGACGGCGATCGCCGTGGCTTCGCCGCCGCCGATGCAGAGCGACGCGACACCCTTCTTCAATCCATAGGTCTCCAGCGCCGAGAGCAGCGTCACGATGAGCCGCGCGCCGGACGCCCCGATCGGATGGCCGAGCGCGCAAGCCCCGCCATGCACGTTGACCTTGTCGTGCGGCAGGTCGAGATCGCGCATCGCCGCCATCGCGACCACGGCGAACGCCTCGTTGATCTCGAACAGGTCGACCTCCGACGCCGTCCAGCCGACCTTGTCGAACAGCTTCTGCATCGCGCCGACGGGGGCGGTCGTGAACCAGGCCGGCGCCTGCGCATGCGAGGCATGGCCGCGGATGACCGCGAGCGGCGTCAGGCCGCGCCGCTCCGCTTCCGACCGGCGCATCAGCACGAGCGCGGCGGCGCCGTCCGAGATGGAGGAGGAATTGGCGGCGGTGACCGTGCCGCCCTCGCGGAAAGCCGGCTTGAGCGTCGGGATCTTCTCCGGCCGCGCCTTCAGCGGCTGCTCGTCGCTGACGATCTCGCCGGCCTTGCCGGCCGAGACCGCCACGATCTCCCGCTTGAACTTGCCGCCCTCGATCGCCTTCCTCGCACGATCGAGCGAGGTCAGCGCATATTCGTCCTGCGCCGCGCGCGTGAACTGGTAGTGCTCCGCCGTATCCTCGGCGAACGTCCCCATCAGGCGGCCCTTGTCGTACGCATCCTCAAGCCCGTCCAGGAACATGTGGTCGAGAACCCGGCCGTGGCCGAGCCGGTAGCCGCCCCGCGCCTTTTCCAGCAGGTACGGGGCATTCGACATGCTCTCCATCCCGCCGGCGACCATCACGTCGACGCTGCCGGCGGCGATCAGGTCATGCCCCAGCATCGCCGCCTTCATGCCCGAGCCGCAGACCTTGTTGAGCGTCGCACAGGGCACCGCGTCGGGCAGCCCGGCGCCGCGGCTCGCCTGCCGTGCCGGCGCCTGCCCGAGACCGGCCGGCAACACGCAGCCCATGATGACCTCGTCGACCTGATCCGGCGCGACCGACGCACGCTCCAGCGCGGCGGCGATCACGGCCGCGCCGAGCTTCGGCGCCGGAACGTCCTTCAGATCGCCCTGGAATCCCCCCATCGGGGTGCGCGCCGCGCCGACGATGACGATGGGGTCGCTGCTGCTCATGGCCGGTTCTCCTCCGTGTTGTGCCGCCAAGAGATAATGCGGCGCACACCCATATTAAACGGCTTCTTAAGACTGATCGCGCAGGTTGAACAGCCGTTCAGATGGGCGCCTACGATGTTCTTCGTTGCCGGATCGCTGACCGTCATCCTCTGCGTCCTGGGCGGATACGCCGCCCTGGGCGGGAAGCTCTACGTCCTGTGGCAGCCGTTCGAGGTCATGATCATCGTCGGCGCGGCGATCGGCGCCTTCATCACCGCGAACCGCAAGCCGACCCTGATCGCGACGGCGAAGGCGCTCGGCAAGCTCTTCCACGCCGACAAGTACGATAAGGCGGCCTATCTGGAGCTGCTGAGCCTCCTCTACACGGTGTTCCGCCTCGCCAAGACCAAGGGCACGCTCGCTCTGGAGCAGCATATCGAGCGGCCGTACGAAAGCCCGCTCTTCGCCCGCTTCCCCGTCTTCATGAGCGACAGGGACGCCGTCGTCTTCCTCTGCGACTACCTGCGGCTGCTGACGCTCGGCACGGACAACCATCACGAGATGGAATCGCTGATGGACGAGGAGATCGAGACCCACCATGAGGAGGCGAACGCCGTCGTGACCGCGGTCCAGACCGTGGCGGACGGCACGCCGGCGCTCGGCATCGTCGCCGCCGTGCTCGGCGTCATCAAGACGATGGGCGCCATCACCGAGCCGCCGGCAGTGCTCGGCAAGCTGATCGGCGGGGCGCTGGTCGGCACGTTCCTCGGCGTGCTCCTCGCCTACGGGTTCATCGGTCCGATCGCCGCCTCGATCAAGGCGAAGAACGACGCCGAGCTGCGATATTTCCTCTGCATCAAGGCGGGCATCCTCGCCTACATGCAGGGTTATGCCCCGGCGATCGCGGTCGAGTTCGCCCGCAAGGCGCTGACCCAGGACGTCCGCCCGACCTTCTACGAGGTCGAGGACGCCGTCGGGTCGCTG
>DASWRT010000374.1:0-3161 GCA_036403035.1 Allostellaceae bacterium | reverse complement strand
GCGATGTATTCGTAGGAAATTCCGTGGAAGCCGTAGCGCCTTACGCCCGCCTCGGTCAGCTCGCGCGGCAACGCGAAGCGGGTCGCGACGGGCGGCTGGGTCGCGTGGAAGGCGGTGTCGAAGCAGGCGACCTGCGGCAGTTCCGGATGCGCCTGACGCAGGGCGCGGATCGCCGCGACATTGTGCGGTTGGTGCAGCGGCGCCAGCGGGTTCAGCGCCTCCAGCGCTTCGAGCACGGCGTCGTCGACGAGGGCGGGCGCCGTGAACGCGGTGCCGCCGTGCACGACGCGGTGGCCCGCCGCGATCAGCCGGTCTCCGCCGAGATGGTCCTCGATCCAGGGGCGGAGGAACAGGAAGAACGCGTCGACGTCCATCGCCGAGCCGGCGTCCCAGCGCCGCCGCTCGTCGAGCGTGCGCCCCGACGCGTCCGCCGCGACGAAGTGCGGCGCTTCCGTGCCGATCCCTTCGACCTGCCCTTTGCAGGAGAGAGTCAGATCGCCGGCGCCGTCGTGGCGGTAGAGCGAGAATTTCAGGCTCGACGAGCCGGCGTTGACGACGAGGATCGCCTGCGACATCGGATGCTCCTACTACGCCGCAGCAGCAGAAGCCGCAGCCGTGATCGCTGCCGCCGGTCCGCCCTGCCGCCGCGCATGCGCTACGAGGACCGCGACGGCGCAGGAGGCGAGCCGCGTCCGCAAATCGTCGGCGCGGCTCGTCAGGATGATCGGCACGCGCGCCCCGAGGACGATTCCCGCGGCGTCGGCCCCGGCGAGGAACGTCAGCTGCTTCGCCAGCATGTTGCCGGCTTCGAGGTCGGGGACCAGCAGGATGTCGGCGCGGCCCGCCACCAAGGAGACGATGCCCTTGGCGCGGACGGCGTCCTCGCTGACCGCGTTGTCGAAGGCGAGCGGCCCGTCGATCACGCCACCCGTGATCTGACCGCGCTGCGCCATCTTGCACAGCGCCGCCGCCTCGACCGTCGACACGATCTTCGGGGTGATCGTCTCGACCGCGGAGAGCACGGCCAATTTCGGCTCGGCCAGCCCGAGCACGTGGGCGAGGTCGATCGCGTTCCGGCAGATGTGGCGCTTGTCCTCCAGCGACGGCGCGATGTTGATCGCCGCGTCGGTGATCATGATCGGCCGCGGATAGCCCGGCACGTCCATGACGTAGACGTGGCTGATCCGGCGCGCTGTGCGTAGCCCGGACGCCGTGTCCATGACCTCGTGCATCAGCTCGTCGGTATGCAGGCTGCCCTTCATCAGCGCCTCGACCTTGCCGGCGCGCGCAAGGCGGACCACTTCCGCCGCAGCGGCTTGGCTGTGCGGCGCCGACACCAGCCGGTACGGCGAGATGTCGAGCGCGGCGGCCTCGGCGGCGGCTTGGATCTTCGCTTCCGGCCCGACCAGCACCGGGACGATCAGCCCCTCGTGCGCGGCCTCGACCGCGGCTTGGAGGGCGGTGGCATCGCAGGGGTGCACGAACGCGGTCGGAACCGGCTCCAGCGCCCGCGCGCGGGCGATGAGCTGCCGGTAGCGGTCGTGATGGCGCAGCCGGATCTCGGGCAGGTCGATCCGCGGCCGCCGGATCTTCTCGGTCGGCGCGATCACCTCGGCCGTTCCGGTGATCACCGCCTCGCCGGTCTGGTTGGTGCAGCGGCAGTCGAGGATCAGGATCTTGTGCTCCGGCCGCTTCTCGCGGACGGTGACGGTCACGGTGATCGTGTCGCCGATGCCGACCGGCCGCTGGAACCGCAGTTCCTGGCCGAGATAGATCGTCCCCGGCCCGGGCAGCTTCGTGCCGAGCACCGTCGAGAGCAGCGCGCCGCTCCACATCCCGTGCGCGACGATGCGGTGGAAGATGTCGGACCGGGCGTACTGCTCGTCGAGATGCGCCGGGTTCACGTCGCCGGACATCACCGCGAACAGCTCGATGTCGGCCTTGGTGAGCGTGCGCGTCACGCCGGCGCTATCGCCGACCGCGATCTCGTCGAAGGTCCGGTTCTCGATGAGGTCGCCGTGGCCGGCGCCCTGGTCGGTGGTCGGGGAGCCGCTTGCGGCCATGGTCGTCCTCGCTGGCTTCGGTGATCCGGTGTGGCCAGACTGTCGGTTTTGCGGCGGCGCGACGCCTTGACCTGAATTAACGCCCCTGGCCGGCGCACGGCTTATCCGGGGTCACTGCACGAAAGTGATCATTACGTACCGTTCGATAGAACGTCGTGGCAACTCCGCCGTCAGCCGCTTCCGCTCGATGTCCGTCAACTCGCTCATACCTCAGTAGTCCTTCGGCCGCCAAAAAGCGCCGCAGCATTGCAGGACGACCGATCCGTCCGTTGCAGGATGCGGCGAGCCGAAGCCGGCCGCTGCCCGTTTGCAGATCATGCCATCCGATCAGTCGGTCTTCTCGTCCCGGGCGGCGGTTCTCGTCGTGGACGACGATGCCGACGTGCGGGAGGTCGCGGTGAAGTTCCTGACCGCGATCGGCATAACGGTGTTCGATGCCGAGACCGGCGCGGGAGCCCTTGCGCCTCTCGATCGCCATCCTGAGATCGGCGTCTTGTTCTCCGACGTGCGCATGGCGGGCGGCATGAACGGCATCGAACTGGCCGCCGAGGCGCGGCAGCGCCGGCCAGACCTTCAGATCGTGATGACCTCCGGGCATGTCGGCGGTGCCGTCATCCACGATCTCGAGTTCCTGCCGAAGCCGTATCACCTGCGCGACCTCGCGTGGAAGATCATCGCCAAGTTGAAGATCCCGTAGCCGGACCGGTTCCGCGGGAGAATTTCCACGAATGGCGGCGGCTGTGGAGCAGCATTACCGTTGGTCCGCCGAAGAACCGAACCCAGCCGCTCTTGGCCAGTCCTCCTCGACATCGTCGTCATTACTGGTCTGTTCTGATGACGAAAAGCCGGCGTTTGTACGCTAGCGGACCGATGTCGGGCCTCAATGCATGTCAACTATGTCGGGATGAAAACGGCCGAGCAGCTCCTAGGGCAAGCGGACACGCTCCGAGAGAATGCCGATCGGGAGCGGGACCGGGACGAGGTCCTGGCGTTCCTGTGTCGTATCCTTGCTGATGCCGTCGAGACGGTCGCGGCCATCCGGCAGTCCAAATCGGCCGGCCGGCTTCATTAGGACGCACGCTTCCGCAGACCGGGCCT
>DASWRT010000373.1:0-4242 GCA_036403035.1 Allostellaceae bacterium | reverse complement strand
ACGGTCTTCGACAGAGTTTCGACCATGCCGACCGTGAGATCCTCGAAGTAGAGCAGCTGCAATTCGATAATCACGTCGGTACTCCGTGCTCGATGGAAAGCTGTTGCGCGGCCATGTCGATCAATTGCTTACATCAGACCGATGCCCGACATCCACGCAAGAAAGGCAGCGCCGGACGGCAAGCGTCGGGTCGCCTGCCGCGCGGTGCGGTAGCGTCCTTGGCACGCGCCGTAAAACGGCGTTAACCTTCCCCGGAAGCTGGGGCCGAATCAGCACACGGCGCGGCCGGGGAGGAGTGGCGATGCCGGAACGTGTTTCGCTCGACGTCAACGGCCGGTCGCATACGATCGATGTCGACCCGGACATGCCGCTGCTCTATGCGCTGCGCAATGATCTCGGCCTCGCCAACCCGCATTTCGGCTGTGGTCTCGCCCAATGCGGCGCCTGCACGGTCCATCTCGACGGCGCTCCGGTCCGTTCCTGCGCGACGCCCGTGTCGGCGGCGCGGGACGCGAAAGTCACGACGATCGCCGGGCTCGGCACGCCCGACCGGCCGCACCGCTTGCAGCAGGCCTTCATCGATGAGCAGGTTCCGCAGTGCGGCTACTGCCTCAACGGCTGGCTCATGACCGCCGCGGCCTTTCTCGACGCGAACCCGCATCCAACCGATGCCGAGATCCGCGATGCCCTCTCCGGCCTGAAATGCCGCTGCGGCACGCACATGGCGATCCTGCGCGCGGTGAAGCGCGCCGCGCAGTCGGCGTGAGAGGAGGGGAGGCGACGATGGCATCGGTGCTCGAACAGGCGACTCCCACCCGCCGCGCTTTTCTTGCCAGCGGCGGCGCGCTGCTGGTCACGATCGGCATGCGGCCGGTCCCTGCCGACGCCGCGGCAGCCGCAACCGGGCTTCCGTCGGTATCCACGACGAAGCCGCCGCTCGCGCCGGACCAGCTCGACTCCTGGGTAGCCGTCCGCGAGGACGGCAGCGTCCTCGCCTTCTTCGGCAAGATGGACATGGGCCAAGGGGTCGACGTCGCGATCGGCCAGATCGTCGCCGAGGAACTCGACGTGCCGTTCGAGCGCGTCACGGTGCTGATGGGCGACACCGCGACATCGGTCAACCAGGGCGGGGCGAGCGGCAGCACCGGCGTCCAGAAGGGCGGAATCGCGCTGCGCAACGCGGCGGCCGAAGCGCGCCGCGTGCTCGTCGCGATGGCCGCCGAGCGGCTCGCCGTGCCGGCCGAGCGGCTGACCGTGACCGACGGCGTCGTCGGCGTCGGCGGCGAGCCGGGCCGAACGGTCACCTACGCCGATCTGATCGGTGGCCGGTTCTTCAACGTCGCGCTGCAATGGAACGGCAAGATCGGCAACGATCTGGTCGCGCGCGGCGTCGCGACGCCGAAGCGGCCGGATCAGTACAGGATCGTCGGCCAGTCGATCGCGCGCCGCGACGTGCCGGCGAAGGTTTTCGGACAGCTCGACTACGTCACCGACGTGAAGGTGCCGGGCATGCTGCACGCCCGGATGATCCGGCCGCCGGTCGCGGGCGCCGTGCCGATCTCGGTCGACGACCAGTCGATCCGCGACATACCGAGCGTCCGCGTCGTGCATCGCGAGGGGTTCCTCGCCGTCGTCGCGGAGCGCGAGTGGGATGCCGTGCGCGCCGCCGAACGGCTCGCGGTCAAATGGTCCGACGCCGCGCCGCCCTTTCCGACGCAGGACGCGCTCTACGACCATATCCGGAAGGCGTCCGTCCTGAAGCGGACGGTCGAAGTGGAACAGGGCGCGGTCGAGCCGGCCTTCGCCGCGGGCGCCGCGGCGCGGGTCGTCGAGGCCGAGTACGAATGGCCGTTCCAGTCGCATGCCAGCATGGGGCCGGCCTGCGCGATCGTCGCCTTGGCCGAGGACGGCGCGAGCGCCACGGTGTGGACCGGTTCGCAGAAGCCTCACTTCGCGCGTGACGGCGTCGCCGGGATCCTGGGCCTGCCGCCGGAGCGGGTGCACGGCATCTGGGTTCCCGGTCCCGGTTCGTACGGACGCAACGATGCGGGTGATGCGGCGCTCGACGCGGCGGTCCTCGCCAAGGAACTCCGCCGGCCGGTGCGTGTCCAGGGCATGCGGCACGAAGGGCATGGCTGGGACCCGAAGGGACCGGCCTCGGTGCATCGCGCGCGCGCCGCGCTGGACGCGTCCGGCAACGTCGTCGCGTACCATTTCGAGAGCAAGGGGTTCTCCCGCGTCGACATCGACACGAACGAGGCCGACCCACGGCAGAGTCTCGCCGGTCAGTTGCTCGGCCTGCCGTTGGCGCCGCAGCAAGGCTTCGGGACGCCTGCCGAGTCCTACGGATTTGCGAACAAGCGGCTCGCCTGGGAGACGGTCCCGCCGCTCCTCGATCGGGCCTCGCCGTTGCGCACGGCGCATCTCCGCGATCCGGTCGGGCCGCAGATCCATTTCGCGAGCGAGTCCTTCGTCGACGAGGTCGCGGCGGCGACGGGTGAAGACCCGGTCGCGTTCCGCCTGCGCCATCTGACGGAGGCACGCGACCGCGACGTGCTCCGGGCGGCGGCCGAACGGGCCGGGTGGGAGACCCGGCCATCGCCGCGCCGCGACCATCGGGACGATGCGCCGCGCCTGTCGGGCCGCGGCATCGCCTATGCCCAGCGAAGCGGCACCGTAGTCGCCGTCGTCGCCGAGGTCGAGGTCGACCGCAAGACCGGAAAGGTCTGGGCGCGGCGCTTCACGGTGGCGCACGATTGCGGGCTGATCATCAACCCGGACGGGCTGCGCCGGACGATCGAGGGGAACATCGTGCAGGGCACGAGCCGCGCGCTGTGGGAGGAGGTCCGGTTCGAGCCGGGGACGGTCACCAGCGTCGATTGGGAGAGCTACCCGATCCTCGACGCGACCGAGGCGCCGGAAACGATCGATATCGTGCTGATCGACAGGCCGGAGCTGCCGCCCTCCGGGGCCGGCGAAGCGTCGATCCGACCGGTCGCGGCGGCGCTCGCCAACGCGATCTTCGACGCCACCGGCGTGCGCGTCCGCCGCGTTCCGTTCACGCCCGAACGCGTCAAGGCGGCGCTCGCCTAGCGCCCGAGAAGAATTTTACCGCTGAGGGCGCGGAGGAGACGCGGAGGATCGCAGAGCGATTCGCTGTGCGCCTGCGGCGCGCGAGAAATCACGCCTCCGCGGACCTCCGTAGGTCTCTGCGTCCTCCGCGGTAAAAATTATTCCCTGGCGGGTCGTTAGGTCTATCCACCCGAAGACACAAGGGGGACCGGCCGGTTCCATCCGTCAGCGCCGCGGCGATGCCGCCGCGGGGGCGACCCGCACGATCCGGAAGGTGCGCGTCTTTCCGTCGTCCTCGTGCACGGAGATATACTCGCCTTCACGGAACAGATGCTCCGACAGGTGGTGGATCGCTTCGCCGCGGTCCGCGCCGCCGGTGCCGTCGAAGACGAAGGCCCAGCGCTCGCGCCCGGCATGGACCAGCCGGCCGCTCTTGTCCGCTTCTTTTCCCCAGAAGCGGCGCGCCGTGCAGACCGTCGCGTCGCGCTTCCAGCGGCTCGCGTCGAACCGGCCTTCGGCGTCGAGCGGCAGCACGAACTCGTAGCCGTGCCGATTGCTGCCTTCGGGGAAATCGTGGTCGCGCGCCAGTTCGACGCGCACGCGCTGCAAGCCCATGGCGTCGTCTTCCTCCGTCGTTTCCGCCGCTTGCGGCGAGGCTCAGTGCGCCATCAGCACGGGGATGCGTGCATTGTTCAGGACGTGCTCGGTGACGCCGCCGAGGATCAGCTCGCGCAGGCGGCTGTGCGAGTAGGCGCCCATCACCAGCAGCGTCGCGCCGGTGCGGCCCGCTTCGCCGAGCAGCGCCTGCCCGACCGTCTCGGCAGCCGGGAAGACCGGTGCGGCGGCGTCGATCCCGTGCCGGCGCAGATAGGTCAGCAGCTCCTCGGGAAGCGTCGCGGCGACGTCCCTGTCGCTCGCCGCGAAGACGGTGACGCTGCCGGCGGTGGCGAGGAACGGCATCGCCGCGCCGAGCGCGTGCGCCGCCTCGGGGCTCGGCTTCCAGGCGACCAGCGCATGCTCCAGCAGCCGGGCGGCGCTCGCCGCGTCCCCCGGAACGAGCAGGACCGGCCGGCCGCTCTCGAACAGGGCGGCCTCGATCGCCAGCCGGTTTTCGGGTGTGCGGGCGTTCTCGCCTTTCTCGTTCGCGATGATCGTGAGGTCGGCGTAGCG
>DASWRT010000372.1:0-9266 GCA_036403035.1 Allostellaceae bacterium | reverse complement strand
GCGCTCCCGGCCGGCTTCACTGGAAACGGCCTGCCGACCGGCATCCAACTCGTCGGCAGGCCCCTCTCGGAGCCGCTGCTGCTCCGCATCGGCCGGCAGTTCCAGGAGGGCACCGACTGGCACCGGCGGAAGCCGCGCCTTTAGCACCCCATGCAGGTCGGACATACCGGCCGCACCGAAACGAACAGCAGGAGGAAACAGTGGCCGCGACGGGCATCGTCAATTCCGGGGCACGGCTCGACCGTCTCCCGATCTCCACCTTTCACTGGCGCATCCTCGGGCTGATCAGCGCCGGCGCCTTCCTCGACGCCTTCGACATCTATCTCGCCGGCGGCGTGATGGCGGCGATGCTGAAGGAAGGCTTCTCCGACCTGACGCTCAACGCGACGTTCGTTTCGGCCACCTTCCTCGGCATGCTGATCGGCGCCGGCTTCGCCGGCTGGGTCGGCGACCGGTTCGGCCGCCGCTATTCATATCAGACGAACCTCGCGATCTTCGGTATTGCGTCGATCGCGGCCTGCTTCGCCCCGAACATCTACTGGCTGATCGCCTTCCGCTTCGCGATGGGGCTGGGGCTTGGGGCCGAGTTGGTCGTCGCCGCGGGCACGCTCTGCGAGTTCATCCCGCCGGCCTATCGCGGCCGCTGGATCTCGCTGATGGCGCTGATCATCAATTCGGGGCTGCTGGTGGCGACCAGCGTCGGCTACCTCGTGATCCCGACTATCGGCTGGCGATATATGTTCGCGATCGCCGGCATCGGCGGCCTGATCGTGTGGGTCCTGCGCAAGCAGATGCCGGAATCGCCGCGCTGGCTCGAAACGGTGGGCCGGAAGGAAGAGGCCGAGGCGACGCTCCAGGCGATCGAGCGCGAGGTCGAGGTGCGCAAGGGACCGCTCCCGCCGGTCGAGCGGGTGCGCAGCCACGAAGTGCCCGCGGCGCCGTTCAGCGCTCTCTTCGGCCGCGGCATGCTCGGGCGCACGATCGCCGCGTCGCTCACCTGCGTCGCGGTCAACATCGCCGTCTACGGCTTCGTCGCGTGGCTGCCGACCTTCCTCGTCAAGCAGGGGCTTTCGGTCGTCCAGTCGCTCGGGTTCACGACGCTGATGTCGTTCGGCTCAACGGCCGGCGCACTGGTCGGCCTCGCGCTGGCCGACCGGATGCCGCGGCAGAGGCTGCTGGTCCTGAGCTGCGTCGCGACGGCCGTGCTCGGCCTGATCTATCCGACGCTGCGCGAGGCCGTCCCGGTCACCATCGTCGGCTTCGCGCTGATCACCAGCATCTACACGCTCGTGACGGTCGGCCTCTACGCCTACATCCCCGAACTCTTCCCGACGGAGTACCGGCTGCGCGGGACCGGGGTGGCCGGCGTCTTCGGACGGGCCGCCTCGATCTCGACGCCGTATCTGGCCGTGTTCCTGTTCGGGCATTTCGGCCTGCAAGGCGTGCTCGGGTTCGTGATCGGCGTTCTCGCGCTCCTGGTGATCGCGGTGCTGACCCTGCGGGTCGAAACCGGCCAGTCGTCGCTCGAACAGATCTCGTCCGAACCCGAAGAGGGAGCGCTCGCGGTTTCCGCCGCTACCGCCGCCTCCGTCAGGAAAGGTTGACCTCATGAACGCCATCCCTCCGAAGGCGCCGCGGCCGGTCATGGCTGCCGCCCGTACCACTCTGGCCGAGGATCTTGGCCGGTTCGCCGTCGAACTCCGCTACGACGCCGTCCCGGCGACGGTCCGCGAACGCGGCAAGCACCTGATCCTCGACGCGGTCGGCATCGCCTTCACGTCGACCCGCTACGACTTCGCGAAGGTCGCGCTGGCCGCGCTCGAAGAGTTCGGCGGCGGGCCGGCGGCGGTGATCGGCGTCGGACGCCGCCTCGCCCTGCGGGACGCCGTCTTGATGAACGGCATCCTCATCCACGGGCTCGATTACGACGACACGCATTCGCGCGGCGTCGTCCACGCGACGACCAGCAGCTTCCCCTGCGCGCTGGCCGTCGCCGACTGGCAGGAGGCGGACGGCAAGGCGCTGCTCGCCGCCTATGTCGCCGCGATGGAAGTGTCGACGCGCCTCGGCGCGGTGGCGAAAGGCGGCTTCCATCAGGTCGGTTTCCATCCGACCGGCCTTGTCGGCGCGTTCGGCTGCGCGTTGGCAGCGGCGCGGCTGCTCGGTCTCGGCGCCGACCGCGCCGCGATGGCGCAGGGCATCGCGCTCTCGATGGCGAGCGGCAGCCTCGAATTCCTTCAGGACGGCGCGTGGACCAAGCGCATGCATCCCGGTTGGGCCGGCGTCGCCGGGATCACGGCGGCGATGCTGGCGAAGCACGGCTATGTCGGCCCGCGCGAGACCTACGAGGGCCGCTTCGGTCTATACGCGAGCCATCTCGGGCCACTGGCCGAGCAGGCGGACTATTCGCTGGCGACCGAAGGGCTCGGGCGGAGCTGGCAGATCGACGAGGTCGCGATCAAACCGATCCCGGCCTGCCACTTCACGCACGCCGCCGCCGATGCGGCGATCGAGCTGCACAAGGCGCACGGCCTGTCCGGCGAGGCGATCCGGCGCGTCCGCGCGCTGGTGCCGCGCGAGGTCGTCAAGACGGTGTGCGAGCCGGTCGCCAACAAGCGGGCGCCGGCGAACAGCTACGATGCGCAGTTCAGCATCCCCTACATCGTCGCCACCGGTCTCCTGAAAGGGCGCTTCACCCTCGACGAGCTGGAGGATGAGGCGCTGCGCGACGCCGCCGTGCTGGAGCTTGCGGGGCGCGTCGAGTACGAGGTCGATCCCGCGTCCACGTTCCCCCGGCACTATACCGGCGAAGTCGTGATCGAGACGGCGGACGGAAGGACGCTGCGGCACCGCGAAGCGGTCAACCGCGGATGCGCGGACCGCCCGCTCGGCAACGCCGAGATCGTCGACAAGTTCTTCGACAATGCGACGCGGACGCTGTCCCGCGATCGGGCCGCGCGCGTCCGCGACGCCGTCCTGACGCTCGACGAGCGGAGCGCCCGCGATCTCGCCGATGCGCTGAGCAGCGCTTGCTGAACTCCGTCCGATGGGAACGACAATGGATACCTACGCCGATACGCTCGAGAACGAACGGCTGATCCTCGACGCGCTCGACAAATTTCTCGACACCGACGTCCGGCCGCATGTCCGGGAGCTGGAGCACGCCGACATCTACCCGGCCGAGATCGTCGAGAAGATGAAGGAGATGGGGCTGTTCGGCTGCCTCATCGACCCCGAGTACGGCGGCCTTGGCCTGTCGACCAGCACCTACGCGAAGATGATCGAGCGGATCTCCGCGGTCTGGATGTCGGTCAGCGGCATCATCAACTCGCACCTGATCATGGCGATGACGGTGCAGCGCAACGGCACCGAGGAGCAGAAGCGCGCCTTCCTGCCGAAATTCGCGACCGGCGAGCTGCGCGGCGGTATCGGCCTCACCGAACCCGACTGCGGCACCGACCTCCAGGCGATCCGGACCGTCGCGAAGCGCGACGGCGACCACTACGTCGTCAACGGCGGGAAGACCTGGATCACCAACAGCATGTACGGCAACTGCATCGCGCTGCTGGTGAAGACCGATCCGGCGGCGCAGCCGCGGAGCCGCGGCATGAGCCTGCTGCTCGCGGAGAAAGGCCCCGGCTTCACCGTCACGCGCAAGCTGGAGAAGCTCGGCTATCGCGGGATCGACACCTGCGAACTGAGCTTCGACGATTACCGCGTGCCGGTCGACCGGCTGATCGGCGGCGTCGAGGGGCGCGGCCTGCACCAGATCCTCAGCGGCCTCGAACTCGGCCGAATCAACGTCGCCTCGCGTGGCGTCGGCGTCGCCGATGCCGCGCTCAAGGAGGCGGTCGCCTATTCGCAGGTGCGCAAGACGTTCGGCAAGCCGATCTGCGAGCATCAGGCGATCCAGATCAAGATCGCCGACATGGCGACGCGGGTCGAGGCGTCGCGGCTGCTGGTGCAGCGCGCGGCCGACGCGTACGACCGCGGCGAGCGCTGCGACATGGAGGCGGGCATGGCCAAGCTCTTCGCCACCGAAGCCGCGGTCGAGAACAGCCTGGAAGCGATGCGCATCCATGGCGGGTACGGTTACTCGAAGGAGTTCAACGTCGAGCGCCTCTACCGCGACGCGCCGCTCCTGGTGATCGGCGAGGGGACGAACGAACTGCAGCGCCTCATCATCGCCAAGCAGGTCATCGCGAGGAACCCGGCATGAGCCTGCCCCTTTCCGGCGTGCGGGTCGTCGCCGTCGAGCAGTACGGCGCCGGTCCGTTCGGCACGCAGCACCTCGCCGACCTCGGCGCGGAGATCATCAAGGTCGAGAACTTCAAGGACGGCGGCGATATCGGCCGTGCGGTCGGTCCGCATTTCTTCGGTCCCGAAGACAGTCATTTCTTCGAGGCCTTCAACCGCAACAAGCGCAGCGTCGCGCTCGACCTGAAGCAGCCGGAGGGGCGCAAGGTGCTGCGCTCGCTCGCCGCGCGCAGCGACGCGGTGTTCGACAATCTGCGCGGCGATCTGCCCGGCAAGCTCGGCCTGACCTACGACGCCCTGGCGGACGTCAACCCGAAGCTGGTCTGCGTCCACCTCTCGGCCTATGGCCGCACCGGGAGCCGCGCCGCGTGGCCCGGCTACGACTACCTGATGCAGGCCGAGGCCGGCTACCTGTCGCTGACCGGCGAACCGGATGGGCCGCCGGCACGGTTCGGGCTCTCGATCATCGACCTGATGACCGGCACGACGGCGGCGATGGCGCTCCTCGCCGGCATCGTCGAGGCGCGGGCGACCGGGCGCGGACGCGACTACGACGTGAGCCTGTTCGACGTCGCCATCCACAACCTCGCCTATGTCGGGACGTGGTACCTCAACGGCGGCGTCAAGACGGAGCGCCAGCCGCGCTCCGCCCATCCATCGCTGACGCCGAGCCAGCTCTACCGGACGAAGGACGGCTGGATCTTCATCATGTGCAACAAGGAGAAGTTCTTCCGCGTCCTGGCCGAAATCGTCGGCAAGCCCGAATGGATCACCGATCCGTCCTACGCGACCTTCGCCGCACGGCTGGAGAACCGGGAGCGCTTCAACCGCGATCTCGACGCCGTCCTCGGCGCCGCAACGACCGACGAGTGGATGCGGCGCTTCGCCGGGGCCGTGCCGGCCGCGCCGGTCTACGACGTCCGCCAAGCGCTGGAGAACGGCTTCCTTACCGAGCAGGAGCGTATCCAGGAGTTCGAGCATCCGGAGCATGGCGGGATACGCGGTGTCGCCTCGCCGGTGCGCGTTTCCGGCGACGCTCTCCCGACGCGCGCCGCACCGGCTATGGGGCAGGATACGGATGAATTGCTGGCGGAACTCGGCTACGGTCGGGACACGATCGCCGCGCTACGCCGGGACGGGGTCGTGCGATAGGCCGTCGGCGTTCCGCCGCGGCCGGACCCGGCATGGGTGTTTTGGAAACGCATGGTCCTCCTCGTCAGCCAGCAGCCTCGATACCTGCAGCTCGCGCAGACGCTCATCAACGAGATCCAGAGCGGACGCTATCCCGTCGGCAGCCAACTGCCGACCGAGTTCGAACTGTGCGAGCAGTTCGGCGCCAGCCGCTTCACCGTGCGGGAGGCGATGAAGCAGCTGGTGCAGATGGGGCTGGTGGCGCGTCAGCCCGGCGTCGGCACGACGGTGATGTCGACGCATGCGACGACCGGCTACCGCCAAGTCATGCAGCGGCTCTCGGACCTGCATCAATATACCGCCGACACCGAGCTGGAGATCCTGCGCTCGTCTACGGTGGAGGTCGACAAGCCGCTCGCCGGGTTCCTGCGGGCGACACCGGGGGAAACGTGGCTGCGCGCCGAAGGCGTGCGCCGGGTCGATCGGGAGGAAGCGCCGATCTGCCTCACCGAGATCTACATCCACCCGGCGTTCCGCTCCGTCCACAGCCTGACCGGCCGCCTCCACATCCCGGTCTATGCGCTGCTGGAGCAGCAATTCGGCGAGCAGGTCGCCGAGGTGCAGCAGGAGATCCGCGCCGTTTCCCTCGATGCGCCGACGGCCGAGGCGCTCGATGCCGAGCCGAAATCCCCGGCGCTGTGGGTCTGCCGCCATTACCTCAACCGGCGCGGCGAGGTGGTCGAAGTCGCCGCCAGCACGCACCCGGCGAAACGGTTCAGCTACGTCGAGACATTCAAGCGCGACTGGGCGCCCGGCGCCTGATGCGTGCTCAACCAACAGCAAAGGCCACCGCATGACGACGACCTCGTCGGCGCGCAGCTACCTGTTCGTTCCGGGCGACCGGCCCGAGCGTTTCGCGAAGGCGCTCGCGAGCGGCGCCGATCGCGTCATCATCGACCTTGAGGACGCCGTGCTGCCGGAGCGGAAGGACGCCGCCCGCAGCGCAATCGCCGAGTGGGCACGCTCGGACGCCGCAGGGGCGACGCCGTCGGGCGTGATCGTCAGGATCAACGGCGCCGACACGCCGTGGTTCGCGGACGACCTCGCGGCGATTGCGTCGCTGCCGGCCGACAGGGCGGCGCCCGTCGTCCGCGGCGTCATGCTCCCCAAGGCCGACAATCCGGACCCGATCGCCGCGGTACGGACGGCGCTGCCGGCCGGCATGGAGACTCTCATCGCGCTGGTGGAAACGGTCGCGGGCGTCATCCGCCTCCGCGAGGTCGCCTCGGCGCCCGGCCTGACTCGAATCGCGTTCGGGTCGGTCGATCTCTGCGTCGATGCAGGGATTCTCGGCGACGGCGAGGAACTGCATTATATCCGCAGCCGCCTCGTGCTCGAATCCCGGTTTGCGGGCCTGGCGCCGCCGATCGACGGCGTCAGCCTCGCGCTCGACGATGCGGATGCGCTGGCGAAAGACGTGCTGCGGGCGCGGCGCTTCGGGTTCGGCGCGAAGCTCTGCATCCACCCGAAACAGGTCGCTTCCGTCAATGCCGGCTTCTCGCCGAGCGAGGAGGAGATCGCCTGGGCGCATCGCGTCGTTGCCGCGATCGAGACCGGCGGCGGGCGCGGCGCAGTCGCCGTCGACGGCAAGCTCGTCGACAAGCCGGTGGTCGACCGGGCGTATGCGATTCTGGCAGGGCGAGGCAGCAGCCAATAAGCGGCCCGTCACGCTCGCGAGACCGGGCTTGCTGAAGCGCGAGAAGCGGCCTCAGCCTTCCAGGTGACAGAAACCAAACGGCCCGCTCGCGCGGTACGTTATCGTGTCGAGATCGATTTTCAATCGAGCTTGGAACGACACGCTCGGCATTGTGCCGGGTCCCCCACCCAACCCTCCCCCGCAAGGGGGGAGGGCTTTGACGGAGTTCAACTTTTCTCCCTCCCCCCTTGCGGGGGAGGGTTGGGGGTGGGGGAAGCCGCGTGATGCGGCCCCAAACCCAACCCGCACTAATCCTGTCCGCTTATTGCAACCAAGACTTGACGATCTCCGGATTCTCCTTGACCCAGCGCGCCGCCGTCTCGGCGGGTTTGGCGCCCGGCTCCTCGTTCCAGACCATGACCTTCTGCTCCTCCTCGAGCGAGAATTTCATGTTCTTGAGGATCTTGTGGACCTCCGGCATGTCCTTGGCGAGATCCTTGCGCGACACCGTGTAGACGGTTTCCTCGGCGCCGAGCGATCCCTTCGGATCGTCGAGATAGCGCAGCTTCCAACGCGCGAACATCCAATGCGGCGTCCAGGCCGTTACGACGATCGGCTGCTTCTTGTTGATGGCGTCCTTCAGGGTGGCGACCATAGTGGCGTCCGACCCTTCGACCAGCTTGACGTTGGACAGGCCGTAATCCTTGATCGTCTTCTCGGAGGCTCTCATCAGGCCGGCGCCGGGATCGATGCCGATGACCTTGTTGTCGACTTCGGCAGACTTCGTCTTCAAATCTTCGATCGACTTGAGGTCCGTATAGTCGGGGGTGGCCCAGCCGAGTTTGGCCCCCGTGACGTTCGGGGTGGTGAGCTCCACCTGATCCTTGAGCTTGTCGTAGTACGCCTTGTGCGTGACCGGCAGCCACCCGGCCATCATGGCGTCGGCCTCGCCGGTGGCGACCGCCTGCCACATCGCGGCCGCCGCGAGCGGCGTCAACGTGACGTCGTAACCCGCCTGTTCGAGCACCGTCTTGGCGATGTTGGTCGCCACAACGGAGTCCGACCACTCCACATAGGCGATCTTCACCTTCCCCTTGCTCGCGGCTTCCGCCGATCCCGTGGCGAAACCGGCCAGCGCCGCAATTGCGAGCGCGGATACCCAGACTTTCCTCAGCATGCCCCCTCTCCTTCTTAATGGTCGTGATGGTCGTGGCTCGGACACTGCCGAACCTCAAGCGGCATGGGCACGACGCGCCATGCGTTGCGTAATGCGATCGAGGATGATCGCAAGAATGACGATGGCGATGCCGGCCTCGAAGCCGCGGCCCGCCTCAAGCCGCTGGATCGCCTTCCACACCTCGCCGCCGAGCCCGCCGGCGCCGATCATGGCGGCGATGACCACCATCGAGAGCGCCAGCATGATCGTCTGATTCACGCCGGCGAGGATGGTGGGAGCGGCAAGCGGGAGCTGCACCTTGGCGAGCTTCTGCCAAGCGGTCGAGCCGAAGGCGTCCGACGCCTCCACAAGCTCGGAGGGCACCTGCATGATGCCGAGCGCCGTCATGCGGATGGTCGGCGGCATGGCGAAGACGATGGTGGCGAAGGACGCCGATACCGGGCCAAGCCCGAAGAACGGAATTGCCGGAATGAGATAGACGAAGCTCGGCAACGTCTGACCCATGTCGAGCACGGGCGAGACCACCTGCCATGTCCTGCGGCTCAGCGCGCAGCCGATGCCGAGCGGCACGCCGATGGCGAGCGCCACGATCGTCGAGATGAGCACGAGCACGAGGGATTGCATCGTCGCTTCCCAGAGTCTCAGGTCGAGCAGGAAGGCGAGTCCCGCCGCCGTGAGAATGGCGACGCGGGTGCCGGCGACGCGCCAGGCGATGAGCGCTGCGACGGCGATCGTGATCACCGGTGGAACGGTGTTGAGCGCCGTCGTCGAGGTCTCGATCCATCCGGAAAGGACTTTGCTGAACGGCCGCGTGATCGGCGACAGTTGCACCGTGAGCCAGTTCAGGGCGTCGTCGCTCAGATCGTCGAGCGGGAATTTGGGGAGCGACCAGTCCATGTCTCGAAGGCTCCTGATATCACGCGGAAGGCATCCCGGACGGTTGCCGCATTGTTCAAGCGCTGAGAGTGCCGGCCGCTGCGGCCGGTATCGGCCGCGGGTCGAGAT
>DASWRT010000371.1:0-1650 GCA_036403035.1 Allostellaceae bacterium | reverse complement strand
GACCGGTTCTCGGCGCAGATCGGCCCCTATCCGCACGACATCTTCCAGGTCGTCGCGACGCCCGCGCCGGTCGGTTTCGGCTTTCCGACCTACACGCTGATCAACCGCTCGATCCTGCCGCTGCCGTTCGTGCCGGAGCGGTCGCTGGGCCACGAGGTGCTGCACGCATGGTGGGGGAACGGCGTCGCGGTCGATTATGCGCGGGGCAACTGGTGCGAAGCGCTCACCACCTTCATGGCCGACTACGCCTTCACCGAAGAGGGGCCGGACGGCGCGTCGGCGGCGCGCGAGATGCGGCGGCGCTGGCTGTCCGACTTCGCTTCGCTGCCGCCGGAACAGGACCGGCCGCTGCGCGCCTTCATCGAGAAGAGCCACACGGCGAGCCAGGTGATCGGCTACGACAAGGGCGCGATGCTGTTCCTGATGCTGCGCGACGAGATCGGCGAGGACGCATTCCTCGACGGGCTGCGCCGCTTCTGGCGGGACCGGCAGTTCCAGCGCGCCGCATGGCCGGACCTCCAGGCGTCGTTCGCGGCGGCGGCGCCGGGCGGGAACGACCGCGACCTCGGACGGTTCTTCGCGCAATGGCTCGACCGTCCCGGCGCGCCCCGACTCGCGCTGAAGGATGCGCAGCCGACCGCGGACGGCGTCGCCTTCACGCTGACGCAGGACGCCGCGCCGGCCTACGATCTCGTGCTCCCGGTGGAGATCGTCACCGACGCCGGCAGCACGTGGCGGACGGAGCGCCTGAATAGCGGGGAACAGCGCTATGCCCTGCCCTCGCCCACGCCGGTGCGCGCCGTCCGCGTCGACCCGGACTACCGCGTGTTCCGGCGGCTGGCGCTGGAGGAGATCGCGCCGACCGTGCGCAGCATCGTCGTCGCGCCGAAACCGGCGGTGGCGGCGGCCGACCCGTCGCTGGCCGACGCCGCCCACACGTTCGGCGAGGCGCTGCTGGAAAACGACGCCGCAACGCTGGCGCCGGCCGAGGCGGTCGCGCAGCGGCGGCCGCTGCTGCTGGTCGGCACGGCACGGGGCGTCGCGACGGCGCTCCGCAACACCGGACTGCCGGATCATCCGCCGGGCGACCTGCCGTCGATGGCGAGCGGCAGCGGCGGCGGGATCGTCTGGGCGGCGCGATACGGCCATGACGGCGCCGAAGTGCCGCTGCTCGTCGTCGCGGCGGACGACGCGGCGGCGCTGCCGGCGATGATGCGGGCCGTCCGGCATTACGGCGCCTATAGCTGGCTTGCCTTCGACCGCGGCGGGCGGGTCGCCGAAAAAGGCGTCTGGCCGCCGGCCGGCAATCCGCTGGAGGCACGGTTCGCCGGCCGTTGACGGCGGGCGCGGGGACGCATCACGGCGTCAGGATCAGGGCGCCCGTCGTCCGCCGCGCTTCGAGGTCACGATGCGCCTGGGCGGCGTCGGCGAGCGCGTAGCGGCCGCCGATCGTCACCTTGATCGCGCCGTCGAGGAGCAGGCGGAACAACGCGCCGGCCGCGTCCTCCAGTTCCTCGCGGGCGGCGACGTAGGTCGCGATCGTCGGCCGGGTTACGTAGAGCGAGCCCTTGGTCCGCAGCAGGTCGAGATCGAGCGGCGGCACCGGGCCGGAGGCCGAGCCGAAGCTGACCAGGAGGCCGCGCGGCCGGA
>DASWRT010000370.1:0-38077 GCA_036403035.1 Allostellaceae bacterium | reverse complement strand
CCGGCCGGCGGCGGCGACGCCGAGCAGCGCCGTGAAGTCCGTCACGTCGCCGGTCATGCGGCGGCGGCCGGGGAGGGAGAGGAAACGATCGGCACGGCTGACTTTCCCGAGCTGTCGCCTCGCCTTTTACCGCAGCGTGCCGGCCAAGTCGAACGGTGCGGTCAAACAGCGATCGAACTCTCTCCCCTCGCGGGAGAGGGATTTTCTCAGAACAACCGTTGCAGCTGGTCGTCGTTGACCTTGACCGGGAAGGTCTTGCGGAGCGCCTGGTCGTAGACCGCGAGGAGGTCGCCGCGCATGGCGTTCTCGACCTGCGACGACACCTGCGACACGCCGGCAGCGTCGCCGGCCGGGTCGGGGCGCTCGACGCTCTTGAGCTGCGCGATGACGGCGCCCGTCGGCGTCTGAGACTGGACGACCGCGCCCGTCGCCTTCGCCTCGAAGAGCTGCGACACGACCGCTCCCGGCACGCTGCCGTCCGGCGCGCCGGTGCGCAGCAGCGGCGGCGACGAGGCGACGGTCAGGCCGTGCTCGGCGGCGACCTGGGCGAGCGTCTTGTCGGGACCGGCCGCGGCGGCGATATCCTTCGCCTGCGCCTCGACCGCTTCGCGCCTCTTGTCCTGCGTCCACATCTCGACCGCGCGGTCGCGGACGTCGGCGAGCGGCGGCACGGTGGACGCCGTCACGTCGTCGGTGCGGACGGTGTAGAAGATTCCGTCCTGCTGCGGCGCCTCGGTCATCGGGCTCGCCTCGCCCTTGGGCGTGTTGAACGCCATCTTCACGAGGTCGGCCGCGATCGGCGAGTCGAGAGGCGAACCGTTGCGCGTCTTGCCGCTCGGATCGACGCCGTCGCCGATCGTCAGCTTGAGCTTGAACCGGTCGGCCACCTGCTCCAGCGTGGCGCCGCCGGCGAGCGCGTCTTCGACCTCGTTCGAGACCTTGTAGACCTGGTCGGCGGCCTGCTCGCGCTTTATCTCCGTCGCCAGCTTGTCCTTGACCTCGTCGAAGGACTGGGCGCCGCCGGGCTCGACTCCGGTGACGCGCAGGATGTGCCAGCCGAACGGCGACTTGACGGGATCGCTGGTCTTGCCTTGCTCCAGGCCGAAGGCGGCATCGCCGATCTCCGCCGGCATCTCGTCGCGCTTCACCCAGCCGAGCTTCGTCGCGTCCGCGTCGGTGCCGGCGATGGATTTCGCGACCTGCGCGAAGTCGGCGCCGGATTTGAGCTGCTCCTCTGCTTCCTTCGCCTTCGCCTCGTCGGAGACGACGATCTGCTCGATCTGCCGGCGCTCGTCGGTGCGGAATTCGCTCTGCCGCGAATCGTATTCCTGGTGCAGCTTGTCGTCGCTCACCGAGATCTCGTCCATCACGTCTTCCGGGCGCAGCACCAGGGCGGTGAAGTTGCGGCGCTCCGGCGTGCGGAAGGCGTCGGCGTGCGAGTCGTAGAAGGCGGTCAGCGCAGCATCGTCCGGCGCGGCGATCTCGCCGGCCTTGTCGAACCCGATCGAGACGATGTCGGCGACACGCTTCTCGTTCCGCGTGCGGTAGAGCGTGTCGGACAGCACCGGCGGCACGGCGCCGCCGCTCGTCACCGCCGTCCCGAGATTGGCGCGGGCGAGGTCCTGCCGCAGCATCGTCTCGTACTGGCCCTCGGAGAGCCGGTTGTTCGCGAGGATCATGTTGTAGCGCGCACGGTCGAACGCGCCGCTCTCGTTCTTGAAGGCAGGGTTGTTGAGCACCGCGTCGCGGACGGCCTCGTCCGACACGACGAGACCGAGCCGCCGCGCCTCCAGGTCGAGCAGGTTGCGGCCGACGATCTGCTGCACCACGCCGTCGACGATGCCGAGCGCCTTCGCCTGCTCGATGTCCATCGCGCTGCCGAACAGGCCGCGGAAGCGCTCCAGCTCCTGCCGCACCGCGGTCTGCACCTCCTGCGGCTGGATCTGGCGGTCGCCGACCGATGCGACGGTGAAATCGGTATTCTGCCGGAAGAAGATGTCGCCGATGCCCCAGATGCCGAAACTCAGGATCAGCATCAGGAAGAGCAGCTTGACGATGAAGGATCCGGCTTTTTCGCGGATGGCTTGGAGCATGACGGCGGCAATCGGGGCAATGGTCGAAGGCGGCGGATGATAGGGACCGGCCCCGCCCGCCGCAACAAGGCTTCCCGCGCGGCCCCGCCCGCCGCCTTGTGGCGCCGCCGAGGGGACGGTATGAGGACGCGGGAACGGCGCGCGGGCAGCAGCGCCCCGGACGGGCGGAGCGAAGGCGGCGTCCCGGCGTTCACCGCGCGATCCGACGAAGCGAGGGGGAAGACGAATGACGGCGCGCCGCAAGCTGATCGCGGGCAATTGGAAGATGAACGGGCTCAGGGCCGAGGGGCTGGAGCTGGCGCGCGACCTCGCGCGGCGGGCGGTTGCGGCGAGCCGGGCAGCCAACGAGCACCTCGCCTGCGACTTGCTGGTCTGCCCGCCGGCGACGCTGCTCGCATTGATGCCCGAGGAGCTGACGGGGAGCGGTATCCGGGTCGGCGCCCAGGACTGCCATCCCAAGGAGAAGGGCGCGCATACCGGCGACATCTCCGCGCCGATGCTCCGCGACATGGGGTGCGAGTTCGTGATCGTCGGCCACTCCGAGCGCCGCACCGACCACGGCGAGAGCAACGCGCTGGTCCGCGCGAAGACGCTCGCGGCGCACGCCGCCGGCCTTACTCCGATCGTCTGCGTCGGCGAGACCGAGGCCGAGCGCGACGCCGGCCGCGCGCTTGAGGTGGTCGCGCGACAAGTCGCCGGGAGCGTGCCGGACGGGCTCGGCGCGGCCGAGCTGGTGATCGCCTACGAGCCGGTCTGGGCGATCGGCACCGGACGGACGCCGACGACGCACGACGTCGCCGCGGTGCACGGCCATATCCGCGCCGCGCTGCGCGAGCGGACCCCGGCGTGGCGCGAGATCCGCATCCTCTATGGCGGGTCGGTCAAGCCGGGCAATGCGCGCGACCTGATGTCGGTCGACGACGTGGACGGCGCGCTGGTCGGCGGCGCGAGCCTCGTCGCGACGGATTTCTGGGCGATCGCGCGGGCGTGCGGGTGAAATGGCGGCGACGTCGCCTGCCTTTCCCTTGCTTATATCTCCCTCTCCCGTTTACGGGAGAGGGTAGGGGTGAGGGCCGCCTGCTACCGGCGCTGACATAAATTCATCAAAATAAAAAGAAACTCCCCTCACCCTGACCCTCTCCCGTAAACGGGAGAGGGAAAGTATGTCGGCGATGGTTTTGCGTTTCCGCAAAGTTACTCCGCCAACGTCCGCATCACCGCGTACAGCTCGGCTTTCGCCTCGAAGCCGACGCCGGGCACGTCGGGCAGGCCGACATATCCGTCCTCGACGGCGATGCCGTCGGCGAAGCCGCCGAAGGGCTTGAAGACGTCGGGATAGGATTCGTTGCCGCCGAGATGCAGGCCGGCGGCGATATTCAGCGACATCTGGTGACCGCCGTGCGGCACGACCCGGCGCGTCGACCAGCCCTGCTTCTGGATCACGTCGAGCGTCCGCAGGTACTCGACGAGGCCGTAGGACAGCGCACAGTCGAACTGGAGCCAGTCGCGGTCCGGCCGCATCCCGCCGTAGCGGATCAGGTTGCGGGCGTCCTGGTGCGAGAACAGGTTCTCGCCGGTCGCCAGCGGCCCGTCGTAATGCGCCGCCAGCTCTGCCTGGAGGGCGTAGTCGAGCGGGTCGCCGGCCTCCTCGTACCAGAACAGGCCGTAGGGCTTCAGCGCCTCGGCGTAGGCGAGTGCGGTGTCGAGGTCGAAGCGGCCGTTGGCGTCTACGGCAAGGAATCGCCCGTCGCCGACCACCTCCAGCACCGCCTCGATGCGTCTGAGGTCCTCGTCGAGCGGGGCGGCGCCGATCTTCATCTTGACGACGCGGTAGCCGCGGTCGCGGTAGCTCCGCATCTCGTTCCGAAGCGCCGAGAGATCCTTGCCGGGGTAGTAGTAGCCGCCGGCTGCGTAGACCCAGACCCGGTCGTCGGCGTTGCCGCCGCGGTAGCGGTCGGCGAGGAGACGATAGAGCGGCTTCCCCTCGATCTTCGCGACGGCGTCCCACACCGCCATGTCGATCGTGCCGACCGCGACCGAGCGCTCGCCGTGTCCGCCGGGCTTTTCGTTGCTCATCATCGCCGCCCAGATCGCGAACGGGTCGAGATTGCCCCCTCCGCCATTTGCGGCCTCGTCGACGAGCGTCCGCGGATCGGCTTCCTTGAGGCGCGGGATGAAGCGCTCGCGCATCAGCGCGCCTTGGCCGTAGCGGCCGTTGGAATTGAAGCCGTAACCCACGATCGGCTTGCCGTCGCGGATCACGTCGGTGATGACCGCGACGACCGAGCAGGTCATCTTGGAGAAGTCGATATAGGCGTTGGCGATCGGCGAGGCGATCGAGACGGTCTTCTCGCGGATGTCGACGATGCGCATGGTACCGGACCCGTTGATTGTCTTGCCGGACCATACGGGTGGACGGCCCGATCCGGCCAATGCCAGAGTCGGATCGCTCAATGCGGAGTCGGCATCGCGGATGGAACTCGGCTGGCTGGAAGACTTCCTCGCGCTCGTCGAGTGCACGAACTTTTCCCGCGCCGCCGAGCGCCGGCACATGACCCAGCCGGCGTTCAGCCGCCGCATCCGCGCGCTGGAGACGTGGATCGGCGCGGCGCTCTTCGAGCGCACGTCGCACCGGGTCGCGCCGACCGAGGCAGGCGAGCGGTTCCGGCCGGTCGCCGAGGAGCTGGTGCGGCGACTCTACCAGGGCCGCGAGGAAGCGCGTCAGGCTCAGGCGGCCGCCGCGTCGACGCTGCGCTTCGCGGCGACGCATGCGCTGTCGTTGACCTTCTTTCCCGCGTGGCTGCGCTCGATCGAGGCGACGGCGCGCGGGGGCGTCGTCGGCGGGAGCGCGATCCGACTTGTCTCGGACAGCATGCAGGCCTGCGAGCAGGCGATGCTGCAAGCGCAGGCGGAATTCCTCCTATGCCATCATCACCCGGCCGCGCCGCCGCGACTCGACCCCGGCCAGTTCCGCTCGGTCCGCATCGGAACCGACCGGCTGGTGCCGCTGGCGGCGGCCTCCGGCGATTCCGGACGGCCGCGCTTTGCGCTGCCGCCGCGCGCAGGCGCGGGCGCAGGCGCCGACCGGCCGGCGCTGCCGCTCCTTGCCTACAATCCCGAGTCGGGCCTGGGCCGGATCCTGGATGCGGTGCGGCTGGTCGAGAGCCGGTCCGTCCGGGCGGAGCCGGTCTTCGCGTCGCATCTCGCCGCGGTGCTGCGGGCGATGGCGCAGGACGGCCGCGGCGTCGCTTGGCTTCCGCGGAGTCTCGTCGAGGACGACATCAAGCGCGGCACGCTCGTCCCGGCCGGCGGAGAGGAGTGGGAGGTCGCGGTGGAGATCCATGTCTTTCGCGCCCGCTCCCGCCAAAGCCCCGCGGCCGAAGCGTTCTGGGCGCTGATCGCCTGATACCCGCTAATCCGGGCTGGCGCGGCGAGGACGAAGCGGCTAAAAGCCCGCGCCATGTGCCCCGGCGGCGGCGCACGCGGTCCGCTGCCCTATTGTTGCGAAGCTTCCCCGATGATCAATGTCCTCCTCGTCGTCCATGTCCTGATCGCCATTTCGCTCGTCGGCGTCGTGCTCGTGCAGAAGAGCGAAGGCGGCGGACTCGGGATGGGCGGCGGCGGAATGTCCGGCTTCATGACCGGCCGCTCGACCGCAAACCTGCTGACCCGGACGACGGCGATCCTCGCCGGGTGCTTCATGTTGACCAGCATCGTGCTGGTCGTGCTCGCCGGCAATCACGGCGCCCCCCGCTCGATCATCGACCAGACCTCGCCGACGGCGCCGTCTCCCGCGGTGCCGTCAAGCTTGCCGCCCGCGCCCGCGCAGAACCAGGGCGCGCCGAATCCGGTGGCTCCCGCCGAACCGGCCCCTGCGCCGGCGCCCGCGGAGCCCAGCGTTCCGACCCGCTGACGGTTGCCACCGACATCGTCGCATTCCCGCCATGCACCTCTACCGGCTGATGCCGGTGGAGTTTTCCCAATGGTTTGTCTAGACTGAAGGTCCATGACGCGGTTCATTTTCATCACCGGCGGCGTGGTATCCTCCCTCGGCAAAGGTCTTTCGGCAGCGGCGCTCGGCGCTTTGCTGCAGGCACGGGGCTTCAGGGTCCGGCTGCGCAAGCTCGACCCGTACCTCAACGTCGACCCCGGGACGATGAGCCCGTATCAGCACGGCGAGGTCTTCGTCACCGACGATGGCGCCGAGACCGACCTCGACCTCGGGCACTACGAGCGGTACACCGGAGTCGCGGCGCGGCGCAGCGACAGCGTGACCACCGGCAGGATCTATTCGACCGTGATCGGACGCGAGCGGCGCGGCGAGTATCTCGGCGCCACGGTGCAGGTCATCCCGCACGTCACCGACGCGATCAAGGAGTTCATCCAGGCCGACCTCGACGGCGAGGATTTCGTGCTGTGCGAGATCGGCGGCACGGTCGGCGACATCGAGAGCCTGCCGTTCCTGGAAGCGATCCGGCAACTCGGCAACGAGCTGGGGCGCGAGCGGACGCTGTTCGTGCATCTGACGCTGGTGCCCTGGATTCCCGCGGCGGGCGAGCTGAAGACCAAGCCGACGCAGCACTCGGTAAAGGAACTGCTCGGACTCGGCATCCAACCGGACATCCTGCTCTGCCGATGCGACCGTCCGATTCCCCCGTCGTCGCAGAAGAAGATCGCGCTGTTCTGCAACGTGCGCGAATCGAACGTCATCCCGGCGATCGACGTCGACACGATCTATCAGGTCCCGAAAGCCTATCACTCGGAAGGCTTCGACCGGGCCGTCTGCGAGCATTTCGGCATCGCGGCGAGGGAGCCGGACCTTGGCGGGTGGGACGACATCGTCGGCCGCATCCGCAAGCCGGAAGGCGAGGTTACGATTGCCGTCGTCGGCAAGTACACGCACCTTCTCGACAGCTACAAGTCGCTGGCCGAGGCGCTGACGCACGGCGGCATCGCCAACAACGTGCGGGTCAAGCTCGACTGGATCGATTCGGAGATCTTCGAGAAGGAGGATGCCGTCCAGCACCTGGAAGGCGTGCACGGCATCCTGGTGCCCGGTGGCTTCGGCGAGCGCGGCGCCGAAGGGAAGATCATGTCGGCGTGCTTCGCCCGCGAGCGCGGCGTGCCCTATTTCGGCATCTGCTTCGGCATGCAGATGGCGGTGATCGAGGCTGCCCGCCATCTCGCCGGATTGGAAAAGGCCGGCTCGACGGAGTTCGGGCCGTGCGACGAGCCGGTGGTCGGGCTGATGACCGAGTGGCTGCGCGGCAACATGCTGGAGCGGCGCGAGGCCGGGGGAGACCTCGGCGGCACGATGCGGCTCGGCGCCTATCCGGCGCATCTGCACCCCGGCAGCCGGATCAGCGAAATCTACGGCGGCGCGACCGAGATCAGCGAGCGGCATCGCCACCGCTATGAAGTCAACATCAACTACAAGAACCTGCTGGAGGAGCATGGGCTCCGCTTCTCGGGCATGTCGCCGGACGGCATCCTGCCGGAGATCGTCGAGATCCCCGAGCATCCCTGGTTCGTCGGCGTGCAGTTCCACCCGGAGCTGAAGTCGAAGCCCTTCGATCCGCACCCGCTCTTCACCTCGTTCATCCGCGCCGCCCTGCATCAGTCCCGGCTGGTCTGACCGGCCGGCCGGAGCGGAGGAGGGCAGGGCGGCGCCGCGACACTCACTGACCGGACGGAAACAGCCGACATGACCTCCCCCCGTCACATCCGCATCGGCAGCTTCACGGTCGGCAACGATCTGCCGCTGGCGCTGATCGCCGGGCCCTGCGCGCTGGAAAGCCGGGCGCACGCGCTGGAGACGAGCCAGGCGCTGGTCGAGTTGACGCGGCGGCTCGGCATCCCGCTCATCTACAAGACCTCGTTCGACAAGGCGAACCGGACCTCGGTCGACAGCCCGCGCGGGCTCGGCGTCGAGAAGAGCCTGCCGATCCTCGCCGAGGTGCGCGAGACGCACGGCTGCCCGGTGCTGACCGACGTCCACGCGGCGGACCAGTGCGCGCCGGTCGCCGAGGCGGTCGACGTGCTTCAGATCCCGGCCTTCCTGTGCCGGCAGACCGACCTGCTGCTCGCCGCGGCGGCGACCGGCCGGCCGATCAACATCAAGAAGGGCCAGTTCCTGGCGCCGTGGGACATGGCGAACGTGGTCCGCAAGATGGACGCCGGCGGCAACCCGAACGTGCTGGTCTGCGAGCGGGGGGTCAGCTTCGGCTACAACACGCTCGTCTCCGACATGCGCTCGCTGCCGATCCTGGCGCGGATCGGCTGCCCCGTCGTCTTCGACGCGACGCACTCGGTCCAGCAGCCGGGCGGGCAGGGCACGTCCAGCGGCGGCCAGCGCGAGTTCGTGCCCGTGCTGGCGCGGGCGGCGGTCGCCGTCGGCGTCGCCGCGGTGTTCATGGAGACGCACCAGAATCCGGACAGCGCACCTTCCGACGGGCCGAACATGGTGCCGCTCCGCGACATGCCGGGAATTCTTGAGACGCTCATGGCGTTCGATCGCATCGCGAAAGCGGCGCCGGTCACGATCGCTTAGGGATGGCGGACGGGGCCAGCATGGCCGCTCGGTATTCGGAAAGCCAATAAGCCGAGAGGCACGATGGTTGGAGCTTTGATCTAATCGTAGGGGCGGGGTTTGCCCCACCCGTCGCCGGACCTGCGGTCGGGCGGGCGGCCCAAGGGCCGCCCCTACGTTAGAAAAGGCTGAAGGCATCGTGGCATCGGAATAAGCCGGTCCCCGGAGGACCCAACGAGAAGGACGAGACATGACCGCCATCATCGACATCCACGCCCGCGAGATCCTCGACAGCCGCGGCAATCCGACGGTCGAGGTCGACGTGACCCTGGAGAGCGGCGCCATGGGCCGCGCCGCCGTGCCGTCGGGCGCCTCGACCGGCGCCCACGAGGCGGTCGAGCTGCGCGACGGCGACAAGGGGCGCTACGGCGGGAAGGGCGTCACCAAGGCGGTCGACGCGGTGAACGGCGAGATCTTCGACGCGCTGTCCGGTTTCGACGTCGAGGATCAGGTCGCGATCGACGGGGTGATGATCGACCTGGACGGGACGCCGAACAAGTCGCGCCTCGGCGCCAACGCGATCCTCGGCGTCAGCCTCGCCTGCGCGAAGGCCGCGGCGATCGAGCTGTCGCAGCCGCTCTTCCGCTATGTCGGCGGCGTGTTCGCGCGGACCCTGCCGGTGCCGATGATGAACATCGTCAACGGCGGCGCTCATGCCGACAACCCGATCGACATCCAGGAATTCATGATCATGCCGGTCGGCGCGCCGACCGTCGCCGACGCGATCCGGGTCGGCTCGGAGATCTTCCATGCGCTGAAGAAGCAGCTCAAGGATGCCGGGCACAACACCAATGTCGGCGATGAAGGCGGCTTCGCGCCGAACCTCGCCTCCACCGACGACGCGCTGGGCTTCATCATGAAATCGATCGAGGCCGCAGGATACACGCCGGGCGACGACGTGTTCCTCGCCCTGGACGCAGCCTCCACCGAGTTCTTCAAGAACGGCCGCTACAACCTGGAGGGCGAGGGCAAGCAGCTCGATTCGGCGGGCATGGTCCGCTACCTCGCCGACCTTGCCGCGCGCTATCCGATCATCTCGATCGAGGACGGCATGGCCGAGGACGATTGGGAGGGCTGGGCCGCGCTGACCCGCGAACTCGGCGGCAAGGTGCAGCTCGTCGGCGACGATATCTTCGTCACCAATCCGAAGCGCCTGTCCGACGGCATCGCCCGGCACGTCGCCAACTCGATCCTGGTCAAGGTCAACCAGATTGGCTCGCTGTCGGAGACGCTGGAAGCGGTCGAGATTGCGCACCGCGCCGCCTACACCGCCGTCATGTCGCACCGCTCCGGCGAGACCGAGGATTCGACGATCGCCGACCTCGCGGTCGCGACGAACTGCGGGCAGATCAAGACCGGCTCGCTCTCGCGCTCCGACCGGCTCGCCAAGTACAACCAGCTCATCCGCATCGAGGAAGAGCTGGGCACCGCGGCGCGCTACGCCGGCCGCTCGGTGCTGCGCACCGCGCGCTGATCCCGCGCCTGAGGGTTGCGAAGGGCGGGTCGGTCAGACGCGGCCGGCCCGCCCTTCCTATTCTTTCTCGGGGTTACGCCTCGGGCTGGCTGCAATAGGCTTCCAGCCGGTAGCCGTCGGGATCGACGACGAAGGCGGCGTAGTAGTCCTGTCCGTAATGCGGACGCAGGCCCGGTCCGCCGTTGTCGCGTCCGCCCGAACGAAGCGCCGCCGCATGGAACTCGTCCACGCTCCTGCGCGTCGGAGCGGTGAAGCAGAAATGCAGACCTGACTCGTCGTCGGCCGGAACAGGACGTTCCGCTACGGCGACCCAGAACACGGCGACGTCGCGTCCGTAGCCGAGCGACTCGCCGCTCTCGCTCAGGCACTCGTATCCGAGAGGTTCGAGCGCGACATCGTAGAAACGTTTCGTCGTGGCGAGATCGCGGACGCCGATCGAGATATGGTCGATCATCGACACTCCTCCTCCTGAGAAAACCCTTGAATGACTACGCCGCGACGCGGCGGGCGAGGAACTCGACCTGGAGCCGCCATGTCTCGCCGCCGTCCGACGAGCGCTCGCCGAGCCAGCGGAACGAGTCGGGCGTGATCTCGGTGAAACTCCAGCGGACCGCCGCACCCGAATCGTCCTTGCCTTCCTGGACGATGTCGTCGCCGCGAGCGCGGCCGATCTGCCGCGTGTAGAGCTGCTTCACCGGGTCGATCCACAGGATGTGCCAAGCGTCGATGCCGGGATCGTAGACCCGCAGCGTCGTGCCATAGAAATTCGCCGCGCCGGCCGGCACGTCGGCCTGGCGCGCGGCGCGCGGCGGGGTGATCCAGACGTCCTGGATGGCGCGGCCTTCGAGCACCCAGCCGAAATGGATCTCCCCGGTTCCGTGGTGCTTCGCGCCGTCGTCGGCGTGGGCGACGACGTCCATCTCCCAGCGCCCGACCAGCCAGCCGTAAAGACACATCTTGCCGGCGCGGTCAGGGGCCGGACGGTCGGTGTGAAGCGCGTCGATGAGGGAAGGGGAAAGGGCAGGGGACAAAGCGACAGCGGCGGTCATTGCCGGACCTTTCAGAAATAGCGGATGCCCTTCCGTAGACCGCCATGCCTCGCTACCGCTTGGGGAAAATTGCTATTCTGCCGATATGGCAGCAACCACGTCGTCTCGCCTCTTGGCGTCAGGTCCGGGCTGGCAGGTCAGCGACGTCGTCTGCACCGCCGGCCCGGGCGACCGGCCGTTCGAGGAACGGCACGATGCCATGTGCATCGCCGCGGTGACGCAGGGGACGTTCCAATACCGCTCGACGCGCGGCGCGGCCGTGCTTGCTCCCGGCGCCGTGATGCTCGGCAACCAGGGCGATTGTTTCGAGTGCGGTCACGAGCATGGCGTCGGCGACCGCTGCCTCTCGTTCCATGTCGCGCCCGATCTCGTGGATACGATCGCCGCGGCGAGACCGGGCTTCCGGCAAACGCCGACATTCGCCGTTCCGCGCCTGCCGCCGCTGGCGCGGCTCATGCCGCTGCTCGCGGAAGCCGACGCCGCCCGCGACGGCGGCGAGGCCGCGGAATGGGAAGAGCTGACGCTGCGGCTGACCGGCGCGGTCGTCGCCGCGCTCGCCGGCTGCGACGATCGGGCGGCAGCGGCGTTCCAGCCAAGTCCGCGGCACGAGCGGCGCATCAGCGAGGCGCTGCGCCGGATCGAAGCCCAGGCGGCCGAGGAGCCGCTTGCCCTCGCCGACCTGGCGCGCGACGCGGCAATGAGCCCGTACCACTTCCTGCGCGCCTTCCGCCACGTGGCCGGAATGACGCCGCACCAGTTCATCCTCCGCACGCGCCTCCATCGCGCCGCCGTCCGCCTGCGCCGGTCGGACGAGCCCGTCTCAACCATCGCATTCGATGCCGGCTTCAACGACCTGTCGACGTTCAATCACCGCTTCCGGCGGATCATGGGCGCGAGCCCAAGCGCCTATCGCGCACGGGACTGGGGCGGGTTGCAGTTGGGCCGGGAAAACGCTCTACGCGGGTACCCCCACCCCGGCCTTCCTCTGCAAGGGGAGAGGGAGAAAAGCTGAACGCTTTCAAAGCTCCTCCCCCTTGCGGGGAGGGCCGGGGTGGGGGAATCCGGCGCGATGCCGGGCTGCCCGTTTCAGGCTCGATCGCAGGCGGCCGTCCGTCAGAAGCCGTCGTTCGGAAAAGGCGGTGCGCGAAGCGGGACCGGCGAGGACTGCACGATCGATGTCGTCGTCTGCCCATACGCGAGAAAGCGGTCGAGCACGCCGTCGAGACTTTCCAGCGCGTCGAGGTGAACCTTGAGGATGAAGCAATCCTCGCCCGTGATGCGGTGACACTCGACGACTTGCGGCATGGCCTTCGCCATCTCCGCGATCTTGGGCAACTGGCCGGGCATCGGGCGGATGCGCACGAAGACGGTGAGGGGCAGCCCAAGCGCGGTCGGGTCGAGTTCCAGACGGTATCCGCGGATCACGCCGGCCTCTTCCAGCCGCGTCAGGCGTTCCTTCACGGCCGGCGCCGACATGCCGACCCGCCGGGCGAGTTCCGATACGCTGGCGCGCGGGTCAGCCTGGAGGAGGCGGATCAGCTCAACGTTGCGGGCGTCGAGCAGGAGATTTGAGGATTGTAAGGGCAAAATGCATATTGCCTTTCTTATAAAGGTAAATGCTTGTTTTCTCTTTCGTATCATTATGGACCGAGCAAGGTCTGCCTGCAAAGATCGATCGCATGACCAATCGCGCAAGCACCCCGGCCGTATTGCAGGATCCCGATGTTGCCGCCGTACCGGCAGCGCAGCCGAAGAGCGTGCCGCCTCATCTCTATTTCATTGCGAGCGCGATCTTCCATTATCTGGGGCCGGCTTTCGCGGTACTGCTATTTGGGCATGTCGAGCCGCTCGGGGTCGCTTGGCTGCGCATCGCCAGCGCGGCGCTTATCTTCGCCGTGTGGCGCCGGCCTTGGCGTTACTTTCTCGGTCTGGATGCCGCGGACAGGCGAACCGTCGTCGCCCTCGGCATCGTGCTCGCCGCGATGAATTCGCTGTTCTATCTGGCGATCGCCCGGCTTCCGCTCGGCACGGTCGGCGCGATCGAGTTCCTGGGGCCGATCGGCCTTGCCGCGTTCAGCCTGCGGACGGTGCGCAACGGAGCGGCGCTCATCCTGGCGGTTGCCGGCGTCGGCCTGCTGACCGAAGTGCGCATCGACGGAGAACCGCTCGGCTATGTCTTTGCGTTCGCCAACTGCGCCTTGTTCGTTCTCTACGTCGTGCTCGGGCACAGGATCGCGGCAGGCGGACGAACCGGCGGCATCGACCGCCTCGGGGTCGCGATGTCGGTAGCGGCGATCGCCGCACTCCCGATCGGCATCTTGGATGCCGTACCGGCGCTTCTCGACCCTGTCCTCCTCGCGGCTGCCGTCGGCGTCGGGATCTCGTCGTCGGTGATCCCTTATGTCTGCGATCAGCTCGCGATGGCGAAACTGCCGCGTGGCAGCTTCGCGCTGCTCCTCGCGCTCTTGCCGGCCACCGCCACAGTGATCGGCATCCTCGTGCTCCGTCAGATCCCCGCGCCAGCCGAACTTGCCGGAATCGGCCTCATTATTGCCGGCATTGCAGCCCATCGTGCAGACGAGCGCGGATGAACAGTTGTTCATTATTTGTTCTCATCTGAGCTTCATCGACACGCTTTCCTTAAATCTCGCTACCTTCAGTAAAAAGAAGCATTGACCGGCTCGCGGGTGGCGTGATTCTCTTGGGGCATGACGCTCCTTGCAGAAATCAGGCGCCGCACTCGTTTCGTCACCGGACCGATCTTCGGTCTCGCGGTGATCGGATACTTTTCCTATCACCTCGTCCAGGGTGATCGCGGTCTTATCGCCTGGATGCGATTGACGCAGCAGATCCGCGACGCGAAGGCCACCGCGGAGCAGGTGCGCGGCGAGCGCGAGGCGCTCGACAACAGGGTGGCCCGCCTCCGCCCGGAGCATCTTGATCCAGACCTGCTCGATGAGCGGGCGCGGGCGACGCTCAACGTCGTCGGTCCGAACGAGATCGTGATCCTCAAGACAGCGCCGCAAGCCACACAGCGCTAAGAGCCTACGTCGCGCGCAGCGCAACAGGCGGGCCGGATGCAGGAAGATCCACGGCCTTAACGCTCTTAACCGAAATCCAGTTCACACGTTCTTTTGCTATGCAAAACAACGTGTTGGCGACATGAATCTTGCGCATCGAGCCGTTGCAAAACCGCTCCCTCCGCGCCATTTTAAGCACCGTTCAAGCTGCCTCGCCGTCCGGCGAGGCTTCTGCTTTTCGTGCTTTCGTGGGAGGAAGGGATGGCGACCGTCAAGCGCAAGCCCAAAGCTGCGCCCGCAGAAGAGGCCGAGGCGTCCGCCGCCGACCTCCTGAAGTACTATCGCGAGATGCTGCTGATCCGCCGCTTCGAGGAGAAGGCGGGCCAGATGTACGGCATGGGCCTGATCGGCGGTTTCTGCCATCTCTATATCGGCCAGGAGGCGGTGGTCGTCGGCGTCCTGAACGCGGCGAGAGAAGGGGATTCGATCGTCACCTCCTACCGCGACCACGGCCACATGCTGGCCTGCGGCATGGACCCGAAGGGCGTGATGGCCGAGCTGACCGGGCGCAGCGGCGGCTATTCAAGGGGCAAGGGCGGCTCGATGCATATGTTCAGCCGCGAGAAGCGCTTCTTCGGCGGGCACGGCATCGTCGGCGCGCAGGTGCCGATCGGCACCGGTCTCGGCTTCGCGCACAAGTACCGGAACGACGGCCACGTTTCGCTGACTTTCCTGGGCGACGGCGCCATCAACCAGGGGCAGGTCTACGAAAGCTTCAACATGGCGGCGCTGTGGAAGCTGCCGGTCGTCTACGTCATCGAGAACAACAAGTACAGCATGGGCACCTCGCTGGCGCGGCATTCGGCCAGCCCAGACCTCTACACGCGCGGTTCGCCCTACGGCATTTCCGGCGCGGCGGTCGACGGCATGAACGTGCTCGCGGTGCGGGGGGCGGCCGACGACGCGCTGGAGCATGCGCGCTCCGGGCAGGGGCCGTTCATCCTGGAGATGCAGACCTACCGCTATCGCGGCCACTCGATGTCCGACCCGGCGAAGTACCGGAGCAAGGACGAGGTCAACCGGATGCGCGCCGAGCACGACCCGATCGATCAGGTGAAGAAGCGCCTCGTCGACGGCGGCATGTCGGACGAAAACCAGCTCAAGGCGGTCGACAAGGAGGTCAAGGACGTCGTCGCGGCGGCCGCGGACTTCGCGCAGCAAAGCCCCGAGCCGGATCCGTCCGAGCTCTGGACCGACGTTCTCGTCGAAGCCTGACCCGCAGCGCGCCACAAGAACATCAGGGAAAGACGATGCCGATCGAGATCTTGATGCCGGCGCTGTCGCCGACCATGACCGAAGGAAAAATCGCGAAGTGGTTGAAGAAAGTCGGTGACGACGTGAAGTCCGGCGACGTGCTCGCCGAGATCGAAACCGACAAGGCGACGATGGAAGTCGAGGCGGTCGACGAGGGCACCCTCGCGAAGATCCTCGTCGCCGAAGGCACGGAGAACGTGCCGGTCAACCAAGCGATCGCCGTGCTTGCCGGCGAGGGCGAGAGCGTCGACGACGCGGCATCGGCGGGCGGCGGGAAGGCTGCACCGCCGCCTGCTCCGGCCCCAGCGCCCGCCGCGGCGCCGGCACCCGCGCCGTCTCCGGAGCCAGCCGCCGCGAAGGCGCCGGCCGCGCCGAAGGGCAACGGCCACGCCGCGCCGGGCGGCGCGCCGACTGCCGAGGAGGAATGGTCGGGCAAGACGGTGAAGCTCACCGTCCGCGAGGCGCTGCGCGACGCGATGGCCGAGGAGATGCGCCGCGACGAGAGCGTCTTCCTGATGGGCGAGGAGGTCGCCGAGTACCAGGGCGCCTACAAGGTCAGCCAGAACCTGCTCCAGGAGTTCGGCGCGCGCCGCGTCGTCGATACGCCGATCACGGAGCACGGCTTCGCCGGGCTGGGCGTCGGCGCCGCGTTCGGCGGCCTGCGGCCGATCGTCGAGTTCATGACCTTCAACTTCGCCATGCAGGCGATCGACCAGATCATCAACTCGGCGGCCAAGACGCTGTACATGTCGGGCGGCCAGATGGGCTGCCCGATCGTCTTCCGCGGTCCGAACAGCGTCGCGTCGCGCGTCGCCGCCCAGCACTCGCAGGACTACGCGAGCTGGTATGCGCACGTGCCCGGCCTGCGCGTGGTCGCGCCGTATACGGCGGCCGACCACAAGGGGCTGCTCAAGGCCGCGATCCGCGACCCGAACCCGGTGATCTTCCTCGAGCACGAGCTGGTCTACGGCCAGAGCTTCGAGGTGCCGGACGACCCGGACTTCGTGCTGCCGATCGGCCGCGCCCGGACCGCCCGGCGCGGCGACGACGTCACGATCATCGCCTACTCGCGCATGGTGCAGATCGCGCTCCAGGCGGCCGAGGAGCTGGCGTCGCAGGGCATCTCGGCCGAGGTCATCGACCTGCGCTCGCTGCGCCCGCTCGACATCGATGCGATCGTGCATTCCGTCAAGAAGACCAACCGGATCGTCTCGGTCGAGGAAGGCTGGCCGGTCGCCGGCATCGGTTCCGAGATCGCGGCGATCGTGATGGAGCAGGCGTTCGATTACCTCGATGCGCCGCTGCGCCGCGTCGCCGGCAAGGACATCCCGCTGCCCTACGCCGCCAACCTGGAACGGCTCGCCATTCCGCAGGTCGCCGACGTGGTCGCCGCGGTGAAGGACGTGAGCTACCGGGGCTGACCGGCCGACAACGCGGAAAGCAGGGAGAAGAAGCGATGCCGATCGAGGTGCTGATGCCTGCGCTGTCGCCGACCATGACGGAAGGCAACCTGGCGAAGTGGCATAAGAAGGAAGGCGACGATGTCCGGGCCGGCGACGTGCTGGCCGAGATCGAGACCGACAAGGCGACGATGGAGGTCGAGGCGGTCGACGAGGGGACGATGGGCAAGATCCTCGTCCCCGAAGGCGCGCAGGGCGTCAAGGTCAACGAGCCGATCGCGCTGCTGCTCGGCGAGGGCGAGGACGCTTCGGCGCTAAGCGACGGCGGTGGCGGGAAGGGCGCGCAGAAGGCCGCCGCCGCGGCACCTCCGCCGCAATCGGCGCCGCAGCAGCCCGCCGCACCGCAGCCGAGCCCGGCCAAGACCGAGGCGCCGCCGCAATCGCCGGCGGCTGCCGCCGCCGCGCCGAGCCCTGCCGCGAAGTCCGGCAACGGCGCCGATCACGGCGCGGCCGGCGGCGATGGCCGGATCTTCGTCAGCCCGCTTGCCCGCCGCATGGCGGAGCAGGCCGGGATCGACCTGCACCGGCTCTCCGGCTCCGGTCCGCAGGGCCGCATCGTCAAGTCCGACGTCGAAGCTGCGATCAAGCAGGGTCCAGGCGCGGCAGCTCCGGCAGCACAACCGAAGCCGGGTGCTGCGGCACCAGCTCCGCAGGCCGGGCGCGAGCCTCTGCCGGGCACCGGCCTTGCGGCGCCAATGGCGATGGCCGCGAAGCCGGCGGCAGCGGGCGGAGAGGCGCTCACCGCCGAGCAGGTCGCGGTGCTCGCCGGCGGGATCCCCTACGAGGCGATCCCGCACACGGGCATGCGGCGGACCATCGCCCGGCGCATGGTCGAGTCGAAGCAGAACGTCCCGCACTTCACGCTGACAATCGATTGCGAGCTGGACGCGCTGCTCAAGATGCGGTCGGAGCTGAATGCAAAGTCGGGCGAGAAGATCTCGGTCAACGACTTCGTCATCAAGGCGGCGGCGCTGGCGCTTCGACGGGTGCCGGAAGCCAACGCCTCCTGGGCCGAGGATGCCGTTCTGCGCTGGAAGCAGGTCGACATCTCGGTCGCCGTTGCTCTCAAGGACGGGCTGATCACGCCGATCATCCGGAACGCCGACCAGAAAGGGCTCGGCACGATCGCGCGCGAGATGAAGAGTCTCGCGGCGCGGGCCAAGGGCGACGAGAAGCCGGCGCTCGGGCCCCAGGACTTCCAGGGCGGCACCTTCTCGATCTCGAACCTCGGCATGTTCGGGATCAAGCACTTCAACGCCGTCATCAACCCGCCGCAGGGCTGCATCCTCGCGGTCGGCGCAGGCGAGCAGCGGCCCGTCGTCAAGAACGGCGCCCTCGCCATCGCGACGGTGATGAGCTGCACGGTCGCCTGCGACCACCGCGTCGTCGACGGCGCGACCGGCGCCAGATGGATTGCCGAGTTCAAGAAGATCGTCGAAGACCCGATCACGATGCTGCTTTAGGAGCCGATGCGTGGCTGATACTTCCTTCGACATCGTCGTCATCGGCGGCGGCCCCGGCGGCTATGTCGCCGCGATCCGCGCCGCCCAGCTCGGCATGAAGACCGCGGTGGTCGAGCGCGAGCACCTCGGCGGCATCTGCCTCAACTGGGGCTGCATACCGACCAAGGCGCTGCTGCGCTGCTCGGAGATCAACCATTTGCTGCACCATCTTGACGCCTACGGCTTCGCGGCGAAGGAGGTGAGCTTCGACGTGCAGAAGGTGGTGCAGCGGTCGCGCAAGGTCGCGGCGCAACTCTCGGGCGGCGTCAAGCACCTGCTGCGCAAGAACAAGGTCACCGTCTTCGACAACGAGGGCCGCCTCGCCGGCAAGGGCAAGGTCGCGCTGGCGAAGAACGGGCAGGCGAACGGCGAGCAGCTCACGGCGAAGCACATCATCGTCGCGACCGGGGCCCGCGCGCGGTCGCTGCCGGGCATGGAGCCCGACGGCAAGCTGATCTGGACCTACAAGGAGGCGATGGTTCCCGACCGGATGCCGAAGTCGCTGCTGGTCGTCGGCTCGGGCGCGATCGGGATCGAGTTCGCGAGCTTCTACCGGAACATGGGCGCCGAGGTGACCGTGGTCGAGGTGATGGACCGCGTCCTCCCGGTCGAGGACGAGGAGATCTCCGCCTTCGCCCGGAAGCAGTTCGAAAAGCAGGGGATGAAGATCCACACCGGCGCCACGGTGAAGGCGCTGAAAAAGAACGGCGGCGACTCCGTCACGGTGACGGTCGAGGCCGGCGGCAAGAGCGCCGACATCACGGTCGAGCGCGTGATCCTCGCGGTCGGCATCGTCGGCAACACCGAGACTGTCGGCCTTGAGAACACCAAGGTGAAGGTCGACCGCAACCACATCGTCGTCAACAAGTGGCTGGAGACCGACGAGCCGGGCGTCTATGCGATCGGCGACGTGGTCGGCCCGCCCTGGCTCGCGCACAAGGCGAGCCACGAAGGCGTGATCTGCGTCGAGAAGATCGCTGGCGTGAACGACGTGCACCCGCTCGACACCTCGAACATCCCCGGCTGCACCTACTGCATGCCGCAGGTGGCGAGCGTCGGGCTCACCGAGAAAAAGGCGCGCGAGGCCGGGTACGAGGTCAAGGTCGGGCACTTCCCGTACGTCGGCAACGGCAAGGCGATCGCGCTCGGCGAGCCGGAAGGCATGGTCAAGACCGTGTTCGACGCCAAGACCGGCGAACTGCTGGGCGCGCACATGATCGGCGCGGAGGTGACCGAGCTGATCCAGGGCTACGCGGTCGCGAAGACGCTGGAGACCACCGAGGTCGAGTTGATGCACACGGTGTTCCCGCATCCGACGCTCTCGGAGATGATGCACGAGTCCGTGCTTGACGCTTACGGCCGCGCCATCCACTTCTAGGCCGGTCTACCAAGGGAGTCTGTCATGACCGCTGCCCCGGGCGGCGGGCCGTCCCTGCGCCACCCCGAGAAGGCGCACAGGCCCGACAATCCGGTCGCGCGCAAGCCGGCCTGGATCCGCGTCAAGGCGCCGACTTCGCCCGAATACCACGAGACGCGCCGGCTGATGCGCGATCTCAAGCTCAACACCGTCTGCGAGGAAGCGGCCTGCCCGAACATCGGGGAGTGCTGGAAGCAGAAGCACGCGACGGTGATGATCCTCGGCAGCGTCTGCACCCGCGCGTGCAGCTTCTGCAACGTCGCGACCGGGCGGCCGGACCTCCTCGATCCGCACGAGCCGGAGCGTGTCGCCGACGCCGTCGGCAAGCTCGGCCTGTCGCACGTCGTCGTCACCTCGGTCGACCGCGACGATCTGGACGATGGCGGCGCCGACCAGTTCGTCCGCACGATCCGCGCGATCCGGCTGGCGTCGCCCGCGACGACCATCGAGGTGCTGACGCCGGACTTCCTGCGCAAGGAAGGGGCGGCGGAAGCGGTCGTCGCGGCGAAGCCGGACGTGTACAACCACAATCTGGAGACGGTGCCGCGGCTCTATGCCGAGGTCCGGCCGGGGGCGCGCTATTTCCACTCGCTGCGGCTGCTCGACCGGGTGAAGCAGCTCGACCCGTCGATTTTCACCAAATCCGGCATCATGGTCGGGCTCGGCGAGGACAAGGCCGAGGTGTTGCAGGTCATGGACGATCTGCGCGCCGCCGACGTCGACTTCCTGACGATCGGCCAGTATCTCCAGCCGACGCCGAAGCATCATGCGGTGGACCGCTTCGTCACCCCGGAGGAGTTCGAGACCTATCGCAAGATGGCCTTCGGCAAGGGCTTCCTGATGGTCTCGGCGTCGCCGCTGACGCGCTCCTCGTATTTCGCCGGAAACGATTTCGCGAAGCTCCGCGCGGCGCGCGACGCGCAGCTCGCCCGAACCGCCTGAGCACTGCCGCACGCCGATGCTATCGCACGAAGAGAAGAGGGTTCTGCCGTATACGCCGGAGCAGCTCTTCGACCTCGTTGCCGACGTCGAGCGCTATCCGGAGTTCCTGCCCTGGTGCCTCGGCGCTCGGATCCGCGAGCGGCGTGACGATATCGTGCTTGCCGACATGCTGATCGGCTTCAAGATGATCCGCGAGAAATTCACGTCGCGGGTCGTGCTTCAGCGGCCGGGGCGGATCGACGTCGCGTATACCGACGGTCCGTTCAAGTACCTGAAGAACCACTGGATCTTCGAGCCGATGCCGGGCAGTGCCTGCCGGATCGACTTCTATGTCGAGTTCGAGTTCCGGTCGGCGCTGCTGACCAAGGTGATGGGCGTCCTGTTCGGCGAGGCGGTCCGCCGCATGGTCACGGCGTTCGAGGCGCGCGCCCGGGCGCTGTACGGCGACAGCGGCGTGCCGGCGGTGGCGCGGCCCGCTTCGTAGAGGCTTGTTTAGCTCTCGCCGCCTCGGACGGTCTTGTCCTTGATCAGCGCGAACGCGCTCGCGGATGCCGCGACGCACGTCGCGGCGCCGATAAGCATGGCGGCGTGGAACGCGCTCAGCAGCTGAGCGCCCTTGGCGGCGAGCACGCCACCGAGGAGCGCCGTCGCGACGAGGCCGCCGGTGCGTGCGACCGCGCTGTTGAACCCGGAAGCAGAGCCGGTGTGGCGCGCATCGACCGCGTTCAGCACGGCGGTCGTCAGCGGCGCAACCGCTCCGCTCAACCCGATCGCTATCATGAAAATCGCCGGAAAGACCTCGGTCCAGTAGTCCGCGGTCGCACCAATTCTGAGCGCGAGCAGGAAGCCGGCCGCGACCACCAGCGGTCCGATCGCCAGCGGCAGCCTGGGACCGATCCGCCCGGCGAGTCCGCCCATCAGCGGCGAGAGGACGGAGAGCACCAGCGGCAGAGGGACGAGCGCCGCCCCGGCTTCCGTGCCGGAGTAGTGCGCGGCCTCGATCAGCACATAAGGGATCAGCACGAACAGGCCGCCCAGCGCACCATAGAGGAACAGCGTGAGGAGCGTCAGGCCGACGAAACTCCTCGAGGCGAACAGCGCGAGCGGCATCATGGCCCGGTCGCCGCGTCGCCTCTCGACGAAAACGAACAGGGCCAGCAAAGCGAGCCCGACTGCCGTCATACCGACCGCACCGGCGCTCCAGCCGTTCCGGCCCGAGCCGGCGGTCAACGCCCAGGTGAGCGCGCCGAGCCCGACCGTGGCCAGCAGCCCGCCGGTCCAGTCAAGGGGCTGTTGTTCGCCGTGATCCTCGTCGCGCGGGACGTAGCGCCACGCGAGCAGGATCGCGCCGCCGGCGAGCGGCAGGTTGAGAAGGAAGATCGCGCGCCAGCTGCCGAGATCGATCAGCCAGCCGCCCAGCACGGGACCGAGCGCGCCCATGGCCGCGCCGGTCGCCGCCCAGATGCCGATCGCTCGCCCCTTCGCCTCGCCCGTGAAGGTCGCGCCGAGGATTGCCAAGCTGTTCGGCATCAGCATCGCAGCGCCCATGCCCTGTATGAACCGGCTTACGAGCAGCACGGAGAGTCCGGGCGCGAGCGCACAGCCGAGCGAGGCGAGCGCGAACAGCGCCGTCCCGGCGATCAGCAGACGCCGTCGCCCGAACCGGTCACCTGCCGCGCCGCCAAGGAGAAGGAGCGCACTGAGCGGCAGCAGGTAAGCGTTCACCACCCACTGGAGCGCACCGGCGTCGGCTCCGAGGCTGCGTCCGATCGCGGGCAAGCCGACATTGACGACCGAGCCGTCCACGAAGGCGAGACTGGACGCCAGGATGGTTGTCGCGAGGACAAGGCGCGGATGCGCCGCCGCCGTTGCGCGCTGCGCGGACCGCCGCGCGGCGGCGGCATCGCAGGAGATTTGGGCGACGTTGCTCATGCCGGGAGCCGCTACGTCTGCTTCGTTGTCTCCAGCAGCATCGCCAGCGCACGCACCACCGAGGCTCGCCGCACCGCGGCGCGGTCGCCGGGGAAGACGTGGCGCTCGACCGTCGGCGCACCGCGGCCGCGCCTGCCGATGCAGAGATAGACGAGGCCGACCGGCTTGCCCGGCGTCGCGCCGCCCGGCCCGGCAATTCCGGTGACGGACACGGCGAGGTCCACCGGCGCACGCGCCAGGACGCCCTCGGCCATCGCGCGGGCGACCTCCTCGCTGACCGCGCCATGCGCGGCGATCATGGCGGCGGGGACGCCGAGCAGCTCGGTCTTCGCCTCGTTCGAGTAGGTGACGAAACCGCGCTCCACGACATCGGATGAACCGGCGATCTCGGTGAGCGTGCCGGCGATCAGCCCGCCGGTGCAGGACTCGGCGGTCGCGAGCAGCAGCTTGCGGGCACGGCAGGCATCGAGCACCCGTCGCGCCGCCTCCAGCAGTTCTTCGTCAGCCAAGCAGCGCCTCCGTCGTCCGTACCAGCACGAACAGCAGCGCTCCTGCATAGAGCGCCGAGATCATGTCGTCGAGCATCACGCCCAACCCGCCGGCGACCTGCCGGTCGGCCCAGCTCGCCGGCCACGGCTTGACGATGTCGGCGACGCGGAACAGCAGGAAGCCGGCGACGTAGGCGGCGGGATGCAGCGGCGCCACCGCAAGGACGAGCCACTGCGCCGCGACCTCGTCGACGACGATCGAGCCCGCGTCCTTGAGGCCGCTCGCCCGGCACACCGTCTCGGCGGCGGCGCAGCCCACGACGAACAGCACCGCCGCGGCGGCGATGAGACCGGCCGGGCCGAACCGGCCGCAAATGGCCCACGCGAAGGGCAGGGCGACGAGCGATCCCCAACTCCCCGGCGCGACCGGGAGGAGGCCGGTCCCGAACCATGTCGCGACGAGGATCGCCGGATGTCCGAACGGCAGCCCGAGCCGCTTCCTGACCGAGGCCGCCGACATGCGTCCGCCCGCCTGCCGCGGCTACAACGGGAGCCGGACGGTGGCGACCGCCTGCGCGGCGATCCCTTCCTCGCGGCCGGTGAAGCCCAGCTTCTCGGTCGTCGTCGCCTTGACGCTGACCCGCTTCGGCTCGATCGCGAGGATGTCGGCGATGCGCCCGACCATCGCCTCGCGATGAGGACCGACCTTCGGCCGCTCGCAGATGACCGTCACGTCGACATGCGCGACCATGCCGCCCATTGCCTCGACGAGGCCGGCGGCGTGACGCAGGAAGCGGTCCGACGAGGCGCCGCGCCATTGCGGGTCGGACGGCGGGAAATGCATGCCGATGTCGCCCGCGCCGATCGCGCCGAGCAGGGCGTCGGTCAGCGCGTGCAGCCCGACATCGGCGTCGGAATGCCCGACGAGCCCCCGCCGGTGCGGCACATGGACGCCGCACAGCATGATGCCGTCCCCTGGACCGAAGGCGTGGACGTCGTAGCCCGTACCGGTCCGGACGTCGCCGAGCCGCATCGCAAGCTGCCGTTCGGCGCGCGCGAGATCGTCCATTGTCGTCACCTTGAAATTGTCCTCGCTGCCCTCGACGAGGGCAACTCTCAAGCCGGCGGCCTCGGCGACGGCGGCATCGTCCGAAAGGTCGCTGCCGGCGGCGCGGGCGTGCGCGTCGCGGATCGCCGCGAATCGGAAGCCCTGCGGCGTCTGCGCGCGCCACAGCACGCCGCGGTCGAGCGTCGCGGCGATCCGGCCGTTCTCGGCGCGCTTCACCGTGTCGCGGACGGGGAGGGCGGCGATCGCGCCGTCACTCTCCCGCAGCGCCTCGATCAAGCGATCGATCAGCGACGGCGGGACGAACGGGCGCGCGGCGTCGTGGATCAGCACGAGGTCGGGCCGGTGCGCCGCCAGCGCCTCGATGCCGTTGCGCACCGATTCCTGGCGGGTGGCTCCGCCGGCGACCGGCGGCAACAGGCGGCGCCCTTCGGGATCGAGCCCGCCGGTCGCGGCGTCGTAGAGCGACCGGTCGTCCGGGTGGATCGCGACGGCGACGGCGCCGATCTGGGAATGGGCGAGCAGCGCCCGGATCGTATGGCGGAGCAGCGGGACGCCGCCCAGCGAAAGGTATTGCTTCGGCAGCGGTCCGCCGAGACGCGTTCCGCGCCCCGCAGCCACGACCAGAACGTGACATGTCTCCATGCGGCGCACGCTAGCTTAGAGGCGGGATGAGCGCCACAAGCCGAGTAGTTGCGAGCGATTCGCATCTATCGAATCGTCACGCCGTTCCATCGGTGCTATAAGGTCGCGTGATCTCCGGCAGTCTTCTTTTCAGCGTCGCCGCCATGGGCGCGCTTCTCCCCGCGGCGGCGGTGCGGTTCCGTGCCGCCGACCACCGCGATGCGCTGTTCTGGGTGGTGCTCGCGCTCGCGGTCGTCGTGCCGACGGGATGGGCCATCGCGCTGCTCGGCGGCGAATGGCGGACCAGCTTCGCCGTCTCGCTCTGGGTGACGATCGCGGCGACGATGGCGCTGTTCTTCGCGGTGGCGGCGCTGACCCGCTCGGCATGGCGGCTGACGCCGCTCCTCGTCCCGTACCTCGTCGTTCTCGGCCTTCTCGCGACGATCTGGCAGCACGCGCCGGCGCCGCGGCTGAGCGGCGAGGTGCCGCTCGGCTGGCTGGAGGCGCACATCTTCTTCGCCGTTGCGACCTACGGGCTCGTGACGGTCGCGGCCATCGCGGCTCTCGCGGTGATGATCCAGGAGAGGGCGCTCAAGGCGAAGCGGCCGACCGGTCTCAGCCGCCGCCTGCCGGCGGTGAGCGAGGCCGAGACGATCGAGGTCCGGCTCCTCGCCATTTCCGAGATCGTGCTCGGCGCAGGGCTCCTGAGCGGCATGGCTGCCCAATATTTCACCACCGGCGCCTTGCTCGCCTTCAATCACAAAACAATTTTCTCGATCGCCGCCTTCATCATGATCGGCCTTCTGGTCGTCCTGTACCACAGGACCGGCCTGCGCGGGCGCCGGTCGGCTCGCGCCGTCCTCGTCGCTTATCTTCTTCTGACGCTCGCCTATCCGGGCGTGAAGTTCGTCGCAGGCGTGTTGCTCTCCTAAACAATTGTCGCAGGCTCCGGATTCTGTTGCAGTGCAGCAAAATCGCGGTAATATGTTGCCCAATGATTAGGCAGTGAACATGGTTGCTCAAATAGCGAGCATTTCAGTCGGACCGGTGGCGCTCCGCGACCCGGTCATCCTCGCGCCGATGTCGGGCGTCACCGACATGCCTTTCCGCCGTCTGGTCAAGCGCCACGGCGCGGGCCTCGTCGTCTCCGAGATGATCGCCAGCGAGGCGATGATCCGCGAGACAAGGCAATCGATGGCGATGGCGCGGAACGCGGCGGACGAGCAGCCGATGGCGGTCCAGCTCGCCGGCTGCGAGCCGGCGGTGATGGCCGAGGCGGCGAAGCTCAACGAGGATCGCGGCGCCGCGATCATCGACATCAATTTCGGCTGTCCGGTGAAGAAGGTCGTGAACGGCCATGCCGGCTCGGCGCTGATGCGCGACGAGGTCAAGGCGGCCCGGATCCTGGAAGCGACCGTCAAGGCGGTGAAGCTGCCGGTCACGCTGAAGATGCGGACCGGCTGGGACGACAGGAACCGCAACGCGCCGAGCCTCGCGCGCATCGCCGAGGATGCCGGGATCCGCATGATCACGGTGCATGGCCGCACGCGCTGCCAGCTCTACAACGGCACGGCCGACTGGTCGTTCGTGCGCCGGGTCAAGGAGGCGGTATCGCTCCCGGTCATCGTCAACGGCGACGTGACGACGTTCGAGGATGCCGAGCGGGCGCTCGCCGAGTCCGGCGCCGATGGCGTGATGATCGGCCGCGGCGCCTACGGACGCCCCTGGTTCGTCAATCAGGTCGCGCACTATCTCCGCACCGGGCAGCGCCTGCCGGACCCGCCGCTCTCCGAGCAGCTTGCGACGGTGCTCGCCCATTTCGAGGCGATGCTGGAGCATTACGGCGTCGAGGTCGGGCACCGCATCGCCCGCAAGCACATCGCGTGGTACTCGAAGGGCCTGCCCGGCTCGGCCGAGTTCCGCGCCGAGATCAATCAGGCGAGCGACCCTCCCCGCATCCGCGCCATGATCCGCTCCTTCTACGAGCCGCTCCTGGAACGACGGGCGGCTTAGATGTCAAGGGCGAAGCCGCGCGAGCCTGGTCCGGCACCGACACTTTCGCCGGAGCCGCAGCGGCTTCCGGCGACCCCCGACGCGGTTGCCGTCCTGTCGGCGCTGCCCAATCCGCTGCTCGTGATCGACGGGACGAACGCGATCGCCTACGTCAACCCTGCCGCCGAGCAATTCTTCGCCGCCGGCGCGGCAGTGCTTGCGGGGCAGCCGCTCGATTCGCTGCTGCCCGCAGACAGTCCAATCTTCGCGCTCATCGAGGCGTCGCGCGCCAGCGGCAGCAGCATGGCCGAGCACGGCGTCACGATCGAAACGCCGCGGCTCGGCTCGCACGTGCTGACGATCCAGGTCGCTCCCCTCCGAGAAGGCGACGGCGGGGGTGGCGATCTCGTGGTGACGCTCCACGAGCGCTCCGTGGCCCACAAGATCGACCAGCAGCTCACGCACCGCAACGCCGCGCGGTCGATGACCGCGATGGCCGGGATCCTCGCGCACGAAGTGAAGAATCCGCTGTCGGGCATCCGCGGCGCGGCGCAGCTCCTGGAGCAGAACGCGAGCGACGCCGACCGCGAGCTGACGCGGCTGATCTGCGACGAGGCCGACCGGATCGTGGCCCTCGTCGACCGCATGGACGCCTTCTCCGACGCGCGGCCGATCGAGCGGACGGCGGTCAACATCCACGAGGTGCTGGAACGGGCGCGCAAGGTCGCGCAGACCGGGTTCGGCCGCCATGTGCGCTACCTTGAGCTATACGATCCGTCCTTGCCGCCGGTGCTCGGCAACCGCGACCTCTTGGTTCAGGTCTTCCTGAACCTCGTCAAGAACGCGGCCGAGGCGGCGCCGGCGGTCGGGGGCGAGATCACGCTCGCCACCGCCTACCAGCACGGCGTCCGCCTCGCCGTGCCGGGCAGCCAGCGGCGCGTCCACCTGCCCCTCGTCGTCTCGATCACCGACAATGGCGACGGCATTCCGGAAGACCTCCGGGCGCATCTCTTCGACCCGTTCGTCACGACGAAGCGGAACGGTACTGGCCTCGGACTTGCATTGGTCGCCAAGGTGATCGGCGACCATGGCGGCGTCATCGAATTCGACAGCCAGCCGCGGCGCACGGTCTTCAAGGTGTACCTACCGACGGCGTCGGGCAGCGGTGTCGAGCGATGAACAACTCCACCATTCTCGTAGCGGATGACGACCGGGCGATCCGCACGGTCCTGAACCAGGCGCTGGCGCGTCTCGGGCACGACGTGCGGACGACCGGCAATGCAGCCACGCTCTGGCAATGGGTGTCGGACGGGGAGGGCGACCTCGTCATCACCGATGTCGTGATGCCGGACGAGAACGGCCTGGACCTGATCCCGCGCATCAAGAAGATCCGCCCGGAGCTGCGGATCATCGTGATGAGCGCGCAGAACACGCTGATGACGGCGGTGAAGGCGACGGAGCGCGGCGCCTTCGAGTATCTGCCGAAGCCGTTCGACCTGCGCGAGCTGGTCAACGTCGTCGAGCGCGCGCTGACCGTCCCGCTGCGCGCGGCCGCGCCGGCGCCGGGCGAGGAGGAGGTCGAGGAACAGCTGCCGCTGATCGGCCGCTCGCCCGCGATGCAGGAGATCTACCGGATCCTTGCGCGGCTGATGGGGACCGACCTCACCGTGATGATCACGGGCGAGAGCGGCACCGGCAAGGAACTGGTCGCCCGCGCACTGCACGACTACGGCAAGCGGCGCAGCGGCCCGTTCGTTGCGGTCAACATGGCGGCGATCCCGCGCGAGTTGATCGAGAGCGAGCTGTTCGGCCACGAGAAGGGAGCCTTCACCGGCGCCACGACGCGCAATCCCGGTCGCTTCGAGCAGGCGCAGGGCGGCACGCTGTTCCTCGACGAGATCGGCGACATGCCGCTGGAGGCGCAGACGCGGCTCCTCCGCGTCCTCCAGGAGGGCGAGTACACCTCCGTCGGCGGGCGGACGCCGATCCGCGCCGACGTGCGGATCGTTGCGGCGACGCACCGCGACCTGCGGCAGCTCATCCGGCAAGGCATCTTCCGCGAGGATCTCTATTACCGCCTCAACGTCGTGCCGATCCGCTTGCCGCCGCTCCGCGAGCGCACCGAGGACATTCCCGCCCTGGTGCGGCATTTCTTAGCGCTCGCCGCCGCCGAGGGACTCCCGACGAAATCGCTCGACCAGACGGCGATGGACCGGCTGTCGTCATACCGCTGGCCGGGCAACATCCGCGAGCTGGAGAACCTCGTCCGCCGCCTCGCGGCGCTCTATGCGCAGGAGGTGATCGGCATCGACGTGATCGAAAGCGAGCTGGTCGAGGCGCCCGCAATCGTCGCCATGCCCACCGAGATCCCGGCGAACGAAGGCCTCGGCGCCGCCGTCGAGCGCCACCTCAAGGAGTACTTCGCCGCGCACAAGGATGCGCTGCCCGCCGCCGGGCTCTACGACCGCGTGCTGCGCGAGATCGAGCGTCCGCTGATCCACCTGACGCTCGGCGCGACGCGCGGCAATCAGATCAAGGCCGCGCAGCTTCTCGGCCTTAACCGCAACACGCTGCGCAAGAAGATCCGCGAATTGGACATTCAGGTGATGCGCGGACTAAAATAGGCGCTCCACCACACGAGCGACGAGAAGAGGCCGGCGCAAGGCCGGCGTTTGATGCAGCAGGAACAATTTCTGGAGGCCTTACCGCGGCCGAGCCGACCGGTGCGCGCAGCGCGTTGGGCGGCGCGGGTCGGACTCGGGCGAAAGCTCACTTGGGCGCTCGCGGCGGCAGGGCTCGCCTCGGGCGTGGCGACCTATGCGGCGCTGACCGGCGCCCCGCCGTTCGAGTCGAACGGCAACACCGTCCTCCTCCTCGTCAACATCAACCTCGTCCTGCTGCTGGTGCTCGGCGCGGTCGTCGCCAAGCGCCTCGTCCAGGTCTGGGCGGAGCGCCGCCGCAACCTTGCGGGCTCCCGCCTGCACGTCCGCCTCGTCGTGCTGTTCAGCTTCGTCGCGGTGACGCCGACCATCATCGTCGCGGTGTTCTCGTACCTGTTCTTCAGCTTCGGCCTGCAATCCTGGTTCAGCGAGCGCGTCCGCACCGCGCTGTCGGGCTCGCTCGCCGTCGCCGAGGCCTATCTGCACGAGCACCAGAACGTCATCCGCGCCGACGTGCTGGCGATGGCGACTGACCTCACCCGCGAGGCGCCGCTGCTCCAGATCAACCCGCAGGGTTTCGGTCAGGTCGTCGCGGCGCAGGCGGCGCTGCGGTCGCTGACCGAGGCCGTGGTGTTCGACAGCAGCGGGCGTATCCTGGCGCGCTCCGGCTTCTCCTTCGCGCTGGAGTTCGAGCCCGTGCCGGACTGGGCGCTGCGCGAGGCGAACGACGGCGGCGTCGCGGTGGTGACCAGCGACAGCGACGACCGCGTGCGCGCCCTCGTCCGGCTGAGCCAGATCGGCGACGTCTATCTCTATGTCGGCCGCTTCGTCGATCCCCAGGTGCTCGCGCACATGGAGACGACGCAGAGCGCGGTCGCCCAGTACGAGCGGCTGGAGGGCCAGCGGTCGGACTTCCAGATCACCTTCGCGCTGGTCTTCCTCGTCGTCGCGCTGCTGTTCCTGGTCGCCGCGGTCTGGGTCGGGATCATGCTGGCGACGCAGCTCGCGCGGCCGATCAGCGCGCTGGTCACCGCGGCCGAGCAGGTGCGCGCCGGCGACCTTGCGGCGCGCGTGCCGGAAGAGCAGGTCGACGGCGAGTTCGGCATGCTGAGCCGCGCCTTCAACCGCATGACGAACCAGCTTCAGGCGCAGCAGAGCGAGCTGATCGAGGCGAACCGTCAGCTCGACCGCCGCCGCCGCTTCACCGAGACGGTGCTGTCCGGCGTCTCGGCGGGCGTGATCGGGCTCGACGCGCAGGGCCGCATCAACCTGCCGAACCGCTCCGCCTCGCAGCTCCTCGCGAGCGAACTGGAGCAGCTAATCGGTGAGGAGCTGGCCGCGCTCGTGCCGGAGATGGCCGAGCTTCTCGCCGAAGCGGCGCGCCGGCCGGGGCGGCTGACGGCGGCCCAGGTCAACATCGTCCGGCAGGGAAAGGCGCTCAATCTGCTGGTACGGATCCTCACCGACGCCGAGGCGGGCGAGGTGCGCGGCTATATCGTCACCTTCGACGACGTGACCGAGCTGATCTCGGCGCAGCGCAAGGCGGCATGGGCGGACGTGGCGCGGCGCATCGCGCACGAGATCAAGAACCCGCTGACCCCGATCCAACTCTCGGCGGAGCGGCTGAAGCGCAAGTACCTCAAGGAGATCCAGAACGATCCCGAGACGTTCGTGACCTGCACCGATACGATCGTCCGGCATGTCGGCGACATCGGCCGCATGGTCGACGAGTTCTCGTCCTTCGCCCGCATGCCGGCGCCGGTCGTGAAGCCGGCGGATCTGGTCGAGATCATCCGGCAGGCCGTCTTCCTACAACGCAACGGCAACCCGGACATCACGTTCGAGATCGACGCGCCGGCCGGCCCGATGACGATCCCGTGCGATGCGCGGCAGGTCAATCAGGCGCTCATCAACATCCTGAAGAACGCCGCCGAGGCGATCCACGGACGGGCGAAGGCCGAGGGGAACGGCGCCGCGGAGCCGCCGCCGGGGCGCATCGCCGTGCGGCTGCGGGACGGGGCAGGGCAGGTCGAGATCGCGGTCGAGGACAACGGCAAGGGCCTGCCGAAGGCCGAGCGTGACCGGCTGACCGAGCCATACGTCACGACCCGGGCCAAGGGAACCGGTCTCGGCCTCGCGATCGTGAAGAAGATCATGGAAGATCACGGCGGCGCCCTCGTTCTCGAAGATCGGGAAGGGGGCGGGGCACGCATCCGGCTGGTGTTCGCAATCGAGCCCGCGACGGCGGCCACGACGTCTGCTACCAACACCGATCGTACGGCGGCGGCGGCACCCGAGACGTCTGCAGAGCAAGCGGTATTCTGAGATGGCGCACGATATCCTGATTGTCGACGACGAGGCCGATATCCGGATGCTCATTGCCGGCGTGCTGGACGATGAGGGCTATCGCACGCGTCAGGCCGGCAACAGCACCGAGGCGCTGGCGGCGATCCGCACGCGGCAGCCGACGCTTGTCATCCTCGATATCTGGCTCCAGGGAAGCGAGCTGGACGGGCTGGAGATCCTGAAGGTCATCCGCCGCGAACTGCCGTCCGTCCCGGTCGTCATGATCAGCGGCCACGGCACGATCGAGACCGCCGTCGCGGCGATCAAGATCGGCGCCTACGACTTCATCGAGAAGCCGTTCAAGTCCGACCGGCTGCTGCTCGTCGTCGAGCGCGCGATCGAGGCGGCGCGGCTCCGCCGCGAGAACGAGGAGCTGCGGCTGCGCGCCGGCGGCGACGTCAACATGGTCGGTTCGTCGATCGCGGCGAACCAGGTCCGGCAGCAGATCGAGAAGGTCGCTCCCACCGGCAGCCGCGTGCTGATCACCGGTCCGGCCGGCGCCGGCAAGGAAGTCATCGCCCGGCTTATCCACGTCCGCTCCCGCCGTGCCGACGGGCCGTTCATCGCCCTCAACTGCGCGACGATGCACCCCGACCGGCTGGAGATCGAGCTGTTCGGCACCGAGAGCGACGACGGCGACAACCCGCGCAAGATCGGCACCTTCGAGCAGGCTCACAGCGGCACGCTGTTCCTCGACGAGGTCGCGGACATGCCGATGGAGACCCAGGGCAAGATCGTCCGCGTGCTGCAGGAGCAGACCTTCCTGCGCGTCGGCGGGACGAACCGGGTCGAGGTCGACGTGCGCGTCCTGGCCTCGTCGAACCGCGACCTTCCCGCCGAGATCGCCGCCGGCCGGTTCCGCGAGGACCTGTTCTACCGCCTCAGCGTCGTGCCGATCCGCGTGCCGCCGTTGCGCGAGCGGCGCGAGGACATCCCGGTGCTGGCGCGGCACTTCATGAAGCGGTCCGCCGAGAGCGCGCGCCTGCCGCCGCGGGAATTCGGCGAGGATGCGCTCGCCGCGCTCCAGGCCTACGATTGGCCGGGCAACGTCCGGCAGCTCCGCAACGTCGTCGACTGGCTGCTGATCATGGCGCCGGGCGATCCGCGGGAGGCGATCCGCGCCGACATGCTGCCGGCCGAGATCGGCGCCATCGCGCCGGCCGTGGTGAAGTGGGACAAGGGCGGCGAGATCATGGGCCTGCCGCTGCGCGACGCCCGTGAGGTCTTCGAGCGCGAGTACCTGCTGGCGCAGGTGACGCGGTTCGGCGGCAATATCTCGCGGACGGCGGCTTTCGTCGGCATGGAGCGCTCGGCGCTGCACCGCAAGCTGAAGTCGCTCGGCGTGTTCAACGGCGACCGCGCCGCGAAGCTGACGCTCTAAGAGTACCTGTGTGGCAGCACCGGTTGCGGTCTTGCTGTACTCTTAGCCAGTGCGCTGCCGGCGCACCGCACTATCGGAGTCATCACGATGTCCCGCATTGCATATGTCAACGGCCGCTATGTCCCGCATGGCGACGCCGCCGTGCATGTCGAGGATCGCGGCTACCAGTTCGCCGATGGCGTCTACGAGGTCGTCGCGATCAGGAACGGCGTGATGCTCGACGAGGAGGCGCACCTCGCGCGCCTCGGACGGTCGCTCGCCGAACTGCGCATCGGGCCGGCGGTGCCGATGCGGGTGCTGCGCGTCATCATCCGCGAGGTAGCCCGGCGCAACCGCGTCCGCAACGGCCTCGTCTACATCCAGATGACCCGCGGCGTGGCCCCACGCGAGCATGCGTTCCCGGCGGAAGCGAAAACATCGCTGGTCGTTACCGCCCGGCGCAAGGTCGTGAACCCGGCGCTGGCGGAGCAGGGCGTCCGCGTGATCACGATCCCGGATACGCGTTGGACGCGCTGCGACATCAAATCGGTGTCGCTGCTGCCGAACGTGCTCGGCAAGCAGGCGGCGAAGGAAGCGGGCGCCTTCGAGGCATGGCAGGTCGGGCGCGACGGCATGATCACCGAGGGCACGTCGTCGAACGCCTGGATCGTGACTCCGGCCGGCGAGCTGGTGACCCGCGCGCCCACGCACGAAATCCTGAACGGCATCACGCGGACGGTCCTGCTCGATATCGTGGACCGGGAAGGGCTTACCTATATCGAGCGCCCGTTCGGCGTCGACGAGGCCAAGCGAGCGCGGGAAGCGTTCCTCACCAGCGCCTCGTCCTTCGTCCTGCCGGTGGTGCGGATCGACGACGCGGTCATCGGCGACGGCAAGCCCGGTCCGCTCAGCCGCAATCTGCGCGCCCGCTATCTGGCGGTCTCCGCAGAGGGCAAGGCGGCGGGGGTAGCCGCTCCCGCCCCAGCGGCTCCAGCCGCTCGCAAGCAGGCGGCAGCTTGACCACGCCGTCGCCGGCCGCGCTGCCCCGCGCCGTCCTGTTCGACTGGGACAACACGCTCGTCGATAGCTGGGGGACGATCCACAACGCGCTCAACGTGACGCTCGCCGCGATGGGGCATCCCGTCTGGTCGATCGAGGAGACAAAGGAAAGGGTGCGGCTGAGTTTGCGCGACAGCTTCCCGCGCCTGTTCGGGGCGCGCTGGGAGGAGGCGCGGCAGCTCTATCTCGACACGTTCCAGCGGACGCACCTGGAGCGGCTGGCGCTTTTGCCGGGCGCCGCGGAACTCCTCGGCCTGCTGGGCGACAGAGGAGTGGCGCTCGGCGTCGTCAGCAACAAGACCGGACGCATCCTGCGCCGCGAGGCCGAGCATCTCGGCTGGACCGGCCTCTTCCACCGGCTGGTCGGCGCCGGCGACGCCATAGCCGACAAGCCGGCGCGCGATCCGGTCGACCTCGCGCTCGACGGCACCGGCGTCGCGCCGGGCGATGACGTCTGGTTCATCGGCGACACCGCCGTCGATATCGAATGCGCGCTCGCGGCCGGATGCGTGCCGTTGCTCGTCGGCGAAACGCCGCCGGACGGCGATGACACGCCGATCTTTCAGGCACGATGGCGCTTTGACGGCTGCCTTGCGTTATTTCATTATCTCAGGGACTTGTGATTCGCGCGTGCAGCGCAACATTCATCCGGCTGGGACTTTGCGCGGGCATCCGCCGAAGCCGGATCGGGACGGGCTCTCACGAGCTCCAAGAACGAGTAATAAAGGGCATAAGCCATGTCTGAGAAGGCGCACAATGTTCAGGATGTCTTCCTGAACCATATCCGGAAGAACAAGACACCGGTCACGGTATTTCTGGTCAATGGCGTGAAACTGCAAGGCATCATTACCTGGTTTGATAATTTCTGCGTCCTGCTGCGCCGGGACGCGCACTCGCAGCTTGTGTACAAGCATGCGATCTCGACGGTCATGCCGGCGCAACCTGTTCAACTCTTCGAACCCGGCAAGGAAGGCGGCGAACCTCTCTGATGGCATCGGTTACTACGGCGGGGACGGGAGCGGGGTCGAGCGGCCGGGCGCTGGTCATTCATCCGGCCTTGAAGATGCGCCCCGGCAAGGCGGTTGCCGCCGCCGGCGGAAGCGGCGGCGGCATCGCCACGCGGGACGGGGAGAGAGCGCCCGAGGCACGCCTCGACGAGGCGGTCGGGCTGGCGGAAGCGATCGATCTCGACGTCGTGCACGCCGAAGTCGCCCGCCTGCAGCGCCTCCGCCCGGCCACGCTGCTTGGCACGGGCTCCGTCGAGAGCATCGCGAAGATCGTCGAGGAGAAGGAGATCGCGGTCGCGATCGTCGACTCCGCCGTGACGCCGGTGCAGCAGCGCAACCTCGAACGCGCCTGGAAATGCAAGGTCATCGACCGGACCGGCCTGATCCTGGAGATCTTCGGCGCCCGCGCCCGCACGCGCGAGGGCCAGCTCCAGGTCGAGCTGGCCGCGCTCACCTACCAGCGGTCGCGGCTCGTCCGCTCGTGGACGCACCTTGAGCGGCAGCGCGGCGGCTTCGGCTTCCTCGGCGGCCCGGGCGAGAGCCAGCTCGAAATCGACCGCCGGCTGATCGGCGAGCGGATCGTCAAGCTGAAGGGCGAGCTGGACGAGGTGAAGCGCACCCGCGCGCTGCACCGCGAGGCGCGCAAGCGCGTGCCCTATCCCGTCGTCGCGCTGGTCGGCTACACGAACGCCGGAAAGTCGACGCTCTTCAACCGGCTGACCCGCGCCGAGGTGCTGGCGCAAGACCTGCTCTTCGCGACGCTCGATCCGACGATGCGGCGGCTCAAGCTGCCGTCCGGCCGGCAGGCGATCCTGTCCGACACGGTCGGCTTCATCTCCGACCTGCCGACGCACCTCGTCGCCGCATTCCGCGCGACGCTGGAGGAGGTCACCGAGGCGGACCTCGTCCTGCACGTGCGCGACGTGCATCACCCGGAAACCGAGGCGCAGCGCGAGGACGTGCATGCCGTCCTGGCCGATCTCGGCATGGGCGAGGCGGTCGAGGGCGGGCAGATGATCGAGGTGCTGAACAAGATCGACCTGCTCGATCCGGCGGACCGCGCAGCACTGCTCAATCAGGCGAGCCGCAACCGCGAGGCGGTGCCGGTCTCGGCGCTGACCGGCGACGGCTGCGACGCGCTGCTCGGCGTGCTCGACCGGCGGCTGACCAGCGATCACCGGATCGTCACGCTCGACGTTCATCTCGGCGACGGCGCCGCGATCGCATGGCTCTACGAGCACGGCGAGGTGCTGGAGCGGCGCGACGACGACGCGACCGCGCATCTCTCGGTCCGGCTCAGCGACGCCGACCTCGCCCGTTTTCAGCGGCGTACACCGACGGCGCTGCTCCATTGATCCTGCCCGATATCGAGACCGTCGTCCGCATCGTCGCCGAGACCGCGGCCGAGGAGGTCATGCCGCGTTTCGCGAAGCTGGCGCGTGCCGACATCACCGAGAAGCGTCCCGGCGACATCGTGACGGTCGCCGACGTCGCCGCGGAGCGGCGCCTGACGGCGCGGCTGAGCGCGCTGGTGCCGGGATCGCTGGTCGTCGGCGAGGAGTCCGTCGCAGCCGACGCAGGGGTTCTCGACCGGCTCGCCGGCGACGATCCGGTGTGGGTGATCGACCCGATCGACGGCACGGCGAACTATGCCGCCGGCATCCCGATCTTCGCGGTGATGGTCGCGTTCGTGCGCGGCGGGCGGACGCTCGCCGGCTGGATCCATGACCCGGTAACCGCGAGCACCGCCGTCGCGGTAAGCGGGGAGGGCGCCTGGATGGCCGGCAGCGGCGCCCGGCTGCACGTCGCGCCCGCCGAGTTGCCGGAGAGCATGAGCGGCGCCGTTGCGCTGCGGTACGGCAATCGGCGGCTCGTGCGCCGCATCGCCGGGCGGTCGAACCTCGTCGGCTCGGTCTTCAGCTTCCGCTGCGCCGGCCACGAGTATCTGGCGCTGGCGAGCGGCCGGGCGCATTTCGCGCTTTATCAGCGGCTGATGCCCTGGGACCATGCCCCCGGTCAGCTCATCCACAAGGAGGCCGGCGGCTTCAGCGCCCAGCTCGACTGTTCGCCCTATTCGCCGCGCGTCCATGACGGCGGCCTGCTGCTCGCGCCGGACGAAGCAAGCTGGAACGAACTGCACGCGGTGCTGATCGGCGGCGAGAACCGAGAGCCGAATACGCGGACGGTCGCCACGGCGCGCTAAAGATAAAAGAAAAGGAAAGTCGAACTACCAAGAAACCAAGACCACCGGGAAGAATTCCGGCGCGCGGCGCGCTCTGAACAATCTTGGTGTCTTGGTGGCTCGAAAAAGCAACGCTGCCGGGGCAGGCCAGTTCGTGGTCAGCCGCGTTCCTCTAACTTCGCCTGTTCCCAGCATTCCTCCATCTCGTCGAGCGACGCCTGCTCGGGCGTGCGGCCCTGCTCGGCGAGCAGCGCCTCGATACGATGGAAGCGCCGCTCGAACTTCGCCGTCGCGCGGCGCAGCGCCGTTTCGGCATCGACCTCGACGTGCCGCGCCAGATTGACGACCGCGAACAGCAGGTCGCCCAGCTCGTCCTCTCGCCGTTTCGCGTCGCCGCCGGTCGTCAGCTCGTGCCGCAGCTCGCCGATTTCCTCCTCGATCTTTGCCAGGATCGGCGCGGCCTCCGCCCAATCGAACCCGACGCGGGCGGCGCGCTTCTGG
>DASWRT010000369.1:0-4923 GCA_036403035.1 Allostellaceae bacterium | reverse complement strand
TGTCGTCCGCCATGGCGTGTCGCTCCTGACGCTGCGTTCTCCCCACCAACGCTTCGACGGGCGCCGGTGTCCGGGGATGTTAGCGCTAACATCGAATTCTCGGCGCAGCGATGCTGCCGACGATCGATCGATCGATCCGATCCCGACCCGCTTCATGGTTAATGGGTCGTTTACCTCCGCGGCTGTACACGAGGTACCCCCTCCCGCTGCGTCACTACGGGACTTCGCGCTCTTTTTCCCGGATGCGGCATCAAGCGATAGGTCAGGGATGCCTCGTCCTCACGTAAGCCCGCGTTCGTTTCCGCTGCTGCGCCCTCTCTTGTTCGTGCTCGGCCTCCTTGCGGCTCCGGCCGCGGCGGGAGCCGGCGTCGCGGAACTGGCGCCTGCGGATCTGATCGGCGGCGCGACGCAAAGCGCCGCTGCGCCGCGTGCGGCGGAAGCCGAACCGCGCGTCCAGCATGCCGACGACGTGATCCTCGTCGACGATGGATCGGCGCCGTCGAAGGAGGCGGCGCCGAGTGCGCCCGGGAAGGTCGAGGACGATGCGTCCGAGAACGGCCCGTCGTCGAAGGAGATCCGCAAGGCGCTCATCGGCATCAAGCAGACGCTCGACGGGCGCTTTCTGACCTCGGATCTCCTGGCCGAGCAGTTGAACCAGGCGACCGCCGCGCGGTCGCGAGCCGGCGAGTGCAGCCAGGCGGCCGACGATCGTCTCGAACGTGTCCGGCAGGCGTTGCAGGCGCTCGGCGAGAAGCAGGCCGACGAGGCGGCCGACCTCGCCGTGACGCGCGGCAAGATCGAGGCGGTGAAGGCGCGCGAGGAGCAGCGCCGGGCCGAGTGCCGGCTCGCGATCGTCTTCGCCGATTCGCTGATCGGGCGCATCGAGATCTCGCAGAAGAACCTTCTGAAGCAGCGTCTGATGCGCCGCGGTCCCGATATCCGCGGCATCCTTGCCTGGAACATCGACCATCCGCACGTCTGGACGGCCGCGGGCGTCGCCCTCGTCGAGGACATGCTCGGCCTGAAATCATCGAATCCCGTCGCCTTCACGCCGGTTCTGGCGGCGATACTGGTCGGCGTGGGCTTCGCGTGGTGGGTGCGTCGGCGGCTCCGCCGCCGGACCGCCGCGCAGGAGGCGTTCTCGGCGCGCCTCGCCGCGGCGCTTCGCGAGGCGTTCATCCGTCACGGGTTGGTGTGGACGCCGGCCGTCGCCGTGGCCGCCCTTCTGGTCGTCTCCGACGTCGCAGACGGGGACCTTTCGTATCCCAGCCTGTTCAGCGCCGCGCTCGCCGGCTTCGCTACCGCCAGACTGATCCTTTCCGCCCTCCTCGGGAGGCGGTCGCCGCTGCATGCTGCGCTGGACACGGCCGCCGACCGGAAGATGGAGCGCCGCCTGACGCGCGCGGTTACCGGCTTGGCGGCGACGCTGGCTGCTGCGTTCGTGATCTCCTACGCGCCGTTCCGCGCCGCCTTGCCCTTCGAGGCCGACCGGCTCATCCGCTGCGCGTCCGTCGTTCTCGTCGCGGCGCAGGCCGTACCGCTCCTCTACCTTCTCGGCCGCATCAAGCCGTTGCGCCGTTCCGGCGGCGGCGCGGTGCGCGGCGGGCTGGCGCTCGCTCTTGCCGCGGTCGTCGTGGCCGAACTGGCCGGCTACCGCAATCTCTCCTCGTATCTCCTTCAAGGGCTCGTGGCGACGGCCGCCACTGCCGGCGCGGCGTGGCTTCTTTCCGCCCTCGTCGCGGACGCCTGCGCGAGCCTCGAAGCCGAGGGTGCGACGCGCCGATGGACGATGCGGCTGCGCGGCGCGATCGGCCTGCACGAACACGAGAGGTTTCCCGGCCTCCTCTGGCTGCGCCTGCTGATCATGACGGTGCTGTGGGGCGCCGTCTTCATCGTCCTCCTCCACGCCTGGGATCTCTCCGACAACGGCGCCCTCATGGTGCTGCAATGGCTCGACGACGGCTTCGCGCTCGGCGACGTGCGCGTCATGCCGGCGAAGATCCTCTCCGGCATGACGCTTTTCGCGGTGCTGCTGGCCGTCGCGCGCTGGATCAGAGGCTGGGTCGAGACCGCGTGGCTCTCGAAGAGCCGAATGGACCGTGGGGCGCAGGACGCGCTGGTGACGATCATCGGCTATGTCGGGTTCGCGGTCGCCGCCTTGCTCGGTTGCGCGGCCGGCGGGATCTCGCTCTCCAGCCTCGCCATGATCGCCAGCGCGCTGTCCGTGGGCATCGGCTTCGGGCTGCAGAACGTCGTCGGGAATTTCGTCGCCGGCCTGATCCTGCTCTTCGAGCGTCCGATCAAGACCGGCGATTGGGTCGTCGTCAACGGCACCGAGGGCATCGTCAAGCGCATCCGCGTCCGCGCCACCGAGATCCGTACCGGCGAGCGGTCGGACGTTTCCGTTCCGAACAGCGAGCTGATCAGCGGCCACGTCAAGAACTGGACCTTGCGCGACCGGATCGGCCGGGCGGTCATTCCGATCGGCGTCGCGTACGGCAGCGACACCGAACTGGTGCGCGACCTCCTCCTCGACGTCGCGTCCGCGCACCCCGGCATCATCCAGAATTCCGTCCTTGAGCCGATCAAGGTGCATTTCCGGGGTTTCGGGGAGTGCGCGCTCCAGTTCGAGCTGTCCTTTACGGTTCAGAACGTGAACGAGCGCGGCGACGTCGTGAGCGACATCAACTTCGCGATCGACAAGGCGTTCCGCACGCACCGCGTCGAGATCCCTTACCCGCAGCATGAAGTGCGCATCCGCTCCTTCGAGAGCGACGCGTTGGACACGCTCGCCGCTGCCGCGCGAAACGGCGGCGGGATGTCGTCGACGGTCCCGCCGGTCAATGCCGCCGCCGGTCGGACTGCCGACGATCTGGAGCGCGCCGCCGAGACCGTCGCGCGGTCGCGGGGGGCTGCTTGAGGCGGGAGGGTTGGAGGAAAAGACCGTCACCGTATCGCGTAGAGACCAGCCTTCACGCTGATTCGGCAAGCGCCCACACGCGCCCCGCGACTGCGCCGCGGGAGATCAACGCTCCTCGCCGTATTCCTTCGAGTGTCGCGGATCGTGGTGCAATCGGCGGCGGTGAGCACATGGCAGCCGAACGCGAGATCGATTCCGTGCTTCGCTGTATTTGCGAGGTTCTTGGCAGGGTCGAACTCAATGTTCATTACACGAATAGTGCGGGTGTCCCGTAGTTCAATCAAGCCGGCTTGTGCGGGCTGCCCGTAATAGGCGCGTTCTGTGCCTGCGCTTACGCTTGTGATAAGACCATTTCGGACATATCATCGCACTGCGATCCACCATCATGGCGGTCGCACCGCTCTTTCACATCGTGAATACGGAAACAGGCTGATAACAGGCCGGAAACAGGTGAAAAACAGGACCGAAAACCTGTTTTTCCGCCCAGCACCGCCGCGCAACGCCTTGGAATCGCTGGAAACTGCTCTCGCCAGGACCTGTATTTAACAGGACGCCTGCGCGGCGGGAGTCTCAGGATCGGGCGCCAAGCCGTTGACAGAGCGCGAGAAAAGCCGCCGTCCGCTCGCTCCAGTCGGCGCGGCGTGCCGCGGCGAGCGCGCCTGCCTTCAGCCGCTCGTACAGCGTCGCGTCGCCGAGCAGGCGGAGCAGCGCGTCGGCGATGGCGGCCGGGTCGTCGCCGTCGACCAGCAGGCCGTTCTCGCCGTCCACGATCGCCTCCGGCGTGCCGCCGGCCCGGCCGCCGACCGCGGGCTTGCCGCAGGCGTTCGCCTCCAGGAAGACCAGCGGCATGCCGTCTTCGTCCCCGCCGCCGGCCGGCGTGGCCACAGCGGCGCGGCGATTCGGCAGGACGACGATGTCGGCGAGCGCGTAATGCGCCGGCATCGCCTCGGGCGGGACGGCGCCGGCGAAGCGGACGGCGTGCGCGACGCCGACATCGGTGGCGAGCCGCTCCAGCGCGGCGCGCTGCTCGCCGTCGCCGACGATCAGGCAGACGAGGTCGGGGTGCGCCGCCAGCACGGAAGGGAGCGCCTGGAGCGTCCGGTCGATGCCCTTGCGCGGCACCAGCCGGCTCGCGGCGAGCAGGACGTGGCCATGCCCGGCGCCAATCCCGTAGCGGGCGGCGAGGTCCGGCGGCGGCGCCTGCGGGCGGAAGCGGTCGAGGTCGACGCCGTTCGGGATGGTCGCGATCTTGGACGGCGGCACGCCGTAGGGGTCGGCGAGGCGGTCGCGCGCGAAGCCGCTCGCTGCGACCACCGCGTCCGCGGCGTCGAACCAGCGCCGGCGCCGCCGGATGCGGCGCGGGTCAGTCTCGACGAGGTCGTCGCCGTGGCAATAGACGATCGCGGCGCGGCGCAGCAGACGCTTCGCCGCCGGGACCAGCCAGCCGACCGTCTCGTCGTCGGCGACGCAGACGACGCCGATCCGGTATTTGCGGACCAGCACGGCGACCGTCCTAAAGAGGTCGATGGCGATCCGCACCTCTCGGACGAGGCGTCGCCAGCTTCTCCCGGCCGCCGTGCCGGCCAGCGGCGGGCGGACGAGGTCGATGCGGTGAATAGGGTAGGGCGCCGCCGCGTCGTGCGCCGCGCAACCGGCGAGCGGCGCGCCGGTGCGATGGTCGAGGCGGGAGGTCAGGACGACGATCTCCCCGGCGGCGCGGCGGGCGAGGTTCTCGTAGACGTTGCTCGACCCGCCGATGACCGGCGGGAAGGTGTTCGCGACGAGGAGGCAACGACCGCCGTTCCCGGCCATGACGATGTATGCCGCGCGCCGCGCCGACGGTCAGCGCCCCGCCGGCACGAGGACGGCGGCGGGACGTTCCGGCATCGTCGGCGCCGTCGCCGGCGTTGCGGCGCCGGCCTGCTGCGGATGGGCAGAAGTGGCGGCGAGGCGGTAGACCGAGGTGCAGGTCGCGGGCCGGCCACCGATCTCGGTGATGAAGA
>DASWRT010000368.1:0-19358 GCA_036403035.1 Allostellaceae bacterium | reverse complement strand
AAATAAGGCCCGCGCAGGCGGAGCGCCGGGACTGCCAACAGCAAGCCGCCAAGCAGCGCCATGAGCGTCCCGGCGACGACGCAAGGCAGGATCGGCACGCCGAACTCGTTGTTGAGAATCGCCGCGGTGTAGGCGCCGAGTCCGATCAGGAAGGTAGGGCCGAAATTGACCTCTCCGGCGAAGCCGAACAGCAGGTCCCACGACATCGCGAAGACGCCGAAATAATAGGCTCCGGTCAGGATGCTGAGCACGTAGGCGGAGAGCCAGAACGGCAGCAGCGCCGCGATGGCGACGACGAGCACGGCGACCCAGAGCAGGCGCGAGCGGAGGAAATCCATATGCCCTCTCCTGGCTAGCGCCGCCCGAACAGGCCTTGCGGCCGGATGTAGACGACGAGGACGAGCAGCAGCAGCGCCGGGATCGGCCGCAACGTCGGCGCGATCATGTAGGCGGTGATCGTCTCCAAGTATCCCACGACATAGGCCGCGACGAGCGAGCCGGAAACGCTGCCGAGCCCGCCGAGCACGACGATCGAGAAGGCGCTGGCGGTAAGCTGGCCGGCATTGTTCGAGCTGACGCCGAGGAACGACGCGAGCAGCACGCCGGCGATCCCGGCGAGCACGCCGTAGATCGTCCACACCAGCAGATAGATCCGCGACAGCTCGAACCCCAGGAGCGTCAGGCCGCGCGGGTTGATCGACGCGGCAAGCAGCGCCTTGCCGGCGCGCGTGCGGTTGACCAGCACCCAGAGCAGTCCGATCACGACCCAGCAGACCGCGGCGATCATGATCTCGTTCTGCGGCGTGCGGACTCCGGCGAGGCCGACCACTCCGGTGATCAGCGGCCGCATCGTCACCGGGTTGTCGCTGAACAGGTAGGCCATGCCGACCTGGATCATGATTCCCCACAGCAGCGTGCCGGTGAGGACGAAGATCTCGGTCTCCTCGCGCGGGATGGCGCGGGACCGCTGGATCGGCCGAACCACGATCAGATAGGTCGCGTAGGCGGCCACCAGCCCGGCGAGGACGCCGACCAGCGTGCCGGCGTACGTGCCGAGGCCGAGTTCGCCCGCGGCCAGCCAGCCGACAAGGGCCGCGACGACCATGACTCCGCCATGTGCGAGGTTGAGGACCCCAGAGACGCCGAAGATTAGCGTGAAGCCGACCGCGCCAAGCCCGTACAGCGAGCCGATGGCGAAGCCGTCGATCAGGATTTGAAGCCAGCGCATACCCGCCCCTTCGTCCGGCGCAAGCCGCCGGACATACCCCAAGCAGTCGATGGGCGGCGAAGCGGCCGCGATCCCGTCGGACCGCGCCCGCACCGCCGCCGGTTCGTCCGGCCTGCGCCGTTACTGCGCGGAGGCCTGCTGCGGGACCTTGATGAAGGACGGGAAGGCGATCTTCGTGTTGGCCTTGTCGGACGGCCAGAGGCACATCTGCTTGCCGTTCTGCCACTGTATAGCGACGCCGGTGACGAGCCCCTGCCCGTATTTCATCGCGTGCGTGTACTTGTCATCCTTGCCGTAGAACTGGATGCGTCCCATCGTGCCGACATAATCCGTCTTCTCCAGCGCATCGACCATCTTGTCCGGATCGGTCGAGCCGGCGTTCTTCACCGCTTCGGCGATGATGTGGACCATGTCGTAGGTCGAGTAGCCGTCATAGGCCGGTGAAACACCGTTCCGTTTCGTGTACTCGTCGGTGAACGGGATGGTGGTGGAGGTCAGTGCGACGCCGGGCGCCGCGGCCGTCGCCGTGATGACACCGTCGGCGGCGCCGTTCGTATCCTTCCAGAACGTGCTGGTCGTCGCCTGGGAGCTTTGCCCGACCATCGGGATCGGCACCTGCTGCTGCTGCCACTGCACCGTCGGCTGAACGCCGACGTGGCTGATTCCGGTGATGATGACGTCCGGGTGCTTGTCCTCGATCTGGTTGAAGATCGGCCTGAAGTCGGTCGTGTCGGGATTGAAGCGGATATGGTCGAGGACTTGCAGCCCGACCTTGGGCAGGCATTCGAGGTATTGCGCGTCGAGCGGCGTCGTCCAGGCGGCGTCCTCGCTCATCACTACGGCCGACTTCATATGGAAGTTGTCGACCAGGATGTCCTTCGTGTAGTCGCAGATCGACTGCGCGATGAACGCCGACGTCAGCCAGCCGTGGAACGTGTACTTGTTGTGCGCATAGTCGTCGTGCACGCGTTTCGAGATCTCGTTGCTCGCCGCGCCTGGCGTGATGAACGGCATGTGCAGCCGCGCCGCCCAAGGCTCGATCGCGAGCGCGACCTCGCTGATGTAACTGGCGATGACGGCGTTGACCTTGTCCTGGTTGACGGCGCGCTGAAAGGCGCGGACGCCGTCCGCCGCGGAGGAATGGTCGTCGTAGGTGATGACCTCGACCTTGCGGCCATCCACGCCGCCGTGCGCGTTGATGTCCTCCGCCGCCATGACAGCGGCCTTGGTGATCGATGCGCCGGCGACGGACGATTCTTCGCCGATCACGCCGATCTTGATCGGCTCCGCCGCCTGCGCCGCCGCGGTGGCGACGCCAAGCGCCGCAGCAGCAGCGGCCACCGCCGCAAGGCCGCCCGATCGCGCCTGGAAACCGGCGCGCCGCCGCGAAATCGTCTTCCCGTCCGTCATGCTTTCCTCCCGTCCCTTTTTGAGCGCTCGAACAAACGCGCAGGTTTGTCGGCATCGCTTTCGGTAAGCTTATACGGCTTTTTGTATGTCGATGCCACGGAAGCTGATAGTTAATGATTTTTAATGCTTCCAAGAGGAACGGAAAACCGGCACCAGGCGTCCTGCCCGGTCCGGCACAGTCGACGGGGCGGCCGGCGAGCGACGCTCGCCGGCCGCGATGATGATTCGCCGCGTCCTAGCGCAGCGCGTTAAGGCGGCGGACCGCCGCCTCGGTCTCTGCGACGAGCGTCTCGATCAGTTCCGCCGCGGACTGGCTGCGCGCCATGCGGACCCCCTGCCCCGCCCAGAGCGACAGGAACTCGGCGTTGCCGGCCTTCGCCGCCGCATTGCGCAACGGCCGGGTCAGCGAGTTCTGGATCGGGAACGGCAGGATCGCTTCGGGCGGCGCGCCGGGCGTCTCGATCTCGGTCATGAAGCGGTTGATGATGCCGCGCGCCGGGCGGCCGGAGAAGGCGCGCGTGATGCGGGTCTCGTGCTCGCGGGCGCCGAGGAGCTTGGATCGATAGACTTCGCTGGTGCCGGCCTCGGTGCAGGTCAGGAAGGCGGTGCCCATCTGCACGGCTGACGCGCCGAGCGCCAGCGCGGCGGCGATGCCGCGGCCGTCCATGATCCCGCCGGACGCGACCACCGGCACCTTGACGGCATCGGCCGCCTGCGGCACCAGGGCCATCGTCCCGACCATCGCCGTGTCGAAATCTCCGCCGAACGTACCGCGGTGTCCGCCCGCCTCGCTGCCCTGGAGGACGATGGCGTCGACGCCCGCCCGCTCCAGCGCGACCGCCTCGTCGACGGTGGTGGCGGTGCCCATCACGAACATGCCGCGGCTCTTCGCCGCCTGGATCGCGTCCCCCGGCACCATGCCGAAGGTGAAGCTGAACACCGAGGCGCCGCTCTCAAGGCAGGCGGCGAACTGGTCGTCGAACGGGGCGCCGGACGGCAGCGCCGTCGCCGGCATCGTCGGCGCCGGCAGGCCCAGCTCGGCATAATAGGGCGCAAGCCGCTCCAGCGCCGGCGCGGGATTCTCCGGCGGCTTGGGCGGCTGCAACGGAGCGAACAGGTTGATGCCGAACGCCTTGTTGGTCTTCTCCCGTACCGCGCGGGACATCTCGCCGATCTGTTGCGGCGTCGAGTAGGCGGCGCCGACCGATCCGATGCCGCCGGCATTGGATACCGCGGCCGCGAGCGCCGGAGTATCGCCGCCGCCCGCGAGCGGCGCCTGGATGATCGGGTGGGCGAGATTCAAGCGCTGGGTCAGAACCGTTTGGAACGGCATGCACTTCCTCCGGCGTGGTTCATGCGGGTAAGAAAAAACCGAACGAGGATCTCCGTCCCTGTTGCGGCCGCGGTCCGGGCGATCATCCGCCGGCTCCGACGACAGGCTGACGCCGGGCGCCGGCAGCGGCGCCGGCGGTGACGACGAGATCCGTCAGCAACGCGAGCACCACCGCGACCGCGCCGATCTCGAACAGCAGCACGTACCCGTTGGTGTTCGCGAAGATGTAGGAGAGGCCGTAGGCGGCGGCGGCCTGAACGACGGCGAAGGCGGTGGTCGCAGCACTCCATGCCGCCTTCTGCGCGGCAACGTCATGCGCCACCAGCTCGCCGACGCGGCCGAGCACGAGCGGCACGAAGCCGGGCGTGAACCCGCCGACGACGACGGCGGATACGATCAGCCATACGGGGTTCGTGGTGGCGGCGGGCAGCATCACGGCGACGGCCTCCACGAGGAAGCAGAGGCGCAGCGCCGGCCCGAAGCCGACGCGATCGGCCAGATATCCGACCAGCATCGGGCCCGCCATCGCACCGAGGCCGAAGAACACCCAGTATCGCGCGCCGGTCTCAAGCCCCTGACCGAGGCCGCGGGCGATGTAGTCGACGAAGAAAACCATGTGCGGCACGAGGCCGATCGCGTGCAGCCCGTACTCGGCATAGAGCGCCTTGAGCGCCGGGCCGGTGCGGTGCCGGTCCGTGCTGGCCGGCGAGGCGGCGGCGCCCTGCGCCGGCGCGGGTTCGCGCGGCCAGCCGCCCCAGGCGACGAGCGTCAGCGCGAGCGCGAGTCCGGCCAGACCGAACCACGTCGTCGGCAGTCCGCCCGCCTTGACCAGGATCGGCACCAGCGTGCCCGACGCCGCGACGCCGAGCCCGACGCCGGTAAAGATGGCGCCGCCGGCAATGCCGCGACGCGACGCCGGCACCTTCGCCAGCACCGTCGGCGCCGCCAGCACCATCAGGACGCCGCCGGAGAACCCGGACGCGAAGCGCCAGATGAAGAACCACAGGAAGGAAAGAGGAAACGCGCAGGCGAAGAAGGCCACGCTCACCAGCAGCATCGTCGCCCGAAGCATCGCGACGGCCGAGCTGCGCGCCGCCATCGGGCGCGCGAGGATCGCGCCGGCAAGGTAGCCGGCAAGGTTGGCGGCGCCAAGATAGGCTGCACCGGACGGCGTGAACCAGCCCTCGGTTATCAACGCCGGGATCAACGGCGTGTAGGCGAAACGGGCAATGCCGAGACCGACAAGACTGGCGCAAAGCCCCGAGAGCGTCGCTCGCCACACACCCGGATCGGCGCTGCTATCCTGACGGGTACGGACCGCCGCGTGCGCCTGCTCCATCACACCTCCATCATTTGGGTAAGTTATGTTAAGGTGAAAACCACGAACAATGGTTTTAAGTGATCGATAATATCTGGTTTTTAGATCATGTCAGTTCATTATAAATCCCGCGGAGCGCTCGTCACGAGCATCGCGAGAGAAAGACAGCCAGCGCCGCGACCGGCCGGCGGCGGCGCTTTGCGACGTACCCGTTTTACCGCCAGCGCCGGTTGCGATCGAACCTGCAACGGGCAGTTCGGCAGCGCGCCGAGTCCCCCACCCCACCCCTCCCCCCGCAAGGGGGGAGGGCTATGAAAGCGTTCAGTTTTTCTCTCTTCCCCCCTTGCGGCAGGGGTTGGGGGAACCCGCGTCAGCGTTTCCAAATCCGCGTGCAATTCGCACTGACCGGCACTGAGCGGGGTTCCGCCGACGGCCGACGAGACAAGCTCAGCGGCCCGATGCCGGTTGATTCTTCGCCTCCTCGATCGCCTGCCAGACGCGCAGCGGCGTCGCGGGCATGTCGATATGCCGCACGCCCGCCTCGCGCAGCGCGTCGGCGACCGCGTTCATCACCGCCGGCAGCGAACCGGCGCAGCCTGCCTCGCCGCATCCCTTGACGCCGAGCGGGTTGGTCCGCGCCGGCACCGGGTGACTGGCGAATTCCACCAGCGGCACGTCGCCGGCGCGCGGCACGGCGTAATCCATGTAGGACCCGGTGAGGAGCTGACCGTCCGCGTCGTACACCGTCCGCTCCATCAGCGCCTGGCCGATGCCCTGCACGACGCCGCCATGGACCTGCCCCTCGACCAGCAGCGGGTTTACCAGCGTTCCGAAATCGTTGACCGAGGCGTAACCGGCGATTTCGACGATTCCGGTATCCGGGTCGATCTCGACCTCGGCGACATGGCAGCCGTTCGGGAAGGACGACGGCACCCCGTCGCTGACATGCGCGACGTCCAGCGACGACGGCAGGTCGGGCGGCAGCGCGACTATTCCGGAGCGCAGCCGGTCGGCCAGCTCCATGATCCCGATCGAGCGGTCGGTGCCGGCGATCGTGAAGCGTCCCGCGGCGAACTCGATGTCGGCCGCGGCTGCCTCCAGCACGTGGCCGGCGATCTGCCGACCGCGCTCGATCACCTGCTCGCTCGCTTCGACGATCGCCGTGCCGCTGGCCGAGATCGAACGGGACCCGCCCGTGCCGCCGCCGGCGCGCAGCTCGTCGCTGTCGCCTTGGAGGAGGCGAATGCGCTCGAACGGGACGCCGAGCCGCTCGCTCAGCACCTGGGCGAAGGGCGTCGCGTGGCCCTGGCCGTAATCGAGCGTCCCGGTAATGATGGTCACCGTGCCGTCGGCCTCGAAACGGATGCCGCCCATCTCCTTGTTCGCGGGCGCCGTCACCTCAAGATAGCTGCCGATGCCGCGGCCACGCAGCCGGCCCCGCGCGCGGCTCTCCTCGCGGCGCCGCGCGAAACCGTCCCAATCGGCGGCAGCCAGCGCGCGGTCGAGGACCGCGGTGAAGTCGCCGCTGTCGTAGCTCATGCCGGACGGCGCCTGGTAGGGCAGTTCCTCCGGGCGGATATGGTTGCGGCGACGCAGTTCGACGCTGTCGATGCCGGTCTCGGCCGCGGCGGCTTCGATCAGCCGCTCCATGATGTAGTTGCCCTCGGGCCGTCCGGCGCCGCGATAGGCTCCGACCGGGCTGGTGTTGGTGAAGGCGCAGGTCACCGAGACCTCGACCAGCTTCGTCCGATAGACGCTCACGACGTTCTTGACGATGTTGAGCGTCATCATCAGTGGCGTCACCGGCGTCAGGTAGCCGCCGACATTGGCGTAGCTCGCGACACGCACGGCGAGGAAGTTCCCGTCCGCGTCGAGCGCCAGCTCGGCCTCGTACTCGGTGCCCCGGCCGTGCGAGTCCGACAGGAAGCTGCCGGAGCGGTCGTCGGTCCATTTCACCGGCCTGCCGAGCGCGCGGGCGGCGTGCAGCAGTCCGACATATTCGGGATAGGCCGCGGCCTTCATGCCGAACGAGCCGCCGACATTGCCGGTCAGCACGCGCACGTTCCCGGGCGGGACGCCCAGAATGTCGGCGAGCTGGTTGCGCAATCCGAACACGCCCTGGCAGCCGGCACGGAACGTCCACCGGTCGGCTTCGGGACCGTAGACGGCGACAGCCGAACGCGGCTCCATCGCGCTGACGACGATGCGATTGCTGACGAGCGGCAGCCGGACGACATGCGCCGCCGCCGCGAACGCCGCGTCGACCTCCGCGCTGTCGCCATAATGGTAATCGAGCGCGACGTTCCCCGGCGCCTCGTCGTAGAGAAGCGGCGCGCCCGGCGCGGCGGCCTCGCGGGCCGACGTGACCGCCGGCAGCGTCTCGATGTCGGGCATCACCGCCTCGGCCGCCTCGCGCGCCTGCGCCACGGTCTCGGCGACGACGATCGCCAGCGGGTCGCCGACGAAGCGGACGCGGTCGCGCGCGAAGGCCGGCCGCGGCGGTTTCCGCATCGGCGAGCCGTCGCGGTTCGTGAAGGGCACATTGCACTTCAGCATGCCGTAGCCGGCGGCGTCGAGATCGGCGGCCGTATAGATCGCAAGGACTCCCGGCATCCCGCGCGCGGCGTCGACGTCGATGCCGCGGATGACGCCGTGGGCGTAGGTGCTGCGCACGACGACGGCATGCGCCTGCCCGTCGAGGTTAACGTCGTCGGAGTAGCGGCCCTCGCCACGCACCAGCGTCGGATCCTCGGCGCGGGGCACCGGCTGGCCGATACCGAATTTCCGCAGGGCCCACTCGTTCATATCGTTCCGGACGTCGTCCATGCCGCTTCCCGCTTCGCTTGTTCCTGTATCAACTCTTCATTAACGACTGAAGCACAGCGATCCGTGAAATCCCAGCCGCGTCGAAGGAAAGGAAAGGTGCTCTGCGTCTGCCGCAGACCGGTCAGTGCGTCGCGGCGGCCAATGCCGACAAGCCGGTCCATGCTTTCCGCTTCGCATGGCAGCAGGGCGCGGCGACGTTAACATGAACCTGTCGGAAGCATGAACCTGTCGGAACGACGAAAGTGGTGTCGTCGTGGCCGTTCCTGCCGTCGACGTGCGAACGCTTTCACGGCGATGTCGACGGCACAGGGATCCCGAATCGCCGGCCTAAACCGGCCGCTCGCATGCCCCATCATCAGCGGAATCGTCTGACGACGCATCGAGCGCGGCCGGACCGGCGGAACGTCAAATCCGACACGGGTTGTCAAGCCGTGATCGCCGGCAACCGAAACCCAACGGCGCCGCGTGCTTTTCCGGCACCAGCGAACGCGGTTGGTTCGCTGCATCGCGATTTTCAATTTTTTAACCGATAGACAGATCGATTCGGTCGGCTGTAGCTTTGAATCACGAAGCGCGTAAATCTAGTTATTTCCAGTTACTTGCGACGCTTTGTTAGAGCAATCAATCACTTCGTATGATCCGGCTGCCTTTTTGGACGGCCGTCCGTTTCAGGGAGACGGCGGACGGTCCGGTACGCGCCGAAATGCGCAGGATTTGGGAGGTCACGATGGTTCCGCAGGTCTCGTCGATATCGCTTCGACCCGAATGCGCCCTCTCCTCCTCGCCGAACTTTCCGTTCGTTGCCGGTCGCCGGACGACGGATCGCGGCAACGCAGACGCGGCGGCGGGAGCCAATACCACGGCCGCAACGGAGGAACGGCCCGCACGGCCCGCGCTGCCGGTGTTCGGCATCCGCGTCGTGTCGGCCGGCAGCCGGGAGGAGGCCTGCCGGCGGTGGCGCGAGCTGCGCGAGAACCACCCCGAGCTGCTTGCCCGGCTCGCCGGCGTCGCGGAGGATCCGCCGCTCGTCCGTGACGGCACGCCGCCGGCCGCCGCCGCTTCTGCCGGTGCGGCGCCGGCCGCGGCGGACGCGGTCTGGCACGTCCAAGCCTGGCCGTTCGCCCGGCTCCAAGAGGCCGCAGACTTCTGCCGCGCGCTTCGTCGCGAGCGCGTGCCCTGTTTGATCATACGCCGGACCTGACCGGAGCGGGCGCGCGGGCGCACCAGCACCGCGCACCGCGTCCATCATTCATTCCTGAAGACACCACCGGCCGACCGATGCTCCCCGGCGCATCGGCGACGGGAACGGCTTGCCCGCCGGATGGCGGGGCCATGAGAGGAGAACATGAGGTTCGTCGGTCCCAAGAACGATTACCGTGCCAGCGGTCCCCGTCCAAGCCGCCGCTCGATGCTCGGCCTCGGACTCGCGGCCATGGCCGCCGCCGGTGCCGTGCCGAGCCCGGCGTCAGCGTCGATGACGGCAACTCGGGGCGGCAGCGGCGCAGGCGTCCGCCGGCTGCACGTCGTCAACCCGCATACCGGCGAAAGCTTCCGCGATGTCTATTGGGCCGACGGGGCGTACATCGAAGACGCGACGGCGGATCTCGGTTGGCTGATGCGCGACTATCACGTCGACCGCACGGTTCCGATCGATCCGGCGCTGTTCGACGTGCTGCATCGGATTTCCGAGCGCCTCGGCCACCCCGGGCCGGTCGAACTCATGTCCGGCTACCGCACGCCCGAGACGAACGCACGGCTGCGCCGCGAAGGCCGCCGCGCCGCAAAGCACAGCTTCCATCTTCAGGGCAAGGCGGCGGACATCCGCATTCCCGGCGTCGGCGCCGGCACGCTGCGGCGTGCCGCGTTCGCCGCCGGCGCCGGCGGAATCGGATGCTATCCCGGCGCCGGCTTCGTCCATGTCGACACCAGGACGTCGCGCACATGGTGGGTCTGGTGAGCGCCGCGGCGGGGCGTGCCGGCCCGGAACCACAGGTCTCATCTCTTTTCTCCGCACCGGCCGGACCATGTCGTCCGGTCCCTTCAGCACCCGACCAGGAGCGAAACCATGAGCACTTTCGAGGACACGATGGAGTTGTCGCCGAGACGGCGACTGTTCACCAGCCGCCGGCGGCTGCGCGGCCGTCACATCCTCGGCGGCGTGCTGATCGCGGGCGCCGCGACGGCAGCCCTCTCGGCGATCGGCCATCACGACTCATCGCCGACGCTGCCGCAGCACGATGGCACCGCCGCGCTCACCGCGCACTTCTCGACGGTGCAGCAACCGGCCGAGCGGATCCTCGCCGAGCCGCAAGCGGCTACCGCCGCCGCTCCTATCGAACTGACGCCGCCGCAGCCGAGGACGGCGCCCGCTACCGGCCTATCGCTTGGCGTATCGCCGCCGCCGACGGAAAAAAACGCGGCGGTTCTTGATGCCGGCGTCGGAACGGGGCGGATCACGACCGGGCTGATGCCGCTGTCGGCCGCGACGCGGTGGACGCAGACGCCGGAGCTGGCGCAAGCCGCCGCCGCCGCGGACACTGCCGCCGCGGCAGCGGCGGTGACCGAGCCGTCCGCAAGCGAGCCGGCGGCCGCCGCCTCCGCTGCCGCTGGCAAGTCGTCGGTGAAGCCTGCGGGGGCGAAGCCTGCAGCGGCGACGCATGCGGCAAGCGCATCCGGCGGGCGCAAGCAGCCGACGCCGGCCGGTGCGCCCGCGCCACGGGCGGCGGCACCGGCGACCGCGGCAGGCGGCTGGCGCATCCAGCTTGCCGCCGTACGCAGCGAGGCCGCGGCGAACGACACGTGGGGCCGGCTGAAGCAGGCTCACCCCGACCTGCTCGGAAGCCTCAGGCCGACGACGTCGCGGGCGGTACTCGACGGCGCGGGTCCGGTGTTCCGCGTGCAAGCGGGCGGGTTCCACGACCGCGGCGGCGCCGACCGGCTCTGCAATGCGCTGAAACGCCATGACGTCGCCTGCCTGACCGTCAGCCCTCGTTAGCGTCGCGCTCGCGGCGAGGCGGCACAGCCGCTCTCGCCGCCCCCGGTGCTGCCGCTCCTCCGCCTCTCGATGCCGGAGCCTTCCCATGACATGCCGCCGTCCGCTCGCGCTCGTTGCCGATGACGACCCGCCCACCCGTGAGCTTGCCGCCAACTACCTCGCCGAACTCGGCTTCGAGCCGATCGAGGCGGGCGACGGCCGGCACGCGCTGGCCATCCTCTCCGGCGAGCCGGACATCAGCGTGCTGCTCACCGACCTCTGCATGCCCTGCATGAGCGGCGTCGAGCTTGCCGAGACGGCGCGGCAGATGCGGCCGCATCTCCGCATCGTGCTCACCTCGGGGTTGGCGGCCGGCGCCGGGACGGGCGACGCGGTGTTCCTTCCGAAGCCATGGCGGCTGCGTGACCTGGAAGCGGCGCTGCGCAACGCCTAGCCGGTCGCGGAGGCTTACCGGCCGGCTGCGCCCCGGCCGCATCCGTGTAGCGGCGGCTGCCGGGGTAACCGCCGCCGCGATCGGCGCCGCCTCCTATCCGTGGATGTGGTGGCCGGCGCAAAGGCCGCAATCCGTGGTGGCGGAACAAGTTGAGAGCGGCGGTCCGCCCGGCGCCGCCCCTACGGCGGGAACGTCGTCGCAGCGGACTGCCCGGCCGCCCCCGGCGGACGCACAGGAGCGCTACCTTCGTGCCCTTCTCGTGCTCGGCGCGTTGCTCGGGCGGCACGGATTGGCGCCGGGGTTATCGAGGTAATTGCCGCGACACGTCAAAAAGAAAGGCGGGCAGGGTTTCCCCTGCCCGCCTTCGATCGCTTCCGGATTGCCGCGGAAGCTTATTCGACCAGCTCGGGCTCCTTCGCCGGCGGCGCCACGACGCCTTCCTTGCACTCGAAGGCGAGGCCGCTGCCGTCGTCCTTGCGGGTGACGCGGACGGTGCCGCCCTTCGCGAGCACGCCGAACAGCAGTTCCTCGGCGAGCGGCTTCTTGATGTGCTCCTGGATGACGCGGCCGAGGGGACGCGCGCCGAACAGCCGGTCGTATCCCTTCTCGGCGAGCCACTGGCGGGCACCCTCGTCGAGTTCCATCGTGACGTTGCGGTCGGCGAGCTGCTCCTCAAGCTGCAGCACGAACTTGTCGACGACGCGGCCGATCGTCTCCGGCGACAGCGGCGCGAAGGAGATGACCGAGTCCAGCCGGTTGCGGAACTCCGGCGTGAACATCCGGTTGATCGCTTCCTCGTCCTCGCCGACGCGGACCTCGCTGCCGAAGCCGATCGCCGGCTTCGAAAGCTCGGCCGCGCCCGCGTTCGTCGTCATGATCAGGATGACGTTGCGGAAATCGACGATCTTGCCGTTGTGGTCGGTCAGCTTCCCGTAGTCCATCACCTGAAGCAGGATGTTGAACAGGTCCGGGTGAGCCTTCTCGATCTCGTCGAGCAGCAGCACCGAGTGCGGATGCTGGTCGACGGCATCGGTCAGCAGGCCGCCCTGGTCGAAGCCGACATAGCCCGGCGGCGCACCGATCAGGCGCGACACGGTATGCCGCTCCATGTACTCGGACATGTCGAAGCGGGTCAGCTCGATTCCCAGCGTGCGGGCGAGCTGGCGCGCCACCTCGGTCTTACCGACGCCGGTCGGGCCCGAGAACAGGTAGGAGCCGATCGGCTTCTCCGGATCGCGGAGGCCGGCACGCGCCAGCTTGATCGCGGCAGTCAGCGCGTCAATCGCCTTTTCCTGGCCGAAGACCATCGTCTTCAGGTCGCGCTCCAGGTTCTTCAGGACCTCCTTGTCGTCGCGGCTGACGCTCTTCGGTGGGATCCGCGCCATCGTCGCGATGACGGTCTCGACCTCCCTCGCCGTGATCGTCTTGCGGCGGCGGTTCTCCGGCACCAGCATCTGCGCCGCACCGGTCTCGTCGATCACATCGATCGCCTTGTCCGGCAGCTTGCGGTCGCCGATGTACTTGTGCGACAGCTCGACCGCGGCGCGCAGCGCGTCGGCCGTGTAGCGGACCTTGTGGTGCCGCTCGTAGTACGGCTTGAGCCCGCGGAGGATCTTGATCGAATCCTCGACCGTCGGCTCATTGACGTCGATCTTCTGGAAGCGCCGGACGAGCGCCCGGTCCTTCTCGAAGTAGTTGCGGTACTCCTTATACGTCGTCGAGCCGATGCAGCGGATCGCGCCGCTGGCGAGCGCCGGCTTCAGCAGGTTCGACGCGTCCATCGCGCCGCCGCTGGTGGCGCCGGCGCCGATCACGGTGTGGATCTCGTCGATGAAGAGCACCGCGCCCGGCTGCGCCTCCAACTCGGAGAGCACGGCCTTCAGCCGCTCCTCGAAGTCGCCGCGATAGCGCGTGCCGGCGAGCAGCGCGCCCATGTCGAGCGCGAAGATCGTGGCGTTGAGCAGGACCTCGGGCACCTCGCGCTGCACGATGCGGCGCGCCAGACCCTCGGCGATCGCCGTCTTGCCGACGCCGGGGTCGCCGACATAGAGCGGGTTGTTCTTCGACCGCCGGCAGAGGATCTGAACGGTACGGTCGACTTCGGACTCGCGGCCGATCAGCGGATCGATCTTGCCGCTCTTCGCCTTCTTGTTGAGATTGACGCAGTAGGCGTCGAGCGCGTCGTGGCTGCGCTTCTGGCCCTTCTCGCCGCCGGCGCCGCCGCGGCCGCCCTCTTCCTCGTCGGCGCCCTGGACGCGGCGCGTCTCGGAGCGGCCCGGCGCCTTAGCGATGCCGTGCGAGATGTAGTTCACCGCGTCGAACCGCGTCATGTCCTGCTCCTGCAGGAAATAGATCGCGTGGCTCTCGCGCTCGGCGAACATCGCGACGAGGACGTTCGCGCCGGTCACCTCCTCGCGTCCCGACGACTGGACGTGGATCGCCGCGCGCTGAAGCACGCGCTGGAAGCTCGCGGTCGGCTTCGCGTCCTCGACGTGGGTGGAGACGAGGTTCGACAGCTCGTTGTCGACGTAATTCAGCAGATCGCGGCGCAGCTTCTCAAGGTCGACCGTGCAGGCGCGCAGCACCGCGAGGGCGTCCTGGTCCTCGGTCAGGGAGAGAAGGAGGTGCTCAAGCGTGGCGTACTCATGACGCCGCTCGTTGGCATAGGCAAGAGCTCGGTGGAGCGTCTTTTCAAGGTTACGAGACAGCACTCTCGCCTAATCCTTTCCGGTCTCGAAGGGGTCGGTCACTTGTCCTCACGCACCCTTTCCAGTGGTACCATTCTACTCTTTTTCTAAAGTGCATTGCAGCGGATGTTGGTGCTGCCGGGCGAAGTCCATCACTTGCGTGACCTTCGTCTCCGCAACTTCGTAGGTGTAAACACCGCAGATACCAACACCGCGCCGGTGCACATGCAGCATGATGCGTGTCGCCTCCTCGCGGCTCTTCGCAAAAAACCGCTCAAGAATGTGGACGACGAACTCCATGGGAGTGTAATCGTCATTCAACATCAAGACCTTGTACATCGACGGCTTCTTCGTCTTCGGCTTGGCCTTGACGATTACGCCGGTCGCTGGTCCTTCATCTCCGCGCTTGCCGGGATCGCTCATCTCAGATCGGAATCGACGCTACCGGGCAGTTTCTCATGAGTATGATATTGGGTCGGCGACGGCTGCGAAAAGACCCTTTCGCGCTTTGATGCGATTTCTCGGGTCTTCGGTCCCACTTTCACGAACGGCGCCGCGACGCCGGCAGCCATAATATTGCGACATGGTTAACGACCGATGTACGCGCAATGAAAAAGCCCGGCCGCCAAAGCCGGGCTTCGATCACCAGCATGATCCGGCGCCTGCGCGGCCGGATCAGGCGGCAGCGGCGGTCGCCAGCGGATTGCCGAAGGCTTTGAAGGTCGCCTGGACGCGGGCGTTGATCGGCCGCAGGGTCGCCTGTGCCGCCTCGGCGCCGATTTCCGACAGCTTTGCCGAGCCGGCGACGAGCGTGTCGAAGGTCGACTTCGCGTAGCTGCTGTTGACGGCGACCACGTCGCTCAGCGTCCTTGCGCCGAACAGCGCCTTCGCGGCGTTCGTCGCGTTCTCCATCGAGCTCTGGGCGAGCCCCATCAGCTCCTTGTTCGCCTGCTCCAGCGCCTTCGCCAGCGCGGCATTCGCCTGCACGGCCGCCTCGATGTGGCCAGGGGCGAGATCGACGATCTCCGCGTAACCGTAGAGCGGCACGCCGGCCATAGCCGCCGCGCTCCGCTTCGCCGCCGTCGCCGCGACCGCCGCTCCGGCCACCGGCTCCTTCTTTCGTGCCATGTCCTCTTCCCCTCGTTCGACCGTCTGCGATGGCCAGACCCGTTCCGCTGCGACGCACCGAATTTCATGTTGCATCGCAGCATTTTGAAGATAAGCCGGTACGGCGTATCTTTCAACGGAAATTGTGCACCGCAGCAAAATGGACTGTCCGCGGTTGTCGAGGCCACGGCTCAGTATACAACTTTTACGATTCTAAAGGATGATGAATGAAACCAAGGAGATTCTCGGTGCATCCCGTCCGGAGATAGAGAATGATGGTAAATACGAACGAAACCGTAGACATGGAATCCACACTTTTTTAATCTATGGTGGATTAACTTTTTCGCGCACGCGCAGAACATAAGGGGAGATGGCGTGAAGCGCTTTACGCAATGGTGGCGTCCCGCGGGGGTGGGCGCCGCGAAGCTTGCGACGGCCGCGGCACTCGCAACCGCGCTGATGTGCGGAACGGCCTCGGCAGCCAAGAACGCCTCGATCGTCATCGACGCGGAAACCGGCCGCATCGTCGAGGAGCACAATGCCGACGCGCTGAACTATCCGGCGTCGCTGACCAAGATGATGACGCTGTATCTCACCTTCGAGGCGCTGGAGTCGGGCAAGTTCAGCCTGGACCAGAAAATCCCGATCTCGGCGCATGCCGCAAGCCGCGCCCCCTCGAAGCTCGGGCTCGAACCCGGTGACTCGATCACGGTGCGCGAGGCGATCCTGGCGCTCGTCACGAAGTCGGCGAACGACGTGGCCTGCGCGCTCGCCGAAGCGCTCAGCGGCGGCTCGGAGACCGCTTTCGCGGAGAAGATGACGCTGAAGGCGCACAAGCTCGGCATGAGCAACACCATCTTCCGCAACGCATCAGGCCTGCCCGACCCGGCGCAGCACACGACGGCGCGCGACCTCGCGACGCTCGCGCTCTCGCTCTACCGGGACTTTCCGGATGAGTACCGCTATTTCGGCACGCGGGAATTCCACTTCCGCGGTGCGGTCATCCCCACACACAACCACCTCATGAAGGCGTTCGAGGGGATGGACGGCATCAAGACCGGCTTCACCAACGCCTCCGGCTTCAACCTCGCCGCCTCGGCAGTACGCGACAACCGCCGGCTGGTCGCCGTCGTGATGGGCGGCGAATCGGCGCGCTCGCGCGACCGGCACATGGCCGAGCTGCTCAACGCCGCCTTCGCGAACCGCCCCGACCGGCTTACGCCGACGATGGTGGCCAGCACCTCCGCCGCTGCCGCATCGGACGAGGATGACGACGAGCCGGGCGGCACGACGGTCGCGGGCCGCGCCGCCAAGGTCGTGTCGGCGCTGTCGCCGATCCGCCGCGCCGAGGCTGCGCCGGTCGCGGCCGCCGCCGCGCCGCGCCGCGCCGCCGGCGACACCCGCCGGTGGGCGATCCAGCTCGGCGCGTTCTCGAAGCAGGCCGCGGCCGAGAAGGCCATCGCGACGGCGGCCGCGAAGGTGCCGCACGGCCGCTCGAAAGGCGCACAGATCCTCAAGCCGGCCAAGACCGACAAGGAGCACGCGTTCCGTGCCCGCCTCGTCAATTTCGGCGAGAAGGAGGCGCGCGACGCCTGCCGCCTGTTGCGGAAGAAGCATCTGCAATGCGCCGTCATCCCGCCCTCGGCGTCGGTGCAACTCGCCAGCGCGACGCGCTGACGGGCAGCCATCCCCTTCCGACGAGCAACAAGAGGCCGCCCCCCGGGCGGCCTCTTTCGTTATGGCGGTCTCGCTTTAAATGTGAGCGGACGACGAGGCGCCGCGCCGCAGGATGGCGAGGGTGGCGCGCCTGTGGCGGCGGCGCCACTCCGGTTCGGTCCACGCGCCGGCGACCGCGCGGCGGACGGCCGGCACGAAGACGAGCGCCTCGATGTCCTCGCTTCTGTGACCGTCGAGACGGGGACGGACCGGGCGCAGTCGGTAGCCGGGACCTTCATAGACGATCAGGCGGGCAAGCGCGGCGGCATCGACCCCTTCGATGACGGCTCCGGCCACCGCGCCGCGCACATCGGGAAGGATCACCGGATAGGTCCGTCCACGAAGACGCCACCGGCGCCAGCCGCGCAGCACCGCCGGCCGCGCGGCAAGCGGACGGCCGGCGACGAGCGCCCGCAGATCGGGATCGAGAAGCGTACCGTAAACGAAGAGCCGCATCGTACCGCGCCGTCCGATAGCACCGGCATCGGCGGTTGGTATAAAACGCGCCACGTTCCGGCAAGGGGGGCGGCGCGGCGGCGACGCGACGCGACGAAGCGCCGTCTATGCTTTATAGCCGATGCGGACGCCGCCCCAGTGCCGGCCGCGCACGACGACCGGCGCCGAGACGTCCTTCATCGCGGCGAAGTTGCCGCCGCCCATGTCGCGCCGGTAGCTCTGAAGGAGGAACGGCTTGACGTTGCGCGCCGCCGCCAGGCCGACGCGGTCGTTGAAGATGCGGCGGTTGCGGCAGTTCGCCATGTTCCACGCCGCATCGCTCCCCTGCGGCTTCGAGAACTGCCGGTTGTGGGACGGAATGTACCCGTTCCGGTCGATCGCGACGCAGAAGACGATGCGCTGATCCATCGCCAGCACCGGCTCCTGCAAGTCCGGCAGCACGCGATCCGCGGCATCGAGGAAGCGCGTCGCATGCTGCTCCGGATTGGTGCCGGGGATCGGCCGGTAGGTCTCGTCGAACAAATCGGCGAGGGTCAGCGCGCCCGTATCGATCAGCGTCTCGAACGTGGCGGACACCGCTGCGGCCGTCTCGCAGACGCGCCGGATAAAGGGGCTGTCGACGGTTTCGACGCCGCTCTCCGCGATGAGGCCGACGAACGTGTCGGCGATGCCGAGCAGCCGGTTCACCCGGTCGCGCGCATGCTGGAGGTTGGTGCTCGACTGCGTGACGCCGGCCGCCATGTCGTCGAGAGTCGCGAGGAAATGCCGTGACCGCGTGCCGATCTCGCCTGCGGCGTCGCTGATGCGGCGCATCTCGCCATCGACGGACGCCATCGCCCGGCCGGCATCCTGGATCACGCCGCCGATCGTCTCCGTGCCGGTGCGGACGGTCTCGGCCTGGCCGGCGCCGCGCGTCGCGCGATCGGTGAGGAGCTGCGTGCGCTGGCTCAGCTCGGCGAGCGTGGCGTCGATCGCCGCCGTCGCCTCCGCGGTCTGCCGGGCGAGCGCCTTCACCTCGCTGGCGACCACGGCGAACCCCTTGCCGGCCTCGCCGGCACGGGCCGCTTCGATCGTCGCGTTGAGGGCGAGCAGGTTGGTCTGGCGGGCGATCGCGTTGATGCTGCCGGCCGCCGCCGCAACCTGCTTCAGGGCGCCGCCGAGCCCGCCGACCTCCGCGCCGATGACCGACACCGCCTCGACCAGCGCCTTGATCGCGGCAAGCGACTCCGCCATCGTGCGCTGCGATTCCGTCATCGCCTGCCCGGCATCGGCCGCGACCGACTGCGCCGACGCCACCGCCGCGGCAATGCTGGCGTTGCTGTCCCCCATCTCGCGCGCGGCGACGCTCAGCGCGGCGAAGGCGGAGGTCTGCGCCGCCGCCTGCGCGCTCACCTCGTCGACCTTGCCGGCGACGTCGGCGAGTTCGATGCCGAGCGCGCCGGCCTCCAACGCGATCTCGCCGACGACGCGCGTCGCCGCGTCCGCCGGCACCGGGGCATGCGATTCCATGGCTGTCTCCTCCCGACAGGCCGGACTAAAGCTGTATGTAATTGTCAGGAATCGAGCCTAACGTCCGGTTAAGACGGGCCGCGGCCGGCAGATCCGAACGGATCAGCCGGCCGGTCGCGGACGATAGCCGCCTCGGAGGGAAATGCGGCCCTCCCGGGTGGAAGGCGGGGCGACGATCAGAAGGCGGGCGGCTCGATCCCGCTCGCCTTCAACTGATCGGCAAGCAGGCCCTTGAGGCGTGCGAGACCGTCGTCGCTGCGCGCCTCGGCGCGGGCGACCAGCACGTCCTGCGTGTTCGAGGCGCGCAACAGCCACCAGCCGTCCGGCGTGTTGACGCGCA
>DASWRT010000367.1:0-10656 GCA_036403035.1 Allostellaceae bacterium | reverse complement strand
GATCACTGTATGGCTGTTCGTGGCGGACCGTCAACGATGTCGCGGCTGAGATAGGGCCTTACACCAACGGCTGTTGAGCTTGACTCATCGGCCGTTGGTTAAGCCCGTGCGGCGATGGGGGCTGGCATTGCGCCGTCCGCATGGCGCGATTACTGACGTACGTCCCGGTGGTCGGCGCGGTCGCCGCGGCAAATGGAAGAGGGAAGCGGGCAGGTGAGCACGAAGGGAACCCCCGCCGTGCGGGCGGCGGAGGCGGCGCGGATCGCCTTCCGGCTGCTGGAGTACGAGTACGACCCGGCCGCCGACGCGATCGGGCTGCACGCGGCGGCGGCGCTCGGCATCGATCCGGCGCGCGTCTACAAGACGCTCGTCGTCGCGCTCGACACCGGCGAGCTGGTCTGCGCCGTGATCCCGGTCGCCGCGCGGCTCAATCTCAAGGCGCTCGCCGCCGCGGCCGGCGCGAAGAAATGCGACCTCGCCGACCCGGCCAAGGCGGAGCGGTCGAGCGGCTACGTCGTCGGCGGCATCAGCCCGCTCGGACAGCGCAAGCGGCTGCGCACCTTCATCGACGCCAGCGCAGACCGTCTCGACGAGATGGTCGTGAATGGCGGGCGCCGCGGTTTGCAGATCGCGCTCCGCCCCGCCGACCTCGCCGCGCTGCTCGGCGCCGGCATCGGACCGATCGCCGTCGAGTGATCGCTGCGGCCGTCGATCAGTACCCGCCTCCGCCGCCTCCGCCCATGGGCTCGACGTGGACGGTGCGGTCGTCGCCGCTCCTGTCCTTGTCTATCGATCCGCAGGCGGCGACGCACAGCAGGACGAGGATCGCCGCCGCGAGGCGTGACGTTCCGGTAAGCCGCGTCATCGGATTTCTCCTTTCCGGAGCCATTGGCCGGAGCCATTGACCGGCCGGAAATGGGACGCCGGTGCCGCCGCTTTATTCCGGCGGCGGCATGCTCCCGTCCTTCGCCGTCCGGACGAGCACCGCGGTTTCCGGCCTATCGCGGGGCGGTGGCGGCACGTCGGTGTTCGCCACCTCGCGCTCCAGCTTCGCGGCGATCGCCGCCGCGAAGGCGCCGATGTCGTCGGCCACCATCACGAAGGCGCCTGGGCCGCCGATGACGTTCTCGCGGTAATAGGTGTCCAGCCCGATCTCGACGTCGAGGATCGGCAGCCCGTTGATCGTGATCCCCGCGGCGACCGCCGCGTCGCGGGCCGGCGCCGCCGGCAGCCCGTTATTGTCGCGGCCGTCGCCGGAGACGTCGATGACCTGCCGCGTCGCGCGATAGCCGCTCCGTGCGAGGAGCCGGACCGAGAAGGCGATCGCGCTGCCGATCGAGGTCGAATCGCCGAACAGGCGGGGCAGCTCGGCGACCGCGGCGGCAAGCCGCCCGGCCGATGCCGCGTCGTGGACCAGCGTCCAGTTCGTTACCTGCGCCTGCTGCGCCATTCCGGACCATTCGACGACGGTGACGGCGATCCGGCCGTGCGCGCCGGTCTCGATCGCGCGCAGCATCTCGCCGCTTTCGAGCGCGGCGGCATAGCCCTGCCGCTGCAACCGGAACCGCTCGGTGCTGACGCTCCCGGAGGCGTCGATCGCGAGGACGAGCGCGAGATCGACCTCTGCCGTCGCGTCTTCGGCCCGCGCCGCAGCACCACCGAGCAACAGCGCGGCGGCGATGCAGCCGGCCGGCAGCCATGCCGCGCGCATCCCGCTCTCCGTCTCGCTTCCGCGTCTGCCTCCGCGGGAGAGCTTTCGCCCTTTTCCCGCCCGCCGCAACCTGGAAGAAGGCTACTCCGCCGGTGCGGCGCTCGCCGCCGGCGCGCCGTGCACCTGCCGCCGCCCGGCGAGCCGGGCGGCAAGCCGATCGAGATAGAGATAGACGACCGGGGTGGTGTAGAGCGTCAGCGCTTGGCTCACCAGCAGTCCGCCTACCATCGCATAGCCCAGCGGCTGGCGGATCTCCGAGCCGGTTCCCGTGCCGAGCATCAGCGGCACGCCGCCGAGCAGCGCCGCCATCGTCGTCATCATGATCGGGCGGAAACGCAGCAGGCACGCCTGGCGTATCGCCTCAAGCGGCGGCACGCCGCGGTTGCGCTCCGCCCCGATCGCGAAGTCGACCATCATGATGCCGTTCTTCTTGACGATGCCGATCAGCAGGATGACGCCGATCAGCGCGATGATGCTGAAATCGAAGCCGAACAGCATCAGCGTCGCCAACGCTCCGAGCCCGGCGGAGGGCAGGGTGGACAGGATCGTGATCGGGTGGATGTAGCTCTCGTAGAGCACGCCGAGGATGATGTAGACGACGACCAGCGCCGCGGCGATGAGGTAGGGCTCGCTCTTCAGCGATTGCTGGAACGCCTGGGCGTTGCCCTGGAACACGCCGGTCAGCGAGGCCGGCGCGCCGATCGACGCCTGTGCGCCGCGGATCGCGTCCACCGCCTGTCCGAGCGCCACGCCCGGCGCCAGGTTGAAGCTCACCGTCACCGCCGGAAACTGGCTCTGGTGGTTGATCGACAGGAAGGTCGTCGGCCGCGTGGTCCACTTGGCGAGCGCGCTCAACGGCACCTGCTGCCCCGTCGTCGGCGACTTCAGGTAGATCTTCTCCAGAGAGCCCGGCGTGTTCTGAAGCTCCGGCAGCACTTCCAGGACGACATGGTACGAGTTGACCTGGGTGAAGTACTGCGTCACCTGCCGCTGACCGAACGCATCGTAGAGCGTGTCGTCGATGAGCTGCGGCTGGATGCCGAAACGGGACGCCTGATCGCGGTCGATCGCGAGCGTCAGCGTCGTGCCGCCGGTCTGCTGGTCGCTCGCCACGTCCTTGATCTGCGGCAGCGTCTTCAGCTTGTCGAAAATTTTCGGCGCCCACTGGTTCAGCTCGTCGAGGTCGGCGTCTTGCAGCGTGTACTGGTACTGCGTCCGCGACAGCCGGCCGCCGACATTGATGTCCTGCGCCGCCTGGAGGAACAGGGCGGCGCCCTCGACCTTGGCGAGCTGCGGGCGCAGCCGGTCGATCACTTGGCTCGCCGACTCCTTGCGCTCATCGCGCGGCTTCAGCGTGATGAACATGCGGCCGTTGTTCTGCGTCTGTCCGCTGCCGCCGCCGATGGCCATGCCGACGGTCTCGACCGCCGGGTCTTTTGCGACGATGTCGGCGAGCGCGCGCTGCCGCCGCGCCATTTCCGGGAACGAGACGTCCTGGCTCGCCTCGGAGACGCCGAGGATGAGGCCGGTGTCCTGCTGCGGGAAGAAGCCCTTCGGGATCTCGACGAACAGCCAGCCCGTCGCGGCGAGCGTCGCCAGGAACACGGTGAAGGTTATCGCGTGGTGGCGCAGCGCCATGTCGAGGGTCCGCCGGTAGCCGGCGAGCAGAGCGTCGAAGGCCCGTTCGGACGCCATGTAGAGCCGCCCGTGGCGGACGCGCCGCGGATCCTTGAGGAAGCGCGAGCAGAGCATCGGCGTCAGCGTCAGCGACACGATCACCGAGACCCCGATCGTCATCGTCACGGTCACCGCGAACTCGCGGAAGAGACGCCCGATGATGCCGCCCATCAGCAGCAGCGGGATGAACACGGCGACCAGCGACAGGCTGATCGAGATGATCGTGAACCCGATCTCGCCGGCGCCCTTGATCGCCGCCTGCATCGGGCTCAGCCCTTCCTCCTCGATGTGCCGGACGATGTTCTCCAGCATCACGATCGCGTCGTCGACGACGAAGCCGACCGCGATGGTGAGCGCCATCAGCGACAGGTTATCGAGGCTGTAGCCTTGCAGGTACATCAGCCCGCAGGTGCCGACCAGGGCCAGCGGCACCGCGATGCTCGGAATCACCGTCGCCCACAGGCTGCGCAGGAACAGGAAGATCACCATCACGACGAGCGCGATGGTCAGCATCAGCGTGAACTGCACATCGGACAGCGAGGCGCGGATCGTCTGCGTCCGGTCGCTCAGAATGTCGACCTTGACCGTGGGCGGGATCGATGCCTGGAGCGTCGGCAGCATCGCCTTGATCGCGTCGACCGTCGCGACGACGTTGGCGCCCGGCTGCTTGAAGATGGGCAGCAGGATCGCGCGGTGGCCTTGCGACCACGCGGCCAGCCTGACGTTCTCCGGCCCGTCGACCGCCTGCCCGATGTCGCGGACGCGCACAGGGGCGCCGTTCCGGTAGGCGACGATCACGTCGTTCCACTGGTCGGCCTTCAGGATCTGGTCGTCGTCGTAGATCGTGAAGGTGCGGTTTCCGCCGTCGACGCTGCCTTTAGGGCTGTCGGTGGTCGCCACGGCGGCGACGTTGCGCACGTCTTCGAGCGACAGGCCCATCGCCGCGATCTTCGCCGGATCGACCTGGATCCGCACCGCCGGCTTCTGCTGGCCACCGATATTGACCTGGGCGACGCCGCTGATCTGGCTGAGATGCTGGACCAGGATGTTCTCGGCGATGTCGTCCACTTCCGTGAGCGGTATCGCGTCCGATCTGACGGCCAGCACCATGATCGGCGAATCCGCCGGGTTGATCTTCCGGTAGGTCGGCGGGCTGGGCAGGTTCTTCGGAAGCTGGCCGCCCGCGGCGTTGATCGCCGTCTGGATGTCCTGCGCCGCGGCGTCGATGCTGCGGTTGAGGTCGAACTGCACCGTGATCGCGCTGTTGCCGAGCGTGCTCGACGACGTCATCTGCGACACGCCGGGGATCTGCCCGAACTGCCGCTCCAGCGGCGCCGTCACCGACGACGCCATCGTCTCCGGGCTGGCGCCGGGGAGCTGCGCCGTGACCTGGATCGTCGGGAAGTCGACCTGCGGCAGCGGCGCCACCGGCAGCAGCGGATAGGCGGCCGCGCCGACCAGCAGGATGCCGGCCATCAGCAGCGAGGTCGCGATCGGCCGGCGGATGAAGGTCGTGGAAATATTCATTTCGAGCTGCTTCCTGCGCCGGCCGCCGCGGCGGTTTCGTCACCACCACGGTCGCCGCTCCCGGTACTGTTGCCGGCGGCTGCGCCGCCGCCGCCATCGCGCACGTCGAGCCGTGCGCCCTCCTGAACTCGGTACTGCCCTGCGGTCACGACGCGCTCGCCGGCTTCGACGCCCTTGGCGATGACGGCTTTTCCCTCGGCGATCTGCCCGACATCGATCGTCCGTTTCTGCGCCGTTCCGTCCGGTGCGACGACATAGGCGTAGAGGCCGTCCGGTCCGCGCTGCACCGCCGCGGCAGGCACCGTCACCGCCCCATGCTCGATTCGTGCCAGCAGCCGGACATTGATGAACTGCCCCGGCCACAGCGCTTCGTCCTTGTTGGGGAACGTCGCCTTCAGCCTGATCGTGCCTGTGCTTTGGTCGATCTGGTTGTCGACCAGCGCGAGCGCACCTTCCGCGAGCTGCGTCTTGCCGTCGCGGCTCTGCGCGACCACGGACACGCCGCCGCTGCCCTTTCCGGCCGCCTGCTGCGCCGCGCGCACCGCGGCCAGCTGCGCTTCCGGCAGCGTGAAGATGGCGGAGATCGGCTGGAGCTGCGTGATGACGACGAGGCCGCCGGCATCGGTCGCATGGACGATGTTGCCCTGGTCGACGAGCCGGATGCCGGTGCGGCCGTCGATCGGCGAGGTGATGGTGGTATAGCCAAGCTGCGTCCTGGCGTTGTCGATCGCAGCCTGATCGCCCTGGATCTGCGCCGTGAGCTGGGCGACCATCGCCCGCTGCGTATCGGTCTGCTGCTTCGTCGCGAAGTTGCGCGTCGCAAGCTCGGCGTAGCGCTGCAGATCGACCTTGGCGTTCTCCAGGTTCGCTTGGTCCTGCGCCTTCTTCGCGACGGCCTGGTCGAGCGCCGCCTGGAACGGGCGAGGGTCGATCTGCGCCAGCACGTCGCCCGCCTTCACCTCCTGTCCCTCGGTGAACGCGACCTTCTGCAACTCGCCGTCCACCCGGCTCCGCACCGTGACGGTGTTGTACGCCTGGACCGTGCCGAGGCCGGTCAGATAGACCGGCACGTCGCCACGGGCGGCGGTCGCCGCCTGCACCGGCACCGTCTGCTGCTGTGGTTGCTGCTGCTGCTGCGCCGCCGGTGCCGCCGTCGCGGCTTGCCTCACCGCGACCCACCCGCATCCCGTCGCGGCGGCGACGGCAACGATCGTGGTCGCGGCGATCCCGGCGCGCCAGCGCCTTGGCCCGCCGGATCGGGCCTTTCCCTCCGACATGTCAGTCTCGCCCATTGCTGTGTCCGGCCCATGCCGCCGCCGTGCGCGGCCGATCCGCCGGTTATTGAACTGCTTTCGGATGTAGGGCGTCAGTCCGGCTGATCTCCCCCGGCCGTCCAATTAATTTTTGGTAATCTGCGCCGGGCGGCGGCGCGCATGGGGCGGAATGCGGTCCGCCTTCCGCCGGCCGGCCCTAGAGGGGACCGGCCTCGCGCTCAGGCGAGCGCGACCGCGATTTCGGCGGCGAGCCGTGCGTTGCTACGCACCAGCGCGACATTAGCGGCGAGGCTGCGTCCGCCGCTCAGATGCAGGATGCGGTCGAGGAGGAATGGCGTCACCGCCTTGCCGGCGACGCCGGCCCGGACGGCTTCGGCGAGCGCCGCGTCGATCCAGCCGGCGACCGCGTCCGCCGCGATCGCGACATCCTTCGGCGGCGGGTTGGCGACGACCGCGCCGCCGGGATAGCCCAGCGCTCGCTGGGCGTGCAGCAGCGCGGCGATCTCCTCCGGCCGGTCGAGACGGAGCGGCGCCTTGAGGCCGCTCCCCCGGCTCCAGAAGGCCGGCAGCTCGTCGGTACGGTAGCCGACCACGGGGACGCCGCGCGTCTCCAGCGCCTCCAGCGTCTTCGGCAGGTCGAGCACCGCCTTGGCGCCGGCGCACACCACGGCGACCGGCGTCCGCGCCAGCTCGTCGAGATCGGCGGAGATGTCCATCGTCGTATCGGCGCCGCGATGGACGCCGCCGATCCCGCCCGTCGCGAACACCGCGATCCCCGCCAAGTGCGCGCAGATCATCGTCGCCGCGACGGTGGTCGCGCCCGTCCGCCCGGTGGCGAGCGCATAGGGCAGGTCGGCGCGGCTCAGCTTCATGACGTCGGCGGTGCACGCCAGCCGCTCCAGAGCGTCCGGGGGGAGCCCGACGCGGATGCGCCCGCCCAGCACTGCGATCGTCGCCGGCACCGCCCCGGCGTTGCGCACCTCGTCCTCGACGGCACGGGCGGCGGCGAGGTTGCCGGGGTAGGGCATGCCGTGCGTCACGATGGCCGTCTCCAGCGCGACCGCCGCGCGGCCGGCGGCGAGCGCCGCCGCGACCTCCGGGCTGACGTCCAGCGGCGCGGGCATCAGATGACTCCCGCCGCCTTGAGCGCCGCGATCTCGTCGTCCCCGAGGCCGAGCCGGCCGCGGTAGACGGCGTCGTTGCCGTTCCCGAGCGCCGGCCCGAGCGTGCGGATCTCGCCCGGCGTCTTCGACAGCTTCGGCACGATGCCGGGGACCGTCACCGCGCCCAGCGCCGGGTCGTCGAGCGCCACGAGATTGTCCCGCGCGCGGTAGTGCGGATCGGCGAAGATGTCGGCGATATCGTTGATCGGGCCGCAGGGAACCTCGCCCTCGACGCAAAGCCGCACCGCCTCGTCGCGGGTCAGCCCGCCCAGCCACGCCGCGACGATGCCGTCGACCTCGGCGCGGTTATCGAGGCGCTGGCGCGTCGTCCGGAAGCGATCCGGCGCCGCCAGTTCCGGCCGGCCCATCACCGCGGCCAGCCGCTCGAACATCTTGTCGCTGGTGCAGGCGATCGCGACCCACTTCCCGTCGCCGCCGCACTGGAAGTGGCCGTGCGGGCACGCATTCACGGTGCCGAGTCCTTCCCGGCCGCGCACCCGGCCGGACGCGGCGAAGGCGGGCGCGAGTTCGTCCAGCACGCGGAAGGCCGGCTCGTACAGCGCGACGTCGATCTCCTGTCCCTCGCCGGTCACGTCGCGATGCCGCAACGCGGCGAGCACGCCGATGACGCCGTACAGGCCGGACATGTAGTCGGCGAGCGAGGTCGATCCGGGCGTGACCGGCGGTCCGCCCGGCAGGCCGGCGAGGTGGGTGAGCCCGCTCACCGCATGGGCGATCCGGGCAAAGCCGGGCCGGTCGCGGTACGGGCCGCTCTGCCCATAGCCGGAGACGCGGAGCATGATCAGGCCGCGGTTGCGCCGCGACAGCTCCTCGTAGGACAGGCCCCATCTGTCGAGGGTGCCCGGCCGGAAATTCTCGCAGACGATGTCCGCCTGCGCGGCGAGCCGCTTGAACAGGTCGGCCCCGGCGGGCTTTCTCAGGTCGAGGGTGATCGAGATCTTGTTCCGCGCCTCGGAGAGGAAGGCGAGCGTGTCGCCGCCGCGCGCCGTCGGTGTCCCGAACTTGCGGAGCGGGTCGCCCGTTCCCGGGGCCTCCACCTTGATCACCTCGGCGCCGAACTCGGCCAGGATCGCGGCGGTGAAGGGCGCGGCGATGAAGGTGGCGCAATCGAGGACGAGCAGGCCGGCGAAGGGTAGGCGCCGGCTGGCGTCGTTGTCGGTCATCGCCGCCTCAGCCGTCGAACGAGACGGCGACGGAGCCGAGCCGGTCGATGCGGATCTCGATCCGGTCGCCCGGCGCGAGCCAGTACGGCGCCGGTATGGTGCCGGTCATGACGGTCTCGCCGGCCTCGACCGTGCGGCCGAGCTGCCCCAGCCGGTTGGCGAGCCAGACCACCGCCTGCAACGGGTGGCCGAGCACGTCGGCGCCGGTGCCGCGCGCCGTCTCGCGGCCGTTGGCCAGCGTGACGCCGACCAGAGACGGCAGCTCGTCCGGCGAGGGCGCGCGGTCCGGCGGTTCGCCGAGCACGATCCGGCTGTGGAGCAGATTGTCGGCGATCAGCATCGGGGCGCCGGTCGTGCCGAGTTCGCCGCCGAAGCGGTAGTCGACGATCTCGATCGCCGGGCGCATCTCGCCGACCGCGGCGGCGGCTTCGTCGAGGGTCACCGGGCGGGTGCGCGCGTCGAGCCCGCGAGCGAGGATCACCACGATCTCGCATTCGATCCCGGCCCGCCGGAAGAGGCGCGCGTCGAGCCGGCTGCCGGGTTCGACGACACTCGCCCGGAACATGCGCCCGGCGCCGGGACCGGGCATCTTCAGCAGGCGCTGCGTTCCCAGCGTCGTCGCGCCGACCTTCCAGCCGATCGTCGGACCGAAGCCGCGTTCGGAGAGCCGCGCCTCCAGCGCCCGCTGGATGCGGTACCCGTCGTCCTCGGTCTCCGGCCGCAGCCCGGCCGGCATGTCGCTGGTGAAGGCGGGCGGCGGGGCGGCGGCGGTGAGCTGCGCGGCAAGCCACTCCGCGGCGGCGTCGACGGTTTCAGGGCTGAGCGGCGGCATGGAGCATCCTCCGGAAGAAAACTTGGCGTGCCGGCGGCGGCGCGCTATGCGAGCGGCGCAGCCGACGAGCGGTCGGATTATGCGGGTTCGGCGCGGGCGACGGTAGCGGGAGGTAGGATGAGCGGTGGCAAGGGCGGCGGTGCCGGAGGCGACGCCCTGCCGGCGGCGCGGACGGTCGCGGCGCTGCGCGGGACGGTGCGCGGCTGGCGTGCCGAGGGGCGGACGGTGGCGCTGGTGCCGACGATGGGGGCGCTGCATGAAGGGCACTTGTCGCTGGTGAGCCGCGGGCTCGCTTCCTGCGACCGTGTCGTCGTGTCGATCTTCGTCAACCCGACCCAGTTCGGACCGAACGAGGATTTCTCGTCCTATCCCCGCCGCGAGGCGGAGGACGCGGCGAAGCTCGCCGCCGCCGGCGCGCACCTCCTTTTCGCCCCGACGGTCGAAGAGATGTACCCGCCGGGCTCGACGACGACCGTGACGGTCGGCGGCAGCTTCACCGAGGGATTGTGCGCGCCGTTCCGTCCCGGCCATTTCGCCGGCGTCGCCACGGTCGTTGCGAAGCTGCTGCTGCAATGCCTCCCCGACCTCGCGATCTTCGGCGAGAAGGACTGGCAGCAGCTCCAGGTGATCCGGCGGATGGCGCGCGACCTCGACATGCCGGTGCGGATCGACGGCGCGCCGACGGTGCGCGATCCGGACGGGCTCGCGATGTCCTCGCGCAACGCCTATCTCTCGCCCGTGGAACGCCGCGCCGCCGCGGCGTTCCCTCGCGCCCTGGCGGAGGCGGCCCGCCGCATCGCCGCGGGCGATCCGATCGAGCCGGCGCTCGCGGCCGCACGCGACGCGCTCCGCGCCGCCGGCTTCGGCCCGGTCGAGTATGTCGAGTGCGCCGACGCCGAGACGCTGGCGCCGGTGCGGACACAAGGCGGCGGTAACCGGTCTCCCGCCCGCATCTTCGCCGCCGCCCGCCTCGGCCGGACGCGGCTCATCGACAACTGGCCGGTCGGCTGAGCCGCCGGAGAGGGTGCGAAGATGCGCCTGGCCAACCCGATGTTAGCGCTAACACGGACTGTACGCAGGTGTGGATGCGCCTGACACGGGAATAAGGGAATGCCTCACCGCGGAGGGCGCAGAGGAGACGCAGAGGTTCGCAAAGGAAGTCCACGCGCGCGTGCGGCGCGCGACGTCGAAACTCTGCGTCTCTCTGCGATCCTCTGCGTTCTCCGCGGTGAGAAAAGCCGCGGTCAGGAACTGGCGGCTGCTTTTTCCTGCCCGGCGGCGAGTTCCT